>JAQWSQ010000229.1 GCA_029243145.1 Planctomycetaceae bacterium | reverse complement strand
CATCTTGTGCATACCAGTTCTGAGCACTTTGAATGCGTTTCCGATGCGCGGGGATCTTTTTTGTGACGAATAAAATATTGCGTTGCTTGAAATTACCGCCCAGAAATTTGTAGGAGGCCAGACCTGAGATTGGTGTTGCCTGCGGATGCGAACAGATTTCGAATGGAACCGCGTTCCCTTCTTCAAACACAGGTTGTGCCTGGAGTTGGGATTGAGAGACACAAACTGTCAGCAGGACAATGAGTGAGGGAATGGAAAGATTCATCGTGAGTTTCCTCGCACTTGTTGTTTCATTTCAGTCAGCAAAGATCACGTGACCCTGCGTGACTTTTCCTTCGAGTGCAAAGGGAGCTTTATAATTGCCCACTGCACCAAGAAGATCGGAGCCAACCTGTAATCCATCCAATGGCATGACATCAACCAATCCTGTTTGCCCATCGGCAATCGTGTCGCTGTTAAATCCCAAACGAACACGTCCATTTATTTCCAGACTCATAGACACCGTGCCTGTGGTATTGGATAACGGTTTGGGCGAAGTGACGGAATGCATCTTACCACCACGTCGAATGCTGAACGTTAATTTGCCTTCTTTCAGGTAGAGTGACCAGCCGGCAGACGTTCCTCCTTGAGCCATGATGACACCATTGTTTCCGTCCATCTCGATATTGGCCAATACGATGAAGCCTCGCTTTTCGACATACGGTGCATTCTCACGATTCAGGTCATCACCGTGTGAGAGTTTGAATTTCTTCTTGTTCTTTTTTAGTTTCGGTTCCGCTTGTGGGTCAACCGGCAAAACATTGGCACGAGCGGCCCATGTTTGCCACATCTCGGCGAGTTCGTTGGCACGTGCGGGTTGAGTTCCTGCGAGGTCGTTCAATTCACTGCGATCTTCGGCAAGGTTGTACAATTCCCATTTGCCATTCTTGCTACGAGCGACCAGCTTCCAGTCATCCACACGAATTGCCCGGTTCCCCTCGTGTTCCCAATAGATTGCTTCGCGCTCGACGTGCTTGCCGACAAATGCGTGGCCCAGACTGCGACCTTCCATCGGCTTGATTGCTTCGCCTTTGAACGTCTTGGGGTATTCAGCTTTTGAAACATCGACGCAGGTCGCCATCAGGTCAATCAGATGGCTGGGTGTTTCTTCGAACTCACCGTGGCGAGTGATTGTCTTGGGCCAGTGGGCGATCAACGGTGTTGAGATGCCGCCTTCATGGACATAATGTTTATACATTCGGAAGGGAGTGTTGGAGACATTTGCCCAACCTTCACCGTATGCGATGTAGGTTCCGTCTGGTCCGGGCATTGCTCCGGGACCGAGAACCGTTGGATAGCCATCACGAGTCTGGTTGGGGATCATGTCGGTCTGGAAGTCGGTCGGTTTCATCTCTGCGAGTGTCGGCTTGTCGGGGCGTGTGAGAAGATTGTTTCGCGGTTTGCGCCCCAGTCCTTCCGCGCAACCGCCGTTATCTTGGAAGAAGAGAATCAATGTGTTGTCAAGTTGCTGATGTTGTTCGAGTGTGTTGACGATGCGACCAATGCCTTGATCCATGTTGTCAATCATCGCCGCGTAGACTTCCATGCAGCGGATTTCCCAGTCTTCTTCTTCAACGTGTCCCCAGTCCCACGCTTGCGGCGTCAATTTCCATTCGGGTTTGATTAACCCCAACTTCTTCATTCGTTCGTAACGCGATTTGCGGATGGCGGCGTAACCTTCGTCGTACTTCCCTTTATACTTGGCAATGTCTTGAGGCAAAGCGTGCATTGGCCAATGAGCCGCCGTGTAGGCGACGTACATGAAGAACGGCTTCTCAGCTTCTTGCTGATAATGTTCGTTGATGAACATTGACGCGTTATCGCTGATGGCATCGGTATAATAGTAGGTATCTGGTTTGTATTTTGGATCGTTATGAGGTGAAACCCATTCATTGCCACGAGTGAGACTGTTGGGATCGTAGAAGCTGCCTGCTCCGTGAATGGTGCCATAGAAGTTCTCGAAGCCGCGTTGTTGTGGCCAGTTGAATTTGGGGCCATCGTTGGCGGTATGTTTGGTGACGTGCCACTTCCCCGACATGTAGGTGGAATAGCCGGAGTTCTTGAGGACTTCGGCGATGGTCACGGTTTGCTTGTTGAGGTCTCCCCGGTATCCATCGTGACCGCGGTCATTCATCATGTGGCCAATACCAGCTTGATGCGGATACACACCCGTCAACAGTGAGGCGCGTGTCGGGCAACACCGGCCTGTGTTGTAGAATTGTGTAAATCGCAGACCGTTGGAGGCGAGGCGGTTCAGGTTGGGTGTGTCGATTTCACTGCCGTAACAGCCAATGTCCGAATAGCCCATGTCGTCTGACATGATGAGAATAATGTTTGGTCGAGCGTTGTCTGCAGATGTGGTGCTGCGATCTTCGGCGTAAGATTGCGTGGTGAGAGATACTGCCAACAAGACAACGAGCAGGGCGAAACGCATTGGGGTTCGTCTCCAATTGTGTGTGTGCGGATTTTCAGCAAAACGCCACGATAACCTGATTCAATACGAATCGCCATGAATTTTAGACTCTCTGATTTGAGAGCTGTTTCGCCTTGGCTTCAGCCCCACTAAGAGATTCTGGAATTCATGGCCTATGTGCTGGCAGGTGGGAAAGAAGATCATATGCTATTCCACGATCATCACTCAATCTGTGCGGGTCGGTTGTTAAGAAAGAGTGCTGAATTGATGAGCATTTCAATTTTTTAGTGCTGGGTTGATAGACACTTGATGCTGAGTTCTGATCGGGCGTTCGTCCTGAAAAACGGGATGCACAAAATCTGAATGATTATGTTTCAGACTATCTATGAATTATTAAAGTGCATATTGAAACTGAGGTGGTCCGGCTCTTGATTCAGTTTGACACAGTAAATGGATGTTAGCTTTCCAGCATCCATGGTTGGACCCCCTTATCGGGTCTCAACACCTACCTGACTATCCCACCTTGGTCTGAGAAGTTGCCCGCACTCTCCACCAAAACCGTTTTTTCGAATTATATAAGGTTATTCATGAGTACCACCAGAAAAAAACAGGCTGGATTTACGTTGATCGAACTGCTCGTAGTGATCGCCATCATCGCCGTTCTTGTTGCCTTACTGTTGCCGGCTGTTCAACAAGCAATAGAAGCGGCACGACGGTCGAGTTGTAAAAACAATTTGAAGCAACTTGGATTAGCAATGCACAACTATCACGATACCCATCAAATGTTCCCATTTGGTTGGATGTCAGAAGCGACTGGGCAAACTCATCGTCGGCAGTCTTGGTTCCAGATGGTGTTGCCATTCATCGATCAGGCACCGTTGTACAATCAGTATTCAGCTGATCCTAATCAATATGTATTTTACATGCCAAAAACGATCCAAGGTGCGGTGATTTCTTCCATGATGTGTCCCTCGGATCCATCGACTCCGGCGTTTGGTGGTGGAGGAACTGATAACGGACTTCAAGCCAGTTATGGAGTCTGTGCCGGTTCTCGAGTGAACGCGGACGGATTGCCTGAGAGCGTTGTGACGACTGCTACCGGCGGGCTTTTTTCTACAAACTCCGACTCGAAATTTCGTGACATGACCGATGGGTCATCCAATACTCTGATGGCTTCCGAGACGGTGATTCGCGGAACGACGGGAGCAAGTTGGGGAGCAATGGGCGGACATTGGGGGGGAGCTCCGCACGGTTCCTATGGATTCTCGGCGGCACTTCCACCGAACACTGAAATTCCCGACTATGTCTACAGTTGTAAGAGTAAAACATTCCCCAACTCGCCCTGTGCCTCAGGCAACGATGGTGACTCAGTCATTGGTTTGAGTCCTGGTGGGCGTCGTTGGAACTCTGCCCGGTCGCAACACACCGGTGGTGTGCGAGTGCTGATGGGTGACGGAGCTGTTCGTTTTGTTTCCGACAATATCGACCTGACGACTTGGCGAGCACTGGCAACAGTTTCTGGAGGTGAAGTGATCGGGGAATTCTGATCTTTAGCATCCATTCGAGTCCTGAGAGTTTTCTTGGCAGACATCTCTCGGGGCTTTTTTTCCATCTCCACATTCATTGAAGAACAGGATGAGTCATGCGACTGCTTGAGAAATATCTGATAATTTTACTGACTACGTTTCTGGTAGGGTGCGGTGGATCGGGAGAAGGGGTTTCTGTTTCTGGAAAGGTGACCTTCAACGACGAGCCAGTCACAAATGGAGAAATTTTCTTTCTCAGTGAGAGCTCTGACATTCAAGGATTTAGCGGAGAGATCACAGACGGTTCTTTCTCAGCCAATGTCCCCGAGGGGAACTACAAAGTTCGCATCTCGGCGACTCGCAAAACGGGGGAGATGAAGCCGGGCCCCGGCGGTCCAGATGATCCTCAAGTTCCCGTGATGGAGTCATATATCCCTCCGAAGTACAACAGCCAGACTGAACTCACTGCGACTGTAGAGTCGTGAGCAGATATGGAATTCAAACTGACAAATTGAGGCACTAACGCTGCTTGTTAAAATCTACTCACAATCACGACTCTTTTGCGCTGCGAGAGAGTCGTGATTTTACATGAGACAGCGCCAAAAATTCTTTTCTTCATCTTGCGATGTTCAGGATTTTCTTCGACGAATTGTGATATCTCGTAGATCACAACCAAACTACCTGCGTTAAATGGTTCCCCAATGTTCGATGACTCCACGGTACGTATTAAGTAATTTCTGCTCGCCTGCCAGGTGCGTCACCGGCAACATCAACAGATTCAAAGTGAGGCAGAGACGGGACATAGGGCGAGGCTCCGAGAGTGGATCGATGATTTTCTTGCTTTCAGGGTAAGGCAATCGAATCTGAAATCCTAGAGGGAAGCAGACCCTCTCACGAGTGCGAAGTTGTCAACATTTTGTTACAATGGACTTTCCGGTTTTTTCAGGAAAGACCACTATTTATGCCGACAGCCATTAAGATCACAGCAGGCAACGAGTCACTCACTGCCGAGCTGAACGATACTCTCACCGCACAAGCGATTGTCGCTGCATTGCCTTTTGATAGCTCTGCCAGTCGCTGGGGCGACGAATATTATTTCTCGGTCGATGTCCATTCCAACGGCGACGAAACGCCAAAACGGGATGTTTTTTCGGTCGGAGAACTTGGTTTCTGGGAAGCCGGCAATGCGTTTTGCATTTTCTTTGGTCCCACACCTGTCTCTCAAGGGACTGAACCCAGAATGGCCAATCCGGGAATTCCTATTGGACGTGTCCGGGATGATATTTTACCGTTGATGTCGATGGGACCGCGTGTTCCGATGAAGGTCGAACTGGCCTGACTCATTCATCGAAAGCGAGCCCTTCATGCCTCGAACGCTGATCACCAAAATTGTTCTGTTCTTTTCTGTCCTGATTCTGACCAGCGCAAGTTTCGCAGGCAAGAAACCTAATATTTTACTGATCCTGGCCGACGATGTCGGTCAGGAAGTGCTCGGTTGTTACGGCGGTGAGTCGTATCCGACTCCTCGTCTCGACAAATTGGCTGCCGAGGGAATGCTCTTTCAGCATGGCTATGCGATGCCGGCCTGTCATCCCACGCGCATCGCGCTCATGACGGGGCAATACCCATTTCGTCTCGTTCATCCGAAATGGGGTAGCTTTCCCAAAGATCAGGAAAACGAAACGATCGGACAGATTGCCAAAAAGGCTGGCTACAAAACGGCAATCTCTGGGAAGTGGCAATTGGCGCTACAAGGCAAAGATCGACAAAGTCCCTCACGCTGTGGCTTCGATCAGTCGGCTCTGTTTGGTTGGCACGAAGGTCCACGTTACTACGATCCTTATATTTGGAAGAACGGCCAATTGTGGGACGGCATCGAAAAAGAGTACGGCCCCGATCTTTACACGCAGTTTCTCATCGACTTCATGACCGAAAACCGTGATCAACCCTTCTTTGCGTATTACTCCATGGCACTTTGCCACGATGTCACCGATGATCTGAAAGAACCCGTTCCCTATGCCCCCGGTAAAGATCGATTCGATAGTTACTCAGAGATGGCAATCGAAATGGATCGTCAGGTCGGACGATTGCTGGATGCTCTCGATCAACTGAAGCTTCGTGAAGGGACACTGGTGATCTTTACTGGTGACAACGGCACGCCGATGAAAGAACTCACTCATCACGAAAATGGCAAGTACATTCGCAAGCCGCTCTTTTCCAAGATCAACGGCGAGATGTTGCAAGGTGGTAAGACATCTCTCTACGACACGGGAACGCGCATGCCGCTTTTAGTTCGTTGGCCGACGGTGATCAAGCCGGGGAAGACCACTCATGCGTTGGTAGATATGGTCGATTATCTGCCGACAATCGCCGATGCGATGGGGCAGGCAGTTCCTTCCTCTTGGCACGTGGAAGGAAGCAGTTTCATTCCCGTGCTCAAAGGAGAAGTCGATACTGCCCGAGATTGGGTCTTCGCTCAAGGCCGTACATTTGATGCCAGCTCGACCAAAAAGAACACGGCTTGGGTGCGGACGACGCGCTGGAAACTCTATTACGATGGCCGGTTGTTCGACATGCAAAACGATGTCCGCGAGAAGGCCGCTATCATGCCGGGGCAGGGAGGCGACGAAGCCAACGCCGCCCGTCAGCAATTGCAGGAAGTGTTCGAGAATGAGATCGTGCGTTAATCGCGGACATCCTTCCAATGAGTTCAAGTTGACGCAGATTCGCGAGTTCGGATTCCTCTCTATAGTCGAACCTTGATTCGTGAAAATCCATTTTGTCGGTTTTATCCGTGTTTCAGCTTGGGCGCCCGATGCAATCCTCCTGAAATCGACTGATTCCCCAACATAATTCGTGCAATTCTGTCCGATATATCTATAATAGTTGATGAATTGCCTCGCCTTTCCTTCCTGATGGAAAGCACTCTATGTCCCACCGATTAATGAACTTCCTGTTTCTTTTCTGCATCTTTGCGTTTCCGTTCGCAATGCAGGCGGAAGACGCACCCACAGAAAAAATTCTACTTGAAAAAATTCAGCCTGATGCCGAGGTCTCGTTTGAACGCGATATTCGCCCCATGTTCAAAGCGGCGTGTGCGCAGTGTCACGGTGAGGAAGAAGAACTCAGCGGCGGTCTCGATGTTCGTCTACGTCGATTGCTGATCGTCGGAGGGGATTCTGGGGCTGCGATTGTGCCGGGCAATTTGGCAGAAAGTTATCTTCTCGACCGCGTGAAGAATGCCGAGATGCCCCCCGAGGGTTCCGGTCATCCGCTCACCGACAAACAAATCACTCTCCTGGAAAAATGGATCAAAGCCGGGGCACCGACGTTACGTTCAGAACCCACCGAAGTGGCTCGCGGCATGCTGATCACCGAGGAAGACCGCAGTTGGTGGTCGTTCCAGCCAGTTATCCGTCCTGATGCTCCCCAAGTCAAACATGCCGACCGTGTCCGTTCGCCGCTGGACAACTTCATTTTGAGTCCACTTGAATCGAAGGGCTTCTCATTCTCTGCCGATGCTGACCGAAAGACGTTGATCCGTCGTGCTTATATTGATCTGTTAGGAATTCTGCCAACTCCCGAGCAGGTTCATGATTTTGGAAACGATGCCGAACCACAGGCATGGGAACGACTGGTTGACAGACTGCTTGCCGATAGTCGATTCGGTGAGCGTTGGGGGCGTCACTGGCTGGATGTTGCCGGCTATGCTGATTCCGAAGGCGTTAGTAATACCGACCCCGAGCGGAAGTGGTCGTGGAAGTATCGCGACTATGTGATAAAAGCCTTCAACGACAACAAACCGTACGATCAGTTTTTGACCGAGCAACTTGCCGGTGATGAACTCGTCGAACAGCCTCACAAAGAATTGACGGAAGAGGAAATCGCCAATCTAACAGCCACCGGGTTTTTACGAATGGCTCCCGATGGCACGATCGCAGGTGGTATTGATCAAAACCTGGCTCGCAATCAGGTGATTGCCGACACGATGCAGATCGTCGGTTCGTCCATTCTCGGATTGACGGTCAATTGTGCTCAATGTCACGAACATCGCTACGATCCGATTCCTCAAGCCGATTATTACCGCTTGCGAGCCGTCTTCGAACCCGCCTTCAACTGGAAAGAATGGAAGAAACCGGCTCAACGTCAAATTTCTCTCTACACCGAGGCTGACAGTGCCGAGGCTGCTGAGTTAGAGAAAGAGGCGAAGGTGATTGATGCCGAGCGGATTAAAATTCAGAACGAGCACATTGAGCGAGTCTTTCAACAGGAACTCGCCAAGCTGCCTGAAGACGAACAACCGCTGGCCAAAACGGCTCGCGAGACGACTGCGAAAGAACGCACTGCCGAACAGGAAAAAATTCTCAAAAAGTATCCGAGCCTGAATGTTTCAGCAGGTTCTCTGTATCTGTATGACAAAAAAGCGGCCGACGAATTGAAGAAGATGGCTGCCGATGCGAGTGCGATTCGTGCGAAGAAGCCGCAACAGGAATTTCTTCGAGCATTGACTGAAACACCGGGCAAGGTTCCCGCGTCGTTTGTTTTTTACCGGGGCGATCACGAGCAACCGAAAGAAGAAGTCCAACCGAGTGGCTTGACGGTTTTGCAGGAAGCGACACTCACTGATCCCGTCGACAAACAGCCGATTCCCCAGAATAATCCCGAATTACCGACGACTGGTCGCCGTCTGGCTTATGCAAAATATATCACCAACGGCAAACATCCTCTTACTTCGCGAGTGATGGTCAATCGAATCTGGTTGCACCTCACTGGACGCGGTATTGTCGATACACCGGGAGACTTCGGGAAACTCGGTGCAGCTCCCACGCATCCCGAGTTGTTGGATTGGCTGGCTGATGAATTCGTGACGACTGGCTGGAACATGAAAGCGATGATCAAGCAAATCATGCTTTCTACCACCTACCGTCAAGCGTTATTGACAGATAAGGAACTGATTGCCGTCGATCCCGATAATATATTGTTTGGTGGTGCTCGGATGAAACGACTGGAAGCCGAAGTCTTACGGGATACGGTGCTCGCGATTAGTGGCAAAATAAATCAAAAGCCGTCCGGGCCACCGATCCCCGTGATGGCCGATATTGTCGGTCAATGGGTCATTGGTAAAGAGAATCTGAACGCCGGTCGTCCGGGAGCAAAAATTGATCTCAAGGGAGAAGAGTTTCGTCGCAGTGTTTATGTTCAAGTGAGACGCAGTCGACCGTTGGCCGTTCTGGAGACATTTGATAGTCCTCGTATGGAACCAAACTGTGCAGAGCGAACTGTCTCCACGGTCGCTCCTCAATCCTTAATGCTAATGAACGGCATGTTCGTTCTTGAGCAATCAGATCATCTGGCCAGTCGATTGAGATCGGAAGCCGGCGATGATCAAAAAACGCTGATTCATCGAGCGTGGAAACTCATCTATAGTCGCACGCCGTCTGATTCGGAGGTTGCCGATGCCGAACAGTTTCTGACCGAACAACTCGATCTATTGAAAAATCGCGCTGGGAAAAAAGACGACCCTCAATTGCAGGCCATTGCCAGCTTGTGCCAGATATTACTCAGCTCGAATGAGTTTTTGTATGTCGATTAAGAGTCAGTGGTCAAGCAATTAGAAACTAGAAATTCGTATTTACGATATGAACAATTCATCCATTGGATCACGCCGTCACTTTATTGCCTCCTCCTCGTTTTCATTGGGTGGATTGGCACTGACGCAGATGCTTCGCGACGATGCTGTCTCGGCGGATGATTTTTCCAAACCGCCGCTAGAACCGTTAGTCTTTGATACGTTTCCGAAAGAGACGCATCTTGAACCTCGTGCGAAAGCGATGATTTCGTTATGGATGCAAGGTGGTCCCAGTCATCACGATTTGTTTGATCCCAAACCCGAGATGATGAAGTACGATGGCAAGCCGTTTCCGGGAGAAATCAAATACGATAATGCTGCCCAAGCGAGTTCCAAGGTTTTCGCGTCACCGTGGAAATTCTCTCAACAGGGAGAATGTGGCATGGAACTCTCGGAATTGATACCGCACATTGGAGAGATTGCCGATGACATCACATTAGTCCGAGGCACTCAGACCGGTGTCAACAATCATGGACAATCCATCAATGCTTTAAACACGGGCAAATCACAAGCAGGCCGACCGACACTTGGTAGTTGGCTGACTTATGGACTCGGTGCCGAGGCTCGAGATCTACCCGCTTACATGGCACTTATCGACCCAGGCCAATTACCGGTTCTCGGTGTGGAAAATTGGTCAAATGGTTGGCTACCGTCGTTATATCAAGGCACTGTTGTGCGTCCACAAGAACCGCGGATTATGAACCTCGATGCCCCCAAACATCTGCAAGGAGAACCGCAGGACAAAGCTCTTTCGTTATTACAACGCTTGAACGAACGGCACTTAGTCTCTCGTCCCGGTCAACACGATTTACAGGCTCGCATTTCGACGTATGAACTTGCCGCCAAGATGCAGCTCTCCGCAACAGAAGCTCTCGATATTTCCAAAGAGAGTAAAGCGACGCATCAAATGTACGGCATTGATGATCCTGCGACCAAAGATTACGGCGAACGTTGTTTGATCGCTCGGAGGTTAGTTGAACGCGGCGTCCGCTATGTCCAGGTCTTCACACAGAACCAGTATTGGGATCATCACGGATCGATCATCAAGAGTCTTCCAAACTCTTGTCAAAAAGTGGATAAGCCGTCGGCTGCACTCGTAAAAGATTTGAAACAACGCGGGTTACTCGACGAAACAGTTGTTCATTGGGGTGGAGAAATGGGACGCTTACCGGTGATTCAGAATGACGCTGGACGCGCGAAGATCGGACGCGATCACAATACCCACGGCTTCAGCATGTGGCTGGCCGGTGGTGGATTCAAAGGCGGTTATGTCCACGGAGAGACCGACGACTTTGGTCACAAAGCCATCTCGGGGACAGTGACGCATAACGACTATCACGCCACTCTTCTGCATCTGTTCGGCATGCGACACGAAGAGCTGACATTCAAGCGCAATAACCAAGACCGTTCACTCCTCGACGGGCAACCCTGTCGCGTCGTCGAGGAGTTATTGGCCTGAAGGTGCTGATTTCTCGATTAGAAATCAATTTCGAGAAGGATAAACTCCTTGAAGGGCAATTATGTAGTTAATGCCGAGGATCGGAGTGCTCACAGTTGTCTCAGGAGCATCGGGACTTGCTAATTTGAAACGGTAGGCTGGTCCTTTTTGCCCAAGATCGATTCGCCGTCAGGCGAACCACGAACGCTAACTCTGGTAGATCGCGTTTGGCAAGATGAGTTTGAACGATCAACTTTTTGACGCCAAGCCGCCGAGAGGCGAAGAAACGCAAAGCGATCCATAGCCCTCGGGCGAGCAAGCACGTGGGATGGGACAGTTCAACTGCCGGTCAATTTAGAATGACGCTTGGTTGAGCCTCGGGCGATCAATGAAGTCTGATCATCCATAGCCTCAGAAAATTCAGCGGGAACCTCTCTCATCTGGGGCCATGTTCGTATTCAAGTAAATCGCAGACAATACAGAAAACAACTCTTTCTGGCGCGCAACCCTGATCACGCCCCAGCCACCCGACAGGTTTCTCACGCAGCGGCGCAGAGGAAAAAAGTGTAGGTCGGGTTAGCCGAGCGAAGCGAGCCGTAACCCGACAATCTGGGTACCACCGATCGCTCGCCTATCCATGTGTTACAGGCACAAGAGGCCATTACTTTGTCGCTCAGACTGTGCCTGACGTAAGAAAGAAGTCACCACGAATGACTCGAATCAAACGAATGGGGGTTTCTCATACAATGTGGCAAAAACAGGATGGCATAATCCGAGCGCCCACCGCGATCCTCATTCTCCCGACGCTTTCTCAACCGCCGCCGATGGCGGGCAGGAAATGAACTTCGCTGTGGGGAGTAAGCTTTTGCATCAAACCACGACTGCTCATCGCACCGTCAACGGCGACAGCCAGTCCAGGACGGATCTCATCGTCAACACGTAGTCGATGGGCAATGCCGGGATATTCTTTTTCCAACACGTCAATCACCTCACCCACAGTGGCCGCATCGACCTGAATTTCGGTGACATCTCCTGTGATCTCACGAAGTGGAGTCGGAATAATCACTGTGGGCATCAGGCTGGTTTTCTGATCGAGAACGAATTGAATAATCAAGGTGCGGTAATCGCATCCGGCAAAGTCGATACCGCAGGAGGGGCCTCCGGCACCGGGCTTTTGGCGCGAGGTGCTTGCAACGGTTCGTTCATGGGAGGAACCGCCGAGAGCACCACGCGCGAGTTGTACGACATCAAGGAGATTTGCTGGTCGGAATGATTGAGGTTCACGCTGCGAAAATCGGAGTTGAAAGGACTTTTGTGCGAGATGATTTCTCGTCCACTTCTTTTGTCCAACACAAGCAAAGACTGTTCGGAACGATGGATCTTCCCGATCTGTCGATTCATACGTGTGGCAAACATTAATACCGGAGAATCATCAATAAGATCAAGAAGCAGGTGTTGCGGGCCGACCTTCTGACTCCAGAGAACTTTCTTGGCGTGGGGATCAATCGCATGCACAGACCCGTTGACCGCGACGGAACTCAGATAATAGTTGCGATAATATCCATTCGCCGATCCACTGTTAAGAACGAGATAAAGTTGACCTTCAGACGAAATGACATACGCTTCCCGCAGAGTTCCCGGAATGTGTTCTCGCAGCGAGGCAATCTGTTCGATTTTGCCAGTTTCGTACTCGAGTTTAGAAAGTGTTTTTTCCTTTCTGTCGAGTAAATTGATCCCGTCAGAATTCGCCATCATCAATGCGTCGCTATTGTTTTCAATTTCCCAGACGGTTTGTGCGGTCTCAAGATTCACACGACGAATTGTCATCACGGTCCGGTTTTGCAGAAACAGCGTACGGAAGGTTCGCGACTCCATCACGATTACATCGTCACCCACAAGAGCAATGGAAGATCGCAAGAGACTGGCCTGTTTCGAATTGAGAGGGGTTGCCTGGCCGTCCGAAAAACGCACCTGAATGGAAGGTTTTTGATCTGTCGCCCCCATCAGATACACCGACCTGTGATTGGAAACAATCTCTGTGTCGGGAGAAATCTTATCCATCACCCACAAAAGTTCGCCCGTAAGTGGGTGAAACGCTTGCAACTCGCGTGTGGAACGTACACAAAGCAGGTCATCGGTCAACGCAATAATGGCATCTTGCTTCTGTCGTGTGACGGCGTTAAATCGTGTTTGAAACTGATCCCCTGAGACCATCGCGGGAATACTGCTGCCATAACTGGAGTAGGAATTATTCGATGTGATCTTGAGATTGGATTGTAGTGAGCGGGTCCATAGAACCTTCTTTTCCACTGGCGAGAGTGCCGTAATATTGCGTGATTGAATGACCAACATAATGTGGCCCAACGAATTCACCGAGCCACGATACCGATTGGAAATGGTATCTGATGACCGCATCGGTACCGACCAACTCTCCCCCTCGTTTGATGTGGGATGCAAAATCAGTCGAGAACTCGAATTGTTATATTCAAATCGATAGTCCGTTAGCATCGGCATCGGGTTGCTTTTCATCTTATATCGATACTGATTCACGATCTGATAACTGAGCGGTCGGTGGTTGAGATTGAGAGAAAATTCTCCCCAGTCAGATAGATCAATGGGCTTGTTCCCGACAACGGAATCACTTGATTGGGGGTCGCCGACCTCCTCAGGCTCTAACAGTTGTTCCGGTGAAGCCAATCGTTCAAACAGTTCTTTCAGTTGCAGGCGGTGTTGTCGCTGGGCCGAATGACGCCCAAAACTTTGATAGAGTTCATCCAGCGCAAAGGCGGCATCGGCGGCATGTGCCCGCAGAGAAGAGTTCAGCACTTGGCGAAAATGGTATTCCGCTTCGCTGAATCGTCCTTTTTGTGCCGCATCATGCCCGACCTGCAAACGAAGTTTTTCAATCGCCGGGTGGTCAGAGAATAAAGCCAACAATCGATTGACGGCCAGGCGATCATCGGGGGCAACCGCTTCCGCCATGGATTGAATCTGTTGATTGAGTTCGGCACGAATCTCTGCTGGTGAATTGCGCAGAATTTCATTTAATCCTCGCGTAATCTGCGTGAGATAACGGATCCGAAATTGACTACCGGGCAGTTCGGGAACCAATGATTCCAAGTCGGCTTGATCGGCAAGATCGAGATAACGATTGAAGGCTTCGCGGTATTGTCCTAACGCGACAACGCGAGACAACACCAGTTGGCCAAGTTCACGTTGCTGACCAGGATCTAATTCCCTTTGCTGGAGCTGTTTCAGATATTCTTCCGAAGTTTTGAGGTTCGCACGAACCAGCGTTACTAACGATTCGTAGCGCAACTCCTGAGACCTCTGTCGATTGTGTGGGGAGAGAGAGTCGATATCAATCTTCGCAAGCAGCGCGAGAGTTTCTTCCGGCCGATTGTTGAGTTGCTCCAGTTGCGCTTTTTGCATCAAGCTCCAGGCATCCTCCGAATTCTGTTCGAGGCGAGCGGACAATTTTTGATGGAATGAACTCTCTAACTCAAAGGCGACAGTACGCAGTGCATCGGCAGAAATCAGGAGATTTTTATAGAATCGCAGGTTCCCCAAAGGAGGCGCATCGGGATGTTGAGTCAACTGCCTCACAGCCTTCCCATCCGCACGACTGACCTGAGACAACGATCCATCACTCCACGGCACATACAAATCTGTTTTCGTCACTGCCGGTAAACCCGATAAGGTCAGACCATCACTGACTCGATGTTCCCACAGCACCTTGGCGGCTTTGTTGTCGAGACATTGTAATCCGTACTTCGTGGCAAACAATATTTGACGCTCGTCGGCATGTATCAAGGCGAGGAGATCTCCCTTCTCGAGTTGCCATAACACTTTCCCATCGACGGTGCGCAAACAGAGCAGTTTTTGACTCTCACGCGGTGTGTGCAATACGCGATCACTCAAAATTACTGGTGCAGAGAGATGCCATTGATCGTTCATTTCGACTCGTTTCACGAGCCCTTCTTGAGCTTGAGTGCCACGCGAACTTCTCTGCTGATTCTCGGTTTGAGGTGATTCAAATCGAGTCTCCCAAACCACAGAATGAGAAGAAAGATCAACTCCCAACAGCCAACCTGTCGTATTGGGGACAACCAGCAGCCCATCTCGAATCGCAGGCTGTGCAGTCCACCAGCGTCTTCCCAAATCAATGGCAGGCTCATGAAGCGAATAACCGATCAGCGTACTCCAGCGCGGATGGCCCGTTTTTGCTTCCAGACAAAACAAGCGAATTTCGTTCTCTTTCTCACCTACGACATAGAGAGAGTCTCGGCTGACGAGGGGAGCTCCGGAAAAATAGTGACCGGCCAAAGGAAGTTCAAACTGCTCTCCATAAGATTCGCCCCCCACTTCCCAAGCCACTCGCCCCGTCTTCAGGTGATAGGCCACCAGTCGATTGGTGGACCATTCTCGCTTGAGTGGATCGCGAGATTCAATGTTGGAACGTGTGGAGAAGTAGCCGGGATGATATTGTGAGAGCCAAGCATGTTCTTCAGGTAAATAGAGACGGTCTTCATCGGCACTGATCAATCCATACATACCATTCCGAAACAGCAATCCGGTTAGTGGATGTGTTTCTGGAGTGGCTCCCTGATATTTGGGAATCACGGAGACTCGTTGAGCGGTGGGTGTGGCCAACAATGATTGCTGATTATTGAGAATTCCGGTCACAACCTGCTCGGGTGAATTTCTCTGACGAGTTTGCCAAACGGGACGATCACTATTGTTTTGTGGGTCGGAGGCCAAGTCCACGACCGCCACGCCTTCCATCGTTCGCACTAACAATCGATGATTGGCAACGACCGGCTGTATCACCGGTAATAAGGTCTGACCGGCACGTCGAAGATCGGTGTATAACTCTCGAATCTGTTCTTTGACGGACGTGGCAGAAACCGATGCGATCTCCCATTGCGGGATCAACACGGGTAACTCTCCACGACTCATCGCAGAGCGAGTTTCGTCACCACGAAACTGGAGCCAATCCGAAACAGTGGGAGTGACGGTTGGTTCCTCGACAGAAATTTGCTTCCAAAATTCCAGAGGGTCAGTCGGTTGGGCCGCGATTGGTAATGACTGGAGGCCCTTTAACTCCACCAACATTTCCTTCGCGCGTTCTTCCAGGCCGGCTCTCTGAAATGCCAAGGCCGCTTTCAAAAACCAGACCGGTGGGCGTGTCGGGCGGGGATCAACCGACAAGATTCGCTGATACCAGATTGCCGCAGCACTCCACTCTCCCCGGTCCAAGTGTGTATCCCCCATCACATCGGCAGCTTCGCGGCCTGCTTCCGTATTAAGATAACGAGATGCAACATCCGCAATTTCGGAGAGACGACCGCTTTGTGTCGCTTCACGAAATGATTGCCGGGCGTTGGCCCCAAATTGGAGTTCATAACTTTCGCGCGCTTCGGCTGGAAATTCCGAGATGATGCGCTGAATTTCATCTCGTGAGAGTCGCGACTCTCCCGGCTTGATACTGATTCTCTGATTGGGTTGGTCGAGTATCTGTTGCAATTGCTCGACGGCAATCTTCCAGGCTCGCAATTCCAAATTGCGCTCGACCTTATCCAGCATTTTCTCCAAGGCGTAGTCGTGCGGGGCGCAGCGATCAATCCAATCCCGCATGTTTCGAGTGGAAGCAGATGGCTTTTCTGGTGCCTCACTGCTTGCTTCGTCTTGCGGTTTCTCCGCAGGAGCAGGCTTAGGGATGAGGCGTCCCTGCGGTTTTTTGAGAATTCCTTCGAGGAGTCGCCCGAGTGGGTTGACCGCTTTTGGGACTTCCTCCGCAGAATCCTTGGCAGCCGCACCCTCGTTCGGAGCCTCCAATGCGAGCGCAGAGAGAGGCAAACTCAATACGACAATAAGCAGCAAGACAATGATCGACAAGCGGCGAATAGCATCTTTTTCCTCGACTACCGATGACCGTATCATCATTGATTTTCTGTAGTTATGTAAATTTCATGATGCCCGGCCCAGGGCAGAAGGCCAGTCTGGAATGTCCCACTTACAGAGTATGCGAAAATTGAGCGAGGATACCACAATATTTCTCTCAGAATCCTCACAGAACACATTTGAGAAGCCCGACAGGAATCAGGAGGCTTTTCAGACAAAAAAAACTCGACATTTCCCTCAAAACAAGCTCTTTCGTTGAGTTGAAGATATCACTCGTTCACGGTATCCTTGCCCGACTCAGAATGCTGATCGATGTTCGTTGTCTAAAGAGAGCAACGGATAAAGACGGAAAATCTGAATGACACTAAATTCCGATAATCGTCGGAAATCACGCTTATATCAGAGTTTGGAACGAGTATCTCCACTATGTCGGAAGCAACAATTTTATCTGCCGCGAAACGTGAACGCCTTGGAACAGCCGAATGTCGGCGTCTTCGACGAGAAGGAATGGTCCCGGGAAATCTCTACGGACACGGCGAAGGAGCCGTTTCGTTCAAGATTGGCCACGATGACGTTTTCCAGATGGTCAGTGACGGACATATCGCAATTGACCTCGATATTGACGGCAAAGTCGATAAGGCTGTCTTCAAGGAAGTCCAATGGGACACCTTTGGTCGGCACATTGTTCATGTTGACTTGATTCGGGTCGATCCGAACGAAAAAGTCGAAGTGGAAGTCCCTGTTGAAATCAAAGGAGATGCTCCGGGAGTTGAAAATGGTGGCATTCTTGACACGCAAATGCACACATTGCTGGTCAAATGCCCTGTGTTCAAAATTCCGAGCTCGATCGTCATTCGAATTGGTACACTGGGTCTCGGCGAAGCCATTCGCATCGAAGATCTCGTCCTCGACCCGGATATCGAACCTCAGGCAAGACCCGACGAAGTGATCGTACAGGTTGTTGAACCTCGGAAAGCAGCCGAGCCAGAAGGTGAAGAAGCAGAAGCTGTTGATGCGACTGGCGACGAGGGTGACAAGAAGGAAGCAAGCGGAGAAGAGTGAGAACGTCTGGCAGCGAACATGACAGTCGTTGCTCGGGGCGTTCCCGGGATTGATTAAGTAGAAGAGGTCGGGGTTATGAAACTGGTCGTAGGACTGGGAAATCCTGGCAAAAAATACCAAGGAACTCGGCATAATGTTGGTTTCGAGGTATTAGCCGAACTCGCCAATAGGTTTTCGGCATCTCAACCGAGTCTGAAATATGATTCGGAAATTGCAGAAGTAATGATCGGTCGCGAAAAGGTAATTCTTCTCGCACCTCAAACATATATGAATGAAAGCGGACGAGCCGTTCGCAAATGTTTTGATTTTTATCAACCTGAACTGACCGATGTGACCGTCCTTTGTGACGATATGAATCTCGAACTTGGCCGACTCCGTTGGCGATCTAAAGGTTCTGCCGGAGGTCAAAAAGGATTGGACGATATCATCCGTCATCTGGGAAGTGAAGAATTTCCCCGATTGCGGATTGGCATCGGTCGGCCTCCTGGCCAGATGAATCCTGCCGACTTCGTGTTGGGACGATTCACTTCCAGAGAACGCAGCACAATGGATCAAGTTGTGGTTGCGGCGGCTGACAGCATCGAATTATGGATTTCGGAGGGGGTCGAATCTTGTATGAATCGATTCAACTCTCAAGATTTTGAGGGGCCTTAAAAGTTCCCGGAATTTAACAACCAACCTGACTAAATTTAGTATTTTATACCGAACATCCCATACTCGGCGATCAGACCCTGATTCGCCATCCAACACGGGGAGAATACGAGTGTCTGTAGCAACTGAGACAACAAATTACTACGAAGGTATGTTCCTGATCCACAGCGGTCGATTCGCTTCCGACTCGGAAGGCGTCACGCAAGAGCTGATGGGAATTCTGGAAAAGTGCGAAGCAGAAGTCGTCGCCCATCGTGCTTGGACAGAAGGAAAACTGGCGTACGAAATCGAAAACCAACGCAAAGGCTTGCATTATCTGGTCATGTTCCGCATGCCTCCCACCAACAATCCTCAACTGAACCGCTTATGTCAGTTGAGTGATAATATTTTGCGGCACATGATCATCAAGCATCCGCAATCATTATTTGATGCTAACGTCGCCTCAATTTCGCAATCAGCGGCACCACCAGCAAGCGATTCAGATGAAGGTGCAGACAGCAAAAATAAAAGTGACGAAGAGGAATAGAAACCCTTCGAAGTAAGGAGACAGACACATGTCGAGTTTCAATAAAGTCATTCTGATGGGCAACCTCACTCGAGATCCTCAGGTTCGGTACACCCCGTCTGGAAGTGCGGTGACAGAACTCGGGCTCGCCGTGAATCGAACATGGTTCGACAAGCAGACAAACTCCAAAAAAGAAGACACCACTTTTGTAGACGTGACCGTCTGGGGACGTACAGCAGAAGTCGCCGGAGAATACCTCACCAAAGGTCGTCCTGTACTCATAGAAGGTCGCCTGCAACTCGACCAGTGGCAAGATAAAGAATCTGGCCAAAATCGCAGCAAACTCAAAGTTATCTGCGAAAACATGACCATGTTAAACAGTGGCGGTTCTGGAGGAGGCCAACGAGGTGGCGGTGGTGGTGGAAACTACCAAGGCAATCAAAGTGGTGCTCCTCAAGATGGTGGTGGCGGACCTCAAGGTGGTGCCCCGCAAGGTGGACCTCCACAAAACAGTGGTCCCGATCCTTCCGAAGCGTTTTATGACAGCGGCCCCAATGACGATGTGCCGTTCTGATTCCAGTTTGAACATTCGCCGGAGAGAAGCCGATTGAGCCTTCCGGCATCACATAGAGACAGACGAGTGAAGAGAAAGAGACAGACATGGTAAGAAGATCCAAAGGCAAAGCTGTGACCGGTTCCACGAATTCTCAGGTGGAAGTCCTCCTCGCAGAAAGAGTGACTCATCTCGGCGAACAAGGAGATATTGTTCGTGTGAAACCTGGTTACGCACGAAATTATCTACTACCGCAAGGCTTGGCCACCGTCGCCACCGACCACAACAAGCGGATGGTCGATCTCCATCGATCAAAACAGGTCGATGCGGAAAAAGATCGACTCAAGAATTTGCGGAAGCTCAAAGACGATGTGCAAAACTACAGCGTCACGGTCGAAGCCAACGCCAACGAAGAAGGGCATCTCTACGGTTCGGTCATCGATTCCGACATTAGCCGTATGCTCAAACAAGCGAACTTCGAAGTGGCTCCCGAGCAGATCAAACTCGAAGGGCCACTCAAAGAGCTTGGCATGTACACCGTGAAGTTCCAACTGCACGAAGATGTCAAAGGGGAAGTCAAAGTTTGGGTCGTTCCAGGAGCCAAACAAGAGTAGAGAAATCGACCCTCGCCGACAATCAGTCAATCGAACACCGGCCGTCTCAAGATGGCCGGTGTTTTGTATTTACAGAGAATCGAAATGTGCAAAATCAGATGGTGGATTGTCGATAACTCAGAACTGATGAGATGATACTTTCAATTCGAAAGCAGAATCTCTACAACAGCTATTCGTGATTCACGATCTCTGGTCATGAGATGGCATCCTCCACTAAGAGGAATCACAGGCATCTCACACCGGTTTCCTGAAGGAGTTCAACGGAATGTCGAATCAGGTTCGTTTTGACGGCAACCAGAAGAAAAACCTCGATCTCGAAGGCCGTGTTCCACCACAAAATCTGGAAGCGGAACGCTGTCTGCTCGGCTGCATCTTGCTGGTGAGCGAATCGCTCGACGAAGTTGGCGAAATCATCCACGTCGATCACTTCTATTCGGATGCCCATCAAAAGATTTTCCGTGCGGCTCAAGAATTGTACGAAAAAGGCGCGCAGGGAATCGATGCGGTCACCATTGCCGAAGTTCTCTCAGCTCACAATCAACTCGAAGATGTGGGTGGCCCCCCTTATCTTGTCGAATTGATGGAGACTGTTCCCCACGCGGCACATGCTCGCTACTACGCGAACATTGTTCGTGAGAAATCACTGCAACGTAGTCTGATCTATTCATGCACTGAAGTCTTAAAGGAATGCTACGACTCCAACGTTCCGGTTGCCGATCTCCTCGGCGTCGCGGAATCATCGATCTTTCGTATCCTCGAATCGCAGAATATGAATGAGGATATCGACCTCAAGGACATTCTGCTTTCGGCGTGGGATCGCGTGAACGATCGCATGCTGCAAACCGGAAAAATCACCGGCCTGCAAACGGGATTCAATGATTTTGATACAAAGACTTCTGGTTTTCAGCCGCAAGAGCTTGTGATTCTGGCGGCTCGTCCGAGTATGGGTAAGACCGCGATGGTCTGTAATATTGCCGAGGGGATTGCCAGGCTTAACGTCAAAAGAGACGAACAGGGTAAACCCATTGGTGGGCGACGCGGCGTACTCATGTTCTCATTGGAACAATCCAACCTGGAACTCGCCGAACGGATGATGTGTATCCGTGCAAAGGTTGATGCCGGCAAGGTACGCTCGGGAGAAATCCGAGACGATCCTGTGGCACAAGACAAGCTGCTCAATGCTATCAACGAACTCAACGATATGCCTGTGTTCATTGACGACCTACCCGGTCGCAACATGATGCAGATCTCGACGATCGCACGCCGCCTCAAACGGCGTCTCCCCGATACTCATCAATGCGAACTCGGCACGATCATTATCGACTACTTACAACTCATCGAGCCGGAGGACAAACGGGCGCCGCGTGAACAGCAGATTTCTGCCATCAGTCGACGATTGAAATTTATGGCAAAAGAACTCGATGTTCCCGTGATTGCGTTGTCACAGTTGAACCGGGGTGTAGAACTCCGCGAAGACAAACGCCCAAAACTCTCAGACCTGCGTGAATCCGGGGCCATCGAACAAGACGCCGACCTGATCATGTTCCTGCACCGCCCCGAACAATACGACCCGGAAGACCGCAAAGGGGAAGCGGATTTAATCATCGCCAAACACCGTAGCGGTCCAACGGGAATGGTCACACTGACATTCCGCAAAGAGTTCATGCGATTCGAGGATTACATCAATCGCGACATCCCGGACGGTGTCTTCTCGGGGCCGGAAACCAACTTCAGCCCGCCTCCCGACATCGAACCACCCGATCTGAATCAAGGCTTCTGAAGGACGAGCGTAGATTCTTCTTAGCCATCAATCCTTTTTCTTTTTGGACGACTTCGAAGACTTATTGGAACTCGAGGGACGTCTGGAAGGCGCCTTTCCCTTCGAGGAATTGCTACTCTTCGGCTTGTTAGCTGAGTTCGATGACGAAGAAGACCTTTCCGGTTTTTTGTAGTTTTGGGAGGGCTGCTTGTTCTCTCTTGTTGGCAGCTTAATTTCTCGTTTCGGCTCCTGCTTTCTTTGATTGGGCTGCTGAGATTTTTGACTGGGTAGCCGGATGGTCGGCTGACTTCGATTTCCTGAAGATTGAGATTGCCGACGACGCGCCTCTTCAATCTGCTTTTTCAAAAGGTCTGATCGATTATCATTTTCTTTCTTGGGTATATTATTGCGTTGGTCGGCTTCCTTCCGTGCTCGGTCATTGCTTTCTTTCTGAATTTTCTCATTCTGTTCTCGCAGCCTTTTCAAAGCATCTGACGTGTTGGTATTTCGTCCCGAGTAAGCCGGAGGCTTGGTATTCCCCGGCACAAATCGACTCGAAGGTAAACGCTCATCCTTTTTATCTTTGCCAGGACTAATGACAACATCACTTCTCCCAGAGCTACCAAGTCTTCCAGAGTTACCAGTTCGCCCCGAACGGTCATCGCTGGACTTCTCTTTTGTCCGAATATTCAGAGGGCCGATAGTGGTGATTCTTGATCTGGAAGCGTTCGAATCCTTTTGGAATCGTCCATCCAGGCTCTTCGATTTACTCAGTTTTTTTAAATTTTCCTCATGCTGTTTTTTGAGTTGACGATCTCGATCATTTTTTTGCGCGATTTCTTGCCAACGTTTTTGGTTGTCGTCACCAATACGAACATGCGAGCCCAGACCGTCGCCTTTCTTCCAAGAATTTGCGCCTGCCGAAACGAATGCATCTTTGTATTTCCCACTCTTAAAATCATCATCATCACGATGTCGCTCAGAATGATTTCGTTGATCGTTCCAAGTATGCTTGGGGCGATGATCGGCATGATCGTGATAGTAATCGTGGCGATTTCGATGATGATCGAACCGATCACGATGAAACGAAAAGAAAAAGAGCCTCAGTGGATCGTATGAGCGATAGTTGCGACTCGTCCACGAAATGAAGACTCCCGGACGATTGTAATTGTAGTAGTCACCAAAGCAGTAGTGTCCATAGTTGCGATACACGAACAAATGAGTCGGCAGATAATCCACCCGCGTGATGACATTCGGTGTGTAGCGATAAGTGGGTCCGGGAACTTGATCGAATTCCACCGGACTGTAAAGCACTCCTCGGTCTTCGAGTGCGTAATCCCAATAACCGTTGGCCACAAGATAGCCCTCGGGTGTCCATACATAACGGAACGGAATCCAGACTCGACCGGCATAAGCGCGCGACCAGAAGCCGGAGTTCCACGAGAAGCCACCCTGATTTTCAATCCAGTGACCGGGGACCCAAAAATGTTGAGCCGAAGGAGGCTCTCCCGGATTCTCTTCGCGCGAATCGGGAGGAACTTGAGCCATTAAATAGACTTCACCTTCTTTGACCCAACTCCCCGAGACCCAGGTATGTCCGCCTTCCACTTCTACCCAGTAACCGGGACTCCAAACCATATTTTCAGGAGCGAGTCGCCAAGTGCCGCTAATCCAAATGAAACGTTCTTCATCTGGCTCCCAGCCCCAGTAACCAGAAACCCATTGATAAGCACTACTTTCGGGCAACTGATTGGGAGGATACTCTTCAATCGGTTCAGGAGGAGTTTGTGTGACGATGAATTCACCACCCGATTTCGGCTCGAAGGGTTGCGCAAATGCCTCATGAATGGGTCCGCGCGTTAATTCGGTCTCTTCCGGCTGAGTACCGGGAACCACAGGCTCTGCCTGAGGTAGAGGCGGTAATGCCTGTTGAGCTGAAAGCGTATGATTGACAGACAAAATCGCAGTGATTGCGAAACAAACCAGCATAGTTCTGATCATGTGTAGCTTCCCTGTGAGGCGCATGTTCATCGTGAAAGATCTCCTGATCCCCGCCTGTCTATACGAATTATGTGCAATTCTGGACACGAAAAATTCGGGAATCTGAACATTCGCCGATTTCTTCGGTATTTCTGCAGGGATTATCGCACGATTGAGAGTTCACAAGAGTAAACAACATCTGAACTTAGTCCCCGGTAACTGTCAGTTTTCTTTTGACCCGAATAGGTCTGAGGAATTAGAATAAAGATCTCACCAATTCCCTCTCGCCCCCCACTGACAGCCTCCTCGTCGATAAACACCGGACTCACCCACCATGAGACTTTTCCTCGTTGCTCTTTTGCTCGTTGCCCTTTTGGGTGTGTCTTTGTGTTCCGCGACTGTGATCGCACAGCTACCGGCGATTACGAAAATCACGCCTCAAGGGATTGCACCGGGACAAACGACATCCGTAAAAATCAGTGGCGGCAATCTGGAGAATGTCAAAGATTTTTCGGTATCGATACCTGCTTTGGAAATCGTGAAGCTCACTCCAGAAGTCGAACAGAAACCGAACGAACTCTCGTGCGACCTCACCATCCCGGAAAACACACCCAATGGAATACACTCCCTGAGAGTCTTGACCGACAAAGGTGTCTCACAACCCTCACTGATCGTCATTGATACTCTTCCCGTCGTCGCGCATACCAATCAGAATAAAGCTCCCGAATCTGCACAGTCGATTCCTGCTGTCTGTACAGTCGAAGGGCACGTCGACACCCTCTCCAAGTTGTACTTCCGGTTTCCCGGAAAAACGAATCAGCCTTTTTCATTGGAAGTCCAAGCCAGACGCTTGGGCTCACCACTCGATCCCATCGTCAGGCTTTTTGATCCAAACGGTCGCGAGCTGACCTGGAGTGATGATGAGCCCGGCATGCAAGGTGACTGCTGGTTGCAGACGACTCTTCCCGCCGATGGTGAATACACAATTGAACTGGCCGATATCCGTTATCAAGGTGGCGGCAATCATCGATTTCGTTTACGAATTGGCCATTTCGCCGTCTTCACATCAGCCTACCCGATGATCTTCCAGAGCCCTGAAACGGCAGACTCCTCAGGAGAAATGAGTTCTGCCGACATCATTCTTGGTGAATTCGTTCAGGAAACTTCCGTTCCCAAAAACCTGTTCATGGGCATGGAAAACAATGCGGCAACAATTTGGGAGTATCCCAAGTTGGCTACAAAAATTGATCGCCCGGTTCTGAAAGACTCCCTGTGGCCCGTCATCGGATATAGCCCTCACCCGCAAGTTCTGGAAACAGAACCCAATAACACTGCCGAACAATCACACCGCGTTGAACTAGGACACGGCATTAACGGGCGTTCCGACCAACCGGGCGACATCGATCGATTTATTTTCGCAGCGAAAAAAGGCCAGAAATTCACATTTAATGCGATCACCCGTTCTGCCGGCTCACCGACCGATTTGACTCTACGAATTCTGAAACCAGATGGCGGGCAACTGGCGGTTGCCGAAGATACCGGCCTCACCGATGGACAAGTCGATGTCACCTTCCCTGCCGACGGAGATTACACTCTCGAAGTTCGCGATCTGCACAAACGCGGGGGAAAAGAATTTACCTGGCACGTCAGCGTGATCGAAACCAAACCGGGATTCACTCTCACCGCTGCCGAAGACACTCTCAACATTCCCGCCGGGGGAACTGTCGCCGTTCAGGTCAATGCGCAGAGAAAAGGATATGGCGGACCGATTCAGGTTTCAGCGGCTGACCTGCCTGCTGGAGTGACCGCTCATTCGACCATCATTGGTCCCGGTCGAAATGATGCTATCCTGACTCTCAAGACATCCAAAGATGCCAAACTGGACGCTTTGGATGTTGTTCCACGAATCACTGGGACGGCAGATATTAGTGGAAAACCATTTGTGGCCGTCGCGTCACTCCACGATCATCTCAAAGCCTCGATGAACAACGCCCCTTGGCCGTCGCGAAATTTGATTCATTCTTACGCAGCAGCCGTGACCACACCGGCCCCCGTCAACTTGCGAATTGAGCCAGCAGAAGTCGTCTTCGGGCAGAATCTTTCGGCCAAGTTCAAAGTGATCGCCGAACGGACGGAAGGTTGGGATGCTGATATCGTATTGGCCATCAATCCCGCGAAGAACGGGTTGCCCGGCAACATCACTCTGGCCCCTCAACCGATCAAAAAGGGATCGAATGAAATCGAGCTGACGGTTGTTGCGAACGACAAAGCCGCGTTGGGCGATTTTACGATTGCTCTCACCGGAACTATCAAAAAAGAGAAGACAACCAGCGTGCAGCCGACTCCCGGTTTGACCATCAAACTTCAAGCTCCCATGACGATTGCCGTGGAACCAGCGGGAGGAAACATTACCAAGGGAGGCGAACTAAAACTGAAAGCGACCATCAGTCGGAACCCGGCTCTGGCCGCTCCCGTCACACTGACCGCCGTCAATTTACCCGCCGGAGTGACCGCTGAAGCCGTCACGATCCCTGCCGATCAAACAGAAGTAGAATTCGTCTTGAAAGCAGCCGCAGATGCTGCCAATGCCGATGTAAAAAACCTGCAAATCAAAGCCGATGCAAAAGTCGGTGATAAAACATTCAGCGCGATTACCGGAAATCTTTCACTGAAAGTGGAGTAATCACAAACTCTTGTTCCATCAGCAGTTTTGTGCGTTACAATTAAACACATAGATATGTTGATGCGTCCTGCCTCATAAAATCCTACCCGACTGACGTCACTGGAGTGACTAAGATGCGACTGAATACTTTCCTCGCTTTTTTCTGCCTGTTGTTCTCTGCCGGAATCGGTTCTGCCGAGACCAAGGCAACCGGGCTCTCCCTACATCCTGCAGAATTTGAATTGCTGGATGCTCGCAGCCGTCAACAACTGGTTCTCACGGGAACTTTTGAAGATGACACGGTTCGTGATTTAACGCATAAGGCAACTTACGTCAGTAGCGACCCGGCCATCGTCAAAGTGGAACAGGGAATCGTCATTCCAACGGGAACCGGATCAGCCACTGTGACGGCAGAGATCGGTGCATTGAAAACCACGACCACTGTCACCGTCAAACAAATCGACGCCCAACGCCCGGTCAGTTTCCAGAATGAAACACTCGCAGCGCTCACCAAATCTGGTTGCAACATGGGAGCATGCCACGGCTCACCCTCTGGCAAAGGTGGCTTTCGATTATCACTTCGCGGCTACGATCCGCCACTCGATATTCTCACTCTTCGAAGTGAATCTTACGCTCGACGTACCAATGTGATGGAACCGGATGCCTCGTTGATTCTTCGCAAGCCGTTAATGGAAGTTTCTCACGCAGGCGGACGACGTTTGAGAACGGGAGACGCTTCCCACACCGTTTTGCGAACCTGGATTGCAGAGGGATTGAAACTCGACGCCAAAGAAGTACCCACGTTACAAAAGATTGAAGTCTTCCCCCGTCAGCGTGTCTTAAATCAACCGGCTGAAAAACAACAGCTCACTGTCACGGGAACATTCAGTGATGGATCGAAGCGAGACCTCACTGCTCTCACCGTCTTCTCATCATCGAATGAAAACGTGGCAGGTGTCGATGAATTAGGTCTCGTCGAAAAAACAGGTCGAGGTGAGAGCGCCATCCTCGCACGCTATCTCGACAAAATGGACACTAGCTATCTCACATTCCTGGAAGAAGTTCCCGGCTTCGCCTGGAACAATCCTGCAGAACATAACTTCATTGATCAAATTGCCTTCTCCAAAATGAAGCAATTGCAGATTCTTCCTTCCGAAATTTGCAACGATGAAGAGTTTCTTCGTCGAGCCACACTCGACGGCATCGGGCGTCTCCCGTCGATCTCAGAAACTCAGGCATTCCTGAATGACGAATCGCCCGACAAGCGAAACCGCCTGATTGATAGGCTCCTCGATTCTGAAGATTACGCCACCTTCTGGACGCTCAAATGGTCCGACGTTTTACGAGCCAACTCGAAAAAGCTGAAACCGACCGGCGTTCACAAATTCAATCGCTGGTTGTTTGAATCGGTTCGTACCGACAAACCGCTCGATCAACTTGCTCAAGAGTTACTGACCGCTCGTGGCAGCACCAACATCAATCCCGCCGCCAACTACTGGCGAGCAAGTCGCGATCCGCTTGATGCCACCGAAACCACCGCACAACTGTTTCTCGGCATCCGCATTCAATGTGCAAAGTGTCATAATCACCCCTTCGAGCGTTGGTCGCAAGACAACTATTACGGCATCGCTGCCGCCTTCGCTCGTATCGGACGTAAAGACGGTGCTGGCGTCGAAGAAGAAATTATCTTCACTCAGAATTCGGGTGAAGTGAAACAGCCACGCACCGGCGAGACTATGAAAGTCCATCTGTTGCTCAAAGGCGATGTTGATGTTCCGGCAGAAGAAGACCGCCGCGAAGTCTTCGCCGACTGGCTCACCTCGGAAGAAAACCCATTCTTTGCGAAAGCGACCGTCAACCGAATTTGGGGACACCTCCTCGGACGTGGCATCGTCGAACCGGTCGATGACTTCCGTGATTCCAACCCGCCATCAAACACCGAACTTCTCAACACTCTCTCTAAGAAATTCGCCGAAAATAACTTCTCACAGAAATGGGCCATCCGCACGATCATGCAATCACGGCTCTACCAACTCAGTTCCAAAAAGAACCAGTTCAACGCTGAGGATGAAATCTACAACTCCCATGCCTCCACACGACTTCTCTCTGCGGAGCAACTTCTTGACGCGATCTGTCAGGTGACCGATGTCCCCGAGAAATTCGCCGGCGTACCGGTCGGTATGAGAGCCACCCAACTTGCCGACCCTCCCGCCAATCATTACTTCCTAAAAATCTTTGGCCAACCTCAACGCGAGATGGCGTGCGAATGCGAACGGTCGGATGAATCAAACCTCTCACAAGCCTTACAAATGATCAACGGCCCCGTTGTTCACAACAAACTGCGTGACAGTAAAGGTCGCATCGCCAAAATGATGGCCGAAAAGAAATCTGACGAAGAGATCATTACGACTCTCTATCTCTCTGCCGTCGCTCGACCTCCCGCAGAAGCAGAGATGGCGGCGGCGAAAGCTCACATCGCCAATTCGGAAGACCGCAAGCTGGCGATGGAAGATGTCGGCTGGGCCATCCTGAACTCGAAAGAGTTTCTGTTTCAACACTGAGTGTGAGAGAAATAAACGATATCCCATTTCGTAGACCGAGACTCGTTCCAGAATCGCTGTTTTATTGGGCTACGCAACAAACCTCAAAGTAACTCTGTGTACTCTCAAGAGAACGCATTACTCCACAGTCCCCCTTTCGGTTAAGATAAACGCTTCATTAGGAAGTCCAACCGGAGGTCGCTCATGCGTTTAACGATTCTCGCTGTTTGTCTTTCATTTGTCTCCCTTCCACTACACGCTGCCGACCGTCCAAACGTGATTCTCGTCTTCATTGACGACATGGGATGGGCCGACTTCTCCTCCTTCGGTAACACCGAGGCACAAACTCCCCACATCGACCGGCTGGCATCAGAAGGGATTGCCTTCGAGCAATTTTACGTCAACTCGCCCATTTGTTCTCCGTCGCGCGTCGCCATCTCTACCGGCCAATACCCACAACGCTGGGACATTACCTCGTATCTCAACAATCGCAAAGACAACGCACGTCGAGGCATCGCCAATTGGCTCGACCTCAAAGCCCCCATGTTGGCAAACATCCTGAACGACTCCGGTTACGCCACCGGTCATTTCGGGAAATGGCATATGGGCGGACAACGAGACATCCACGAAGCACCACTCATTACCGAATATGGATTCGACGAATCCATCACCAATTTTGAAGGCCTGGGGGCCAGAGTTCTCCCCCTTAAGTACACTCCCAACAAACAAAAACCAATCCCCCACAATCTCGGTTCCGATACCCTCGGCCACGGACCGGTCATCTGGCACGACCGAGCTTATGTCACCGAAAAGTTTGTGGAATCTGCGACCGTCTTTTTGAATTTCTCTGCCAGTCAGGACCAGCCTTTCTATCTGAACCTGTGGCCCGATGACGTTCATACTCCCATGCATCCACCGCTCGACTTATGGGGAGATGGCAGCAATCGGCACTTGTATCTCAAAGTCCTGGAAACAATGGATCAGCAACTTGGCGTGCTCTTCGACACAGTCCACAGCAATCCGAAACTTCGCGACAACACCATCATTTTGGTCTGTTCCGATAACGGCCCAGAAGTCGGTTTTGGTTCCGCAGGACACCTGAAAGGCCACAAAGCCACTCTCTACGAAGGGGGCATCCGCTCATCGCTCATCGTCTGGGCACCGGGACTCATGCCAAAAGTGGCACAAGGCACACGCAACAAAACCTCCGTCTTCTCAGCCATCGATCTGACTCCTTCATTACTGGAGATCACCGGCACACCTACTCCTAACGAGACGCAATTTGATGGCGAGAATCTGGCCAGCACATTGTTGGGAAAAGAACAGAAGTCGCGACAAGCCCCACTTTACTTCCGTCGTCCCCCCGACCGTAAGACGTTCCGACATTACAAAAATCTGCCCGACTTGGCAGTCCGCAGCGGAGACTGGAAACTCTACTGCGATTACGACGGCAACAACCCTCGGCTCTTCAATTTGAAACTCGACCCTTCGGAAGAGACGAACGTCGCTAACGACAATCTCGCAGTCGTTGAGAAATTGCTTCCCGGACTCGTCACTTGGAACAAATCGATGCCCGGCGACAACGGCGAAATGTTGGGCGGGAAGGCGAAGTAACACAAACACTTCTATTTGTGATTTTGCAACATTCGATTACTCTTCGATTTAAAGGAGTAAATAATGATGCCAATGCAAGATCATCATTTCTTAATATGCAGCTTGTTTCTCTTCATCTGTTGTGGATGCAGTGATCAGGTGACTTGCCTCGAAACAGTACAGACACAGACTGCGCCAATATCTTCTGTTTCCCAAGCCTCGAAGCAACCTGAAGAGATAGACCTGTTCGTAGGACAAACGGTCGATGATGTCAAAAAACAGTTGTCATTGACCCCTACAGCTCCGTTGTTACGGATCAGGCTGTCAGTGTCGTATGCCAGCTTTGAAGCACTGCCCTGAACGAACTGTTTAAAGCCGTCGTGTTTCGTGAACTTGTCAACGTCCTTGAAGACTTCATCCGCTTTGTAATAGCCGAAGAACTCGCGAAAGAATTGCAGAATGCGAGGATTGGGAGTCGAGAGATAGGTGCGATTGTGAGTGGTCACCCAGCCGTTCTGTCGAGCATCCAGAAGCCTCCTCACAACGCGTTCGACGTCAGCACGCGTTTTCAGTTTTCCCTCTTTCATTTCGACGACCAGGGAACTGTGTCCGGCCGCCCAGGCAGGTCTTGGCGTCGACATCGTGCGTTTAACAGGCGCTTCGCTGTTCTTTGTGTAGACGTCGACGGTCTAGATTTCGTCCACGCCGAATGCTGGCTTGTTTTGAAACGTGTAGTGAATGGCATAAGTCAATTCGTGCGGTGAGAGAAACCTGCGATCATGCTCGTCAGCGCTGCCCAGACCCAACTCCATGCGATAAACGAATTCCGGCGTCAGCGTGACGTAAATCAAAACGGCCTGCAGCGCCATTTTGTTTCCAAGTTAGGCGTTCTTCTGGAAAACGTTATTCCAATAGCTTTCGTATTCGTCATTGCGAGGCGGTCGCCTCAGGAACAGTTTGAAGGCAACATCAAGAGCTTTGTCGAAGTCTTCGCGGCCGACTGTCCCGTCGGTTTGCACGATCTTCTGAAAGATGACGGGGACTCGCCCACGGTATCCGTTTGCGGAAGTTGTCACTCCTCCGACAAACATGGCTTCGTTGTTGCCAGTTCGACTTCCCTTGTTCTTCACCTGGGTAACAATCCGCACCTTTTGGCCTACGGTCAGAATCCGAGCCATCGTCTCCGCATTGACCAACAGCGCTTCCAGCGAAGACTGGTCCGCGACAATCGAGGCGTAGTCAGTAAATCCTGATGCGTGATGCACGAATTCGAAAAACGGGTTGGCGTACTTCTGGTCGGCAAAATACCGAGTCGCCATCAGCTTGCCTTTATGAGAGCCGCGCGTGATCAGATGGTTGCCCGTTCCTCCAATCTTGACGCTGTACCTGGGAGCTCGTCCATAGGCATTGCCCCAGATCGCGTCGTAAATGATCGGCCGCTGCCGCCATAATCGAGACGGCGTGTACGGCATCTCTTTCACGCTTCCGTCGAACAGCGTCGTGTGATCGACGTAATTTCCGAACTGCGGAAGTAGCAATTTCTTGTCCAGCCCGAAGCCACGGCCAAACCGCGTCAGCTCGGCTTCAACCTGTTTGAGAAATTCAGACTTAGCGGACGTCTTCGGCTGAGTGCTGTCTTCAGGCGGCATCTCCCCAAACTGCACCTGAGCGAAAATCCGATTCCACGTTCGGGCCGTCTCGTCGTCCGACATGTCATGTCCGAGGGAATCAAAACGCAGTTCGCCTTCCTGATTCTCCGGCCCGTGGCAGTCAACGCAAAATTCTGTCACGAAACGCTTGGCTTGAGTCTCAAACGCGATCGGGCCGGAAGCGTCTTGTCCGGCGACGTCGGCTGACAATGCCACCAGAAGAAGTGCAATCGATAACGCGGAATTAAACAACAGACGTAGACGATAGTGTGGCTTTAGTAGTTTTGGATACATAGGGCTACTATGGGGGGGAGAATCAGAGGGGCCGGAGAATAAGAGTCCGAACAGTATTGGCAATACGCATCCTTCACCTCTGAGACTCTCATTCGCTGCGGGCAACATCGCGCTACTTTTGCTTCTCGATCAGCTCGGCCATCGACGTTGCGAAGGAATCGCCTAGCCGAACGAAGAACTTGCCACTGCCCAGGTAGTGATAAGGGCGGTCGCTGCCAACTGTGTTCCACACATAATAGTTTTTCGGCCACCCGGCATTAAAGACCTCCAGCGAATCAAGAGCGTATTCGGTATAGCTTTCGACCGCCACGACGTTGCCCTTGAATTCCGGCACGGCGGCGGCTTCACGCTGGGCGACCGAAACCGCGTTTTCATCCACCTTTTCTTTGGTCTGGCCGGTCCCGAGGACCCCGATGACGAAGGGCATCTGTGGCGTCTTGTACTCGCGGCGGATCTCCTTGATGAAGGCAACCATGTTGTCCTTGTAGTTGGCCTTAAAGTGTTCATTGAACTGGTCGTTGAATCCCTGGAACCAGACAAATCCGGCGATCTCGTATCCAGCGTCCGAATCGTAGGCCGGATGATTCTCCTTCAGGTTGTCCAGCACCTTATGAACCGCCTCGTTCATCATGCGGTAGTTGAGGCCGGGGTCGTCCATGTTGAACGGCTTGGGTTTGCGCGGTGCGCGTGGCTCACGGGGTTTGCGCAGCTTCTTGCGTGCCTTCTCGTCGGCGGTTTTCATCTGCTCCTCATAGGCAACCAGGTCGACTTTGTACTTCTCCTGGTCCTGCGGGAACGACTTGACGGCGGCCTCGTAGCGCTTCAGGGCCTCTTCCGCCTTGGCCTTGGCCTCCGCATACTCAGGGGTGGTCTTGAAGTCAGGCAACGAGGGCGGGCGAAAATCGTAGTTCAGCGACTTGCCGCCCCACGAGGTCTTGATGAGCAGGATTGGGCCGTCGATCTTCGGTGCGATCGAAAGGCCGAAGCTGTATTCGGGGCCGATCTTGATCGGATCGCCACCGTAGCCCACCGCCAATTTTCCGGACTTCCTGTTTTTATCCGCGATGGAATTGATGTAGACCCTGTCCGAGACGGCGCTCGCCGCTACAACGTCCTTCTGGTAGGTCTCCAGAGTCGCCTTGATCCGTGCCGCTTCGGCTTCCGCGGCCGCCTTTTGAGCGGCGTCCGTCATCGCCTTGATCTTCGGGTCCCCGATGCCGCCCGTCAGCTCGTTGAGTTGCTTCGCCAGATCCAGCGTTTCGTCGAGCCGCTGTTCGGAAAGCTTCGCATCCTTCCCGAAGACCAGGTCAATGAGCGCCTTGTCTTTGGGGCCGTCCACATTGAACAACGTGCCCATAGTATGACCCCTGCTGTGCCCCACCATGTTGGACTGGCCCGCCAGGATGAAGACTTTGACGGGAGGCGGCTCGGCTACAGCCGTGTCGGTCAGGGCAACCGTCATCAAGCACGAGGCAATCGTGAGAAAACAAAGCCGGCCGGATAAGCGGCCAGGCAAGCAGCGAGTTGAAGTTATCATCGATGGGCTGTCTTTCAGGTTCTGGGGAGTCTCGAAGCGGTTAACTGAAGAGTTGTCCTGTGCTGTCACTTATGCGAACGGCCGACGGGTTCTTATCAAACGAAGTTGAATTCTCAACAAGGCAGGCGACTGCCACGATTCTGCCGAAGTGTTGGTGTCGATTATTCAAGACTGTTGGCAGTGATCGACCATATCACTATTTGGGAAGCGGTGCATTCGATAGAGCAACAATATTTCTGTAAAATCGGCCATTCGGTTTCAGGTTTCTAATTTTGGAATGTGAGGTATTTCATTCCGGTTTCCCATTCGTCGCTGAGTTCAACGAGGACGGCGGTGACGAGTCTGAGGAGTGATGCTTCGTTGGGGAAGAGCGTGGCGACTCTTGTTCTTCGTTTGAGTTCTCGGTTCTGCCGTTCGAGCATGTTTGTGGTACGGAGCCGTTTGCGATGTTCGGCGGGGATGTCGAAGATGGCCAGTCCTTCGGGGATGTTGTCCTCGACAATTAATCTATTGAAGATCGAGCACGGGATTCTCTTTTTGGACCTCTCCCAAGTATGAAAACAGCGTTATTGAGATCCGTTGGGTAAGAAGTCATCAAGGACGATTGGTGAACGAGATTGAACTCGTTGATACAGGTTCTCACAGACCGAAAGAATAATTTAAGTGATTATTTAACTTTTTCTCATTGAGTCATCGCATTTATTTGATCTGACTCATCGTTCCTTTCGTTGTGACTATATCGTCCACAAACGAAAGGGTCTCTCATGATTCGCGTGGAAAATGTGACGCAGCATTACAGCGTCAGACCGGTTTTAACCGATATCTCGTTAACGATTCCTCAAGGAAGCCGGACTGCCGTCATCGGTCCTAACGGAATGGGAAAAACGACGTTCCTCAGCGTTCTGGCGGGAGTTTTAGAACCACAACGCGGGCATGTCGAAATCGATGGAATACGCCGTCGATCATCGGTCGATAAAGAACTCGCCCTGCGCAAGAAGGCCTTCTTTCTACCCGACCGCTGCTATCTTCCCAAAATGCGGACAGGTCGTGAATTTCTGCTCGGCGTGGGTCGGCTTTACGACATCGAGGAATTGCGGTTGTTCGATCATGCACAGCGATTGTTCAGCCTGTTTAATCTCACTGAACTGGCCGACTCTCCCATCAGTAATTATTCCGCCGGACAGCAAAAAAAGATTTCCCTCGCCTCGCCTCTCATCATCGAAGCAGAGATTCTACTCCTCGACGAACCGTTCTCGGGAGGACTCGACCCGGCAGGGATACTGGCGTTACGCAGAGTCCTCACACGACTCGCGGAAGAGAATGGATGCACGATTGTCTTCACAGCACCCGTCCCCGAGTTGGTTGCTGAAAACGCGGATCGGCTGATTGTCATTCGAGATGGGCAAATTGCCGTGAACGATTCCATTGCCGATCTCTTAACCAAAACCGGAACGGGCAGGTCGGTCGAGCAGATGCTGAATGAGCAAATCTTTCCCGAGTCGGAACAGAATGTCGCCGACTATTTTGCGGGAGGTGTGGCATGAAGCGTTTCACGATCTGGATGAGAGAAGTTCTGCCTCCGAAGTGGTTAATTATTCTCATGGCCTTTTGCTATTTGATGTCAATCGCTGTGCCACAACTCGTGTTGTACTACTTCGATCTCTATGAAATCCAGGAAGAAACAGGTTTGCTGAAAACGCCACTCTTTTGCCTAGGCATGTTTGCCATTATTTTTGGTCTTTATCGTTCTGGTGCCTTCCATCCGATCTTTCAGAATGATTATCGAGAATGGTTGGCACAAACCCCTTGGTCTCACGAGAAGCCCTTACCACGAGGGCCTGTGTACTTGGTCGCACAGGATTTTCTCATCTTGTGTATGATCAGTTCACTTTCCTACTTTCACGATCCAGAACTTTGGCTGATCACACCATCTCTATTTTTGATCGCCCATTCGCTCATGTGCCTGATGAGTTTCATACTCACTCAAGAATACCGATATGCGTACGTGATCACTTTCTTGCTACCGAGCCTGCTGTACCTTTATGAGAGTCCCGGCTTGTCGTTCATATCAGTCGCCATCATTGCCATCATCTCCCATTGGGGACTAAGGAAAGCGATGCGGACATTTGACAAGTGGTCGGGAGAACAAAATCACTTCTTACAAACCAACAGTCAACTCGCCAAAGAAATGAGACTCAAAAACATTTTGGGTTGGCCGCACGATTCAATGGGCCCCATTTCAAGTCCCAAAAATCCAACACTCGGCTGGGCCATTGCACTGGCCTTGCAGGCAGGCTGGTGGAGTTTCAGTGTGATACTTCAGATTTCTGACCGTCCCGAATTTCTCAGTTTGATCATTGGCATTGGCATTGGTCTCTGGGTCTGCTCATTCATCCCTACCTCTCGATGTCTGTCAGGACACGCACCTCCAATCAACTTCTGGGGCCGCATGCGGACGGGTCGCTGGATTATTCCGAGCTATGACAAAATATTTCTCAGTCCGCTCGTCGTCAGTTGTTGTCTGACACTCGCGACATGTATGACATTATATTTTCCTCAATCATTGGCGATTATTTTCGGAGTTGCAGCGACATTTTATGTCTTCTTTACGATCTACTTCACGCCCGATCTTGATGAATGGCGACTGACGGGCAACCACCGTATTCACCCCGGATTCGGCATCAACAAAACAGAACTCGTGCAAACACAGTAGTCGTCACCAACGCGTTCACCTACTCATTACTGTCGCTGCATTCTCAAGAACGCGGGGGGATTGAGCATAGAATGATCAATCAACGTTCCCAGCGTGGGTATGTGAAATCATTTTGTCGAAATCTCCGCTCGAAGTGAACAATCTCAAGAACACTCATTATCGCTGATCTTCACTCATCAGAGTCAAATCTTTTTTTGAGTGCGTATTAGCGCAGATGCGTGTTCCCTGAAATCGACGATGTTTGTTGTTTTTCTCTGCGCCGCTGCGTGAGACAATTTGTACTTCGAAAACTCTGGGGCTCACTACGTTCGTCCTCAGCCACCTAGTGCCGTAAATTCTCGGAGTTCACAGTCAACTCTGCGGTGAAAAATAATCGCCAGTAGTTTCACAGGCTGGGACTTGTCCCAGATTATTATTGTTTGGGAACTTTCCGAACTGGCCTCATGTGCCGATGCCACCCCGTTTGATGAGCAAACAGGTCAACCCAATTGTCAGCCGCCAGTGCGAGCAAGCCGGGTAGAACGATATTGAATTTCTATTCAATATCTGCGACACGCGTTTCCCCGCGATATCCGTGTGATCCACTTTGTTCGTAAGTTCTCGAAGAAGGATGTTGGTTCTGTTGGTCCACTTGTTTAGAATAAAAACTCCTCCCTGATTCTCTCCAATCCGACGATACCGATCACCATGCGTTACTTTATTTGCCTCTCAATCTGTTGGATTTCTATGCCGATTGCTGCGCAAGAGATCGATTTTAATCGTGACATTCGTCCGATTCTTTCCGACAAATGTGTCTTTTGTCATGGTCCTGACAAAGAGAAACGACAGGCGGTTTTACGGCTCGATACGCAAGCAGGATCGCTAGCTGATCTCGGTGGATACGCGGCCATCAAACCGGGTGATCCTGATGCCAGCGCATTGGTCAAGCGAATCCTTTCTACCGATGAGTTTGAGCAGATGCCACCTCCTGATTCCAAACGTTCGTTATCGAAAGAAGAAAAACAACTGCTGATTGAATGGATTAAACAGGGAGCCATCTATCAACAGCATTGGTCTCTCGTCAAACCGGAACGTCCTCAGTTACCTAAGATCGATGATCAAGGATGGCCTGAAAATTCCATCGATCATTTCATCCTGAAAAAGCTGACGGAGAGAGAGATGTTACCTTCAGCTCATGCCGAGCGAGAAACCTTGATCCGTCGAGTGACGCTTGATCTGACCGGCTTGCCTCCGACTCTTGAAGAAGTCGATACGTTCCTGAAGGATGATTCCCCTAACGCTTATGAAAGAGTCGTTGATCGCTTGCTCAAGTCTCCTCGTTATGGGGAACACATGGCGGCAACCTGGCTTGATGTCGCACGTTACTCTGACTCCAACGGCTATCAGCAAGAGCGAACGCGGACGATGTGGCCTTGGCGCGATTGGGTCATTCGGGCGTTCAACGAAAACATGCCCTTCGACCAATTTACGATTGACCAATTAGCAGGAGACCTGCTGGAGAATCCCACACGCGATCAATTCGTGGCGACCGGATTCAATCGCAATCATATGCTCAATGGAGAAGGAGGGCGTATCGCGGAAGAAAGTCGTGTTAATTATGTCATCGACCGCGTCAATACCACGTCAACGACCTGGTTAGGGCTGACGATGGCCTGTTGTCAGTGTCACGATCATAAGTATGATCCCATCACCCAGGTCGAATTCTATCAGTTCTACGACTACTTCAATCACATTGATGAGACGGGTCGCGTTGATGCGGGCGGGAACGCGAATCCAGTCCTCGATTTGCCGACTGAACCGCAATTACATCGAGAGCAAGAACTCAAGCAAAAAGTGGCCGACCTGCAATCGCAACGTAAGAACCTGTTCGCCGCGGCCAAAATTCTGGCGTGGGAAGATCGGCTTCGAGAATCAATTGCTGCAGATGAGACGCCACAAGTATGGCAACCATTGACGCCCGAGCAATTTCGTTCGCAAAATAAACAGACGCACGAGTTCAAACCGGATGGTTCGATTTTCCTCTCAGGAAAGAATCCTGCAAAAGATGTGTATGAGATTCAGTATCCTCTGGCCGAAGGTCACCTGACCGGACTGCGCATTGATGCATTACATCATGACTCGTTTACGAATGGTGGTCTGGCCCGCTCCGATAGTGGCAACTTTGTCCTGACCGATGTCAGCTTTAAGCTGACCTCATCGGATGGGTCGGAAGTCTCTCCCAAAATCACTTCTGCAAAAGCGGACTTTGAGCAGGGGAGCCTCACTATTGAAAAGGCTTATGACGGTAATCCCAATACCGGTTGGGCAGTGAACAATCCCGGCAAGATGAAGAATGATCGCTCGGCGATGTTTTTATTTGAATCACCGGTTGCCGTTGCTGACAAGACGACCTTCAAAGTGTCTCTTAAATTCGAGTCACCTCATGCGTTTCATCAGATGAACTGGTTTCGCCTTTCGGCAAGCTCAATCACAAAACCCACACTCGATGGCAAAAACGAAATCCCGGCTGAGGTGCTGGCCGCTTTCAAGATGCCACCTGCGGATCGTACGGCTGAATTGAAGAAAGCTTTGAATGAGTATTACGCCAAGAATGCCAACGAAGTCGTTGCCTTGGATCAGCAGATCGAAAAGACAAAAACGTCGCTGACTAATCATGTGAAGAGTTATCTCGAAACGATGGTGATGAAAGAGTTGGAGAAGCCAAGAGAAACTTACCGCCTGCAACGCGGTGCTTGGGACAATCCGGATAAGTCGGTGAGATTGGCGGGAGGGATCCCCTCGGTGTTGCCGGCAATGCCTGAAAACGCCACTCCCAACCGTCTCGCATTGGCTCGCTGGTTGGTCAGTCGAGACAACCCACTGACGGCTCGCGTGACAATCAATCGATTCTGGCAACAGTTCTTTGGAGCAGGTTTGGTGAAAACGGTCGAAGACTTTGGCACTCAAGGCGAATCTCCCTCACATCCCGAGTTACTCGATTGGTTGGCGGTTGAAATGATGGAGTCCGGTTGGGATCTCAAGCATATGGTCAAGTTGATCGTCATGTCGGCAACTTACCAGCAATCATCCAAGGTAACTCCGAAGCAACTCGAATTTGATCCTTACAATCGCTTTCTCGGACGCGGACCCCGGTATCGATTGTCCTCACTTGCACTTCGTGATCAGGCGTTGTTTTTGAGTGGGTTGTTACATGAGCAAGAGGGTGGCAAACCAGTCAAGCCGTATCAGCCAGAAGGGGTCTGGCTCGATATGACGCTGGGTAAAATTAAGTACGAGCAAGATCACGGCGACGATCTCTATCGCCGTAGCATTTATATTTTCTGGCGACGCTCGGTTGGTCCCACGATGCTGTTCGATTCCACCGCCCGTCAGGTTTGTACGGTCAAGCAATCTCGGACCAACACGCCGTTACACGCACTCACAATGATGAACGAAACCGCTTACCTGGAAGCGGCCCGCAACATGGCGGCACGTGTGATAAAGGAAGGGGGAGACAATGATCTTGCTCGACTCGGTTATGCCTTTCGTCTGGCAACAAGTCGTCAACCGACAGAAAAGGAACAAGAGGCTCTCGTGCAGGCTTTGAATCAGGTTCGCAAAAAAATGGAACAAGACGAAAAAGCTGTCGAACAGTTGCTGGCTATTGGCGAATCGCCAGTCGGGGAAAATATTGATCGAACCGAACTCGCGGCCTACGCCGCAATGATGAATTTGATCTTGAATCTCGACGAAGTGCTCACGAGAGAGTGAAACTATCTATGAACGAATTTCAGCAACTTCATCATCAACTTGCCCGCCGGGAATTTCTTTCTCGAACATCTCTCGGGTTAGGGGCCGCGGCGCTCGCGCATCTCTCGGGTGGCAACCTCTCTGCCGCAGAGGGCTTGCCCGGCTTACCCCATTTTGCGCCCAAAGCAAAGCGGGTGATTTACCTGATGCAATCGGGGGCACCGTCTCATGTCGATTTGTTTGACTACAAACCGATTCTCGGTGAACGTCGTGGAGAAGAAATCCCCGAATCAATCCATCAGTCACAAAAACTCTCGACGATGACGGCTAACGCGGGCAAGCCGTGTCTCGGAGCCATTGCCCCGTTTCAGCAGCATGGAGAATCGGGACGCTGGGTTTCCGATTTTCTGCCGCATACCGCCGAGATTGCCGACGATCTTTGTTTTGTCCATTCCATGAAAACGGAAGCCGTCAATCACGCGCCGGCCATGACATTTCTATTAACCGGAGGCGAACAGCCGGGCCGTCCGAGTATGGGAGCCTGGCTCGATTACGGACTCGGTAGCGATACTGACGACTTACCGACGTTCTGCGTGATGACGTCTCGCGACCGTGAGGGAAGTTGCGGTCAGTTGTTCTATGACTTCTATT
>JAQWSQ010000218.1 GCA_029243145.1 Planctomycetaceae bacterium | reverse complement strand
GGGAGTTCCTTTTAAGCTCACTTCGCCTGAGACTTGTTGTCGTTGCAGCGGATCCGATGCTCCACATCCTGCCAGGCTAAAAGAAACAATGGCAATCAACCATGCTCTGATCATTTTCTGCATTTCTCAATTCGTCCGTTCTCAATGTAGTGTTGATTTGTAAAAAACCCTTTTCTTCTTACAAAGTCTAAACCATGGATCGCTATTTTTTTAGATAAATCGTCACCAATATGAAATTCTCTCTGAATTTAGGAACGCAGAACGAGAGTCTGTAAACGCGCGATGATCGCTTGTGGGCTCATCCTGACCAGTCTATTCTTGAGCAGTTGAATTGATCTCTCGTCATGGAAAGTCAGCATTTTGGTCCAGGAGGAAAAGACATCCACCAATCCTGAGCCGCGCGATGCGCCACTGCATCGCTTTGCCGGATTACGACTCGTCTCATTGTTAACATTGTGCAGCCGAGTGCTGGGGCTCGTCCGTGATATTTTGATGGCAAGTCGCTTCGGGAACGGTCCACTGCTCGATGCCTTCACGGTTGCCTTTCGTATCCCCAATTTAGCCCGTCGCTTGTTCGGCGAAGGGGCACTCTCCACCGCCTTCCTGCCCACGCTCGTCGGCAGACTGGAAAATCAAGACCATCAATCGGCCTGGCGACTCTCGACTGCCGTCCTCGTCACGCTTGCCGGTACATTATCAATGATTGTCTTGGTGGGGGAAACGGGGCTCCTCACCGGACGTGCCCAACTTCCGTCCGACCACCCGGTCAGTTTCCTGTTGGAACTGACCGCAATCATGCTGCCGTACCTGCTGCTAATTTGTTTGGCAGCACAAATCTCGGCCATCTTTCATGCACTTGGGCGATTTGGGTGGCCCGCCCTCTCACCGGTTGTTTTGAATTTGGTTTGGATTCTCGCACTGGTCGGAACGGGAGGTTCCGACTGGTCGCTGAAAACACAAATGAGGATCGTCTGTTGGGCGATTCTGGTCGCAGGTGTGATCCAATTATTATTACCGCTGCTAGTATTGAGAAAGCACGGGTTTCGATTCATTGCCGCGACCACCGAAGATCGCGAAACCGTCCGGCAAATCGCACGAACAATGGTCCCCATCCTGCTCGGGCTTTCCGTCACACAACTCAATGTTCTCGCCGATAGCCTGATTGCTTGGGGCATGTCGGCACAAGAAGGTTTTGCCGCCTCCGACTGGCGTCCCTTGAATGCGGGAACCGCATCGGCACTTTATCTCGGCCAGCGTCTTTATCAGTTTCCCATCGGCGTGTTCGGCGTCGCCTTGGGGACCGTTCTCTTTCCCCGCTTCGCCCGTCATGCGGAACAGCGACAATTCAGTCTCCTCGCCGACGATTTACTCGACGGCATGAAACTGGTTCTCGCGATCGGTATCCCGGCAGGAGTCGGTTTGATCGTCATCGCTCATCCACTCGCTGAAGTTCTGTTTCAACGTGGAGAATTCAATGCCGACGACACCCTGCAAACCAGCCACATGATCAGGGCGTATGGTGTGGGCGTGTGGGCTTTTTGCAGTCTGCTCATCGTCAACCGCGCGTACTTTGCAATGCGTGATTACTCCACGCCACTCCGTATCGGCATCGCCACAGTCATCACCAATCTGGTACTCAACTTCACACTCATCTGGCCACTCGGGGGAGCCGGTCTTGCGCTGGCCACATCGTTGGCCTCCATGTTTCAGGTGCTCGTTTCGATTCGTTTGATGAAATCACGACTCAACGAACTTCGCTGGAGCGTCTTGATCCCCGCACTCTGGAAATCATTATTGGCGACCTCAATGATGGCCCTAGCCTGCTGGTCTGTCCTGCAGATTCTTGAACTCGCGAGCCTCTGGAGACTCCTCGCGAGCCTTGTTACGGCTGTTATTGTCTATCTGGGCACAGCGAAAGCCATCGGCCTCCAAGAACCGTTTGATTTGCTAAGCGGTCGGAAAAAGTAGGATCCGTCAGACACCAACGACGATTTTTTTGACACAAAGTCACAATTCCCTACATCCTGACTCCCGAATCCCGACTCCTCTTTTCCTTCCATCCATTTTCGTTTTGCGTCATAATTTAATCTCCCATCCAAAATCCAAAATTGAAAATCCAAAATGTCCGAACGCTGGATCTCCGACCGACTGCACAACATCGACGCTTCCGGCATTCGCAAAGTGTTCGATCTCGCCGCCAATATGACCGACCCGATCAATCTGTCGATTGGTCAACCACACTTTGATACACCCGATGAAATCAAAGACGCCATGAAGCAGGCCGTCGATGATGGCAAGAACGCCTACTCGCAAACGCAAGGCATCGCGCCACTCCGAGAAAAGATTCAAGCGTCGATTGATGTCGAGTATGGACACTCCGACCGTCAGTCTTTTGTTTCTTCGGGGACGAGCGGCTCGCTCATGCTAGCACTCAACGTGCTGGTCAATCCCGGCGATGAGGTGATCATCTTCGATCCGTACTTTGTGATGTATAAACATCTTGTCGCCATGGCGGGCGGCATCCCCGTCTTCATCGACACTTATCCAGACTTTCGCATTGATGTCCAGAAAGTCGCCGATGCGATCACCGACAAAACCAAACTCATCTTGTTTAACAGTCCTGCCAACCCCACAGGTGCTGTCCCTGCGGCGGTAGAAGTGGAAGCACTCGCCAAGCTGGCTGCCGAGAAAGACATCGCATTGATCAGCGACGAGATCTACCGTTCGTTTTGCTACGACCACAACTTTGTTTCACCGGCCAAATGGAACGATCAAACCATTGTGATTGATGGTTTCAGTAAGTCACATTCGATGACCGGTTGGCGCCTCGGTTGGGTTCACGGACCGCAACATGTTATTCAAGAAATGATCAAGTTACAGCAATACACGTTTGTCTGTGCTCCGCATCCCGTGCAATGGGCGGGTCTGGCTGCCTGGGATTACGACATCTCATCGCGAGTGGCTGAATACAAACAAAAACGGGACTTCATGCAGCAAGAATTATCGGACGACTTCGAAATCCACGGAGCCAATGGTGCCTTTTACATGTTCATCAAAGCTCCGTGGGGAACGGGAACCGAGTTCGTCACCAAAGCCATCGAACACAACCTGCTGATCATCCCCAGCAACGTCTTCAGCAACAAAGACACGCATTTTCGAATTTCGTATGCCGCGACTGATGAAACGCTGCAACAAGGGGTTGAAGTGTTAAAACGGATTAGAAGTTAGCAATTGGCAACTAGAAACTAGGAAACGGGAGCCAGGAGGCAGGATTCAGAAAGATTGACGCAAAGAACGATTCATCGCCCACGACGCACCATCATTCATTCTCTGGGTATTGCACCAACGTCAGCACATTGCGGTCGGGATCGGAAAAGTGTCCCAAGACACCGCCCCAAGGTTGAGACGCAGGCGGCTCATCGAAGTGGACTCCCTTCTCAACCATTTCCTTGTGGGCTCCGTAGATGTCGTTCACCGCAAACGAAACGCCGGTAAAGACACCAACCATCGTCTCCGCGTCGTCGCTCTCTTCTTCGTCATCCAGTTCGAGAATGATGGTGATTCCTCCCGCATCGAGAACCGCGTAGCCCGTTTCGATGTCAGAATCGAGGAGCGGCAACCCCAGTGTTTCCGCATAAAAAGGGATGGCTCGTTCGAGGTCGGCAACAAATATACGGATGGAATCAACAGACAGTTCCACGGAAGTTTCTCCTGAAATAATATAAGCGGACAGTGACTATCGTGGCCTTCCAATGCCATTCAGACAAGGAACAGCCGCGGTTTTTATGGTTTCGGTCAGCTTTTCTGACGAGAATCACTGAACGATGCCAGTCAGACTTGCTCAGCCACTTTCATTTGCGAGAATGCTTGCAAGTCAAACAACCAGACATCATCTTTCTTAATTCCTAAAGTTCGAGACGACAATGCGTGTTTTATCCGGGATTCAACCGACCGGCCGGTTTCATTGGGGCAATTACTTTGGTGCGATTTCCCAATACATTGCCCTGCAAGGGAACGAGCAATCGTTTTACTTCATTGCCGATTACCATGCGCTCACGACGGTCCGTGATCCCGCTGCGCTGAAAGGCTATACGCAAGATGCGGCAATTGACCTGCTCGCTCTTGGCCTCGATCCTGAGAAAGCCGCATTATTTCGTCAGTCCGATGTCCCTGAAGTCACCGAACTCACCTGGTTGCTGATGACGATCACTCAGATGCACCTGCTCGAAAAATGTCATGCCTATAAAGACAAAAAAGAGAAAGGCATCGCCGCCGACGCCGGGTTATTTACTTATCCGGTGCTGATGGCCGCCGACATTCTCTTATACGATTCGGACATTGTCCCCGTGGGACAGGATCAGATTCAGCATATCGAAGTCACCCGCGATCTCGCACAACGGTTCAATCACATCTACGGCGAAGAATGCCTCACATTGCCGGAGGGTCGCGTTCTCGATGGCTCGGCCAAAGTTCCCGGAACCGATGGCGAGAAGATGTCGAAGAGTTACGATAACACGATTCTGGTCTTCGAAGAGACTCCGAAGAAACTCAAAAAGAAAATCATGTCAATCAAGACCGATTCCAAAACGGTCGAGGATCCCAAAGTCCCCGAGACTTGCCCGGTCTTTCAACTGTATCAACTCTTCGCAGATGACGAACAACAAACCGAGTTGGCAGATCGTTATCGTGCGGGAGGAATGGGGTACGGCGACGCCAAAAAGACTCTCCTCGAAGCGGCGACCGCCCACTTTGCAGAAGCGACTGAACGACGGGAGCAGTTTGTTAACGACCCCGACACGGTCGAAGACATTTTGCGAGCGGGAGCCAAGCAAGCGCGCACGAAAGGGTTTGAAGTCCTCGATCGTGTCCGCACCGCCTGCGGGTTAAAGTAGAAAGGCTGATATGAACGACGCCGATAGCCAATCTAAAACTCAAGACGAATCATCTCCCGGTGCATCGTGGAGTGTTCCCAAGTGGTTGGTGTCAACATTGGCGGGTGCCGTTGCATTGGCTGTTTTGAGTGGTTCGGCAACGCCTCGTGTTCGCCTTTTGTTTCTTGCCCCATTAGCAATGGGCGGGTTCACGGCAACGGGAGCCATTTGGCTGCTTATCAAGTTTCACCTAAATCATGAAATGCAAAGCTGGATGGTCGGCTGGATCACGCTATTCGCCATCGGTGTGACTTTGGGCTCGACATTCTTGGCTTGGAAAAATTGGCAAGACGATCTCAAAACAGAACGCATTGCATTCATAAGGCAAATCACAAAGATGGCTGAGAATGCGGTAGACCCAGAAGCGATCCAGCAAGAGCGAAAAAACATGATGCTGTCCTTTCAAGAAAGAACATCGTTCACCAGCTACCTGTCATACCGTTTGGAAGGATTCTCCAAACAGTTGGGACGTAATAATGTCTGGGCACCTCCCGTCCCCGAACTAATTTTCCTTAGCGAACAATTTCTGTCAGGAGTCGCAGCATTGTTTCTGTGTCTTACCGCGTATCACGGAAAAGGCGATATGTTCAACGAGGAGCCGTCAGCATGATTCTGGGACTCGGAACCGATATTGTCGAAATTGTTCGTGTGGGAGAGATGATCGAACGGCACGGCGAACATTTCTTGCAGCGCGTCTATACCGAAGAGGAAATTCAATACTGCCAGGATCGCAAAAATTCCTCACAGCATTTTGCCGGTCGTTGGGCAGCCAAAGAAGCCGTCATGAAATGTCTCGGGACCGGCTTCATTCGTGGGATTCGCTGGACCGAAATCGAAGTCGTCTCTCAAAAAAGTGGCGCTCCCAAAATGGTACTCCACGGCGGGACGGGAGAGTTCGCCAATAAGCGAGGCATCAATGAAGTGATCGTGACGATCTCTCACTGCCGAAACTATGCGACCGCAACTGCCATCGCGTTACCGGGCAGCTAATCATCACTCTTCCACTGTTTGACTTCTGGCAATTCGTGCTGCTCAAGTAAATCAAGCAACTCTTTCGGATCGTCTGAGACGACAAACAAATCACGGTTGTCGTCCTTCACAAAGCCCTCAGCAATTGCGTGATCGATCTGTTGTAAGAGCGGATCAAAATAACCGCGGACATTCAGAATACCCACGTTCTTACGATGTAATCCGAGTTGAGACCAAGTGAGAATCTCAAAGAGTTCTTCAAACGTCCCCAAACCTCCCGGCATCGCCACGAACACATCGGACATCTCTTCCATCAACGCCTTGCGTTCGTGCATCGATTCCACAATGTGCGTTTCCGACATCGATTGATGCATCACTTCGCGACCCGATAAAAACTTCGGTATCACGCCGATGACAGTTCCGCCCGCGATCAATGTCCCGCCAGCATTGAGAACCGTGTCGGCCACAATACCCATGAGGCCAATCGAACCTGCGCCAAACACAAGTTCCATGTTGCGTTCGACAATCTGTCGGCCCAGTTCTTCCACCGCTTCCCGATAAGCGGGATGATCGCCAGACTTAGAACCACAATAAATACAGATACGTTTCATGCGAGAAGCAACTTGAAATTAGAAACTTGAAATTAGCAATTGGGCAAAGAGCTTCTGCAGTTTAATCAAATTCCGATCATCTGTCTTGAGGTAGTCATCCAAACAGAAACTAGTTACAAATTTCCAGTTTCTAATTTCTACCTGACCCACAAAAACACCCGCCGGAGCCAATGGCCACAGCGGGTGGAACTTCAATGAAGTCAATCTCAGGGTGTCTGCAATGCTTACATCGAGAAGAAGCCGTTGGCTTCCAGATAATCGAGAACTTCTTGTGCCAAGGTCTCGACATCTTTGCTGTCGGAATCGAGAACGAGTTCAGCGTTTTCAGGTTCTTCGTAAGGAGCATCGATCCCGGTGAAACCTTTGATCTCTCCGGCACGAGCTTTCTTGTACAAACCTTTGGGATCGCGAGCTTCGCAAGTTTCCAAAGAGGCGTTGACGTAGATTTCGACGAACTGTCCGTCATCAAGAATCTCGCGGACTTTGTCGCGGTCATCACGGTAAGGAGAAATGAACGCGGTCGTTGTGATCGCTCCGGCACTGGCGAACAACTTGGCGACTTCTCCGATGCGGCGGATGTTTTCCGTACGATCATCGGGAGAGAAACCCAGGTTCTTGTTGAGTCCCATGCGGATATTATCGCCATCGAGCACAAAACTGTGCTTGCCAGCTTTGTGTAGCAAGTGATCAACGACGTTGGCAACGGTGCTCTTTCCACTGCCCGAGAGACCAGTGAACCACAGCACGGCCCCTTTGTGTCCGTTGAGCTGACAGCGATCTTCCGTACTGACGGCATGCTCGTGCCAGGTCACATTGGTTGCTTTTTGTTCAGTCATCTCGTCATCCTTCGATTGTTTTGTAAGGGTTATGGGGATCGTGCGATTCATCGGATCGTAGTAGATCGACACGCCGTTGAAAAGCCAACCGGTCAAGGAAACCCCGTATCCCTTCGAACTGGTCAGATGGTCGGAAGACTGGTATTCTGAGTCCCAAACGAAGATTTTCTTGCACCGAGGGAAAGAGTTGCCGTGAGTGGACCCAACTTTGAAAAAATCGAACTGATCCCCGCCATTGCTCAGGATGAAGAAACCGGCGACATCCTGATGATGGCGTACATGAATAAAGAGTCTTACGAAGAGACTCTGCAAACGGGCCGCGTCTGCTATTTCAGCCGTTCTCGACAGAAGTTGTGGCGAAAAGGGGAAGAGAGCGGGAACGTCCAGGAACTGAAATCCATTTACTACGATTGCGACGCCGATACCATTCTTGTCAAAGTGAATCAAATTGGTGGAGCCGCCTGCCATACCGGTTATCGAAGCTGCTTTTTCACAAAAATTGATCCCGCCACCGGAGAGACATCCGAAGTCGGCGAACGAGTCTTTGATCCCAAAGAAGTTTATAAGAAATAGCACGTAGTGCCGGTTCCACCGGCCAGAACAAACCTCGAACACATACCCCCAACGGGTGCCGCTGCTGGCTTAACCAGCAGTGCAATTCACCTTCAATTCGAATCACAGGTCAACGACCATGTCCGACAATGTCTTGAAACTCGGAATTCCTGCCGGCTCCCTCCAGGAAGCAACCGCCGAACTGATGAAAAAAGCAGGCTACAACCTGAAGTTTTCCTCCCGCTCCTACTTCCCCGGCATTGATGACGACGAAATTGAATGCCTGCTCATTCGGGCTCAGGAGATGGCACGTTATGTGGATGAAGGAATCCTCGACGCGGGCTTCACCGGTCACGACTGGATTCTCGAAACCGGAGCCGACGTCCACGAGATCAGCGAACTGATGTTCTCGAAGGTCTCGCGCCGTCCGGTCCGTTGGGTGCTTTGTGTTCCCAATGATTCTCCCGTGCAGGATGTCAAAGACTTGGAAGGCAAACGGATCGCCACCGAAGCAGTCGGCTTGACGAAACGCTTTCTCGAAGAGAACGGCGTGACGGCGAAAGTCGAATTCTCTTGGGGAGCGACCGAAGTCAAACCCCCCGAACTGGCCGATGCTATCGTTGAAGTGACCGAGACCGGCAACTCGTTACGTGCCAACAATCTGCGCATCGTCCACGAAATCCTCCAAAGTACCACCCGCTTTATTGCCAACAAAGGTGCTTGGGAAAACGATTGGAAACGCCAGAAGCTCGAAAACATCGCGTTGATGCTCGATGCATGTCTCGCCGCGGAAGGAAAGGTCGGCATGATGATGAACATCCGCCGTGCCGACCTGGAAGAAATTCTCAGCATTCTTCCCGCGTTGCAGACTCCGACAGTCTCTTCATTGTCTGATCCTGATTGGGTCGATGTGAATACGATTCTCGACGAAGCTGTCGTACGCACGATTGTGCCGAAGTTGAAAGCCGCCGGTGCTCGCGGCATCGTCGAATACGCGATCAACAAAATCATCGAGTAAAGTCGGCCCTCATTCCTGAACACGGAACACCGTTTTCAAGATGTCAAAATTCGGAATTTTGGGGACACACCTCGACCGAATCTTGACCCGAATGTTGCCAAATCTTGATTCCGAATCTTGTGTACTCTTGAGCAAGTTGTTGATATTCATCACGTTGCGTCGATCTTCATTTTGTGAGGGCGTGTCGTTTTTTGTGGGTGCGCATTTTCTACGTCACGCGAGATCGCTTCCTTTCTCACGTTGCAGCGGTCGTCATTCTTGAACAATCTATGGCGCTCGTACCCAGCCATTGTGCTTGCGAACAATGGCTATGGTCAGGCACAAGAGGTGTAGCCGTGGAGCGCAAGCTCCGCGGGCTCGTACATATGACCTTCGACACGCAATAACATTTGAACCGGCCCCAACTGCTTGCGCAGTGGGGCTATGCTATGTTTTAGGTCCGCGTTTTTCTGATAGCCCTGCGGCGCAAGCCGCGGGGGGCTGCGGGGTGTGATGACGTTCATATTATCAAAGATCGAGTCGCCGTCAGGCGAACCACGAACGCTAACTCTGGTAGCACGAGTTTGGCAAGATGAGTTTGAGCGCTGAACTTTTGACGCCAAGCCGCCGAGCAGCAAAGAAACGCAAAGGGTTAAAGAGATCGTAGTGACGTTCGCAAGAACGTAGGGACATATGTTTTTTACCGCAGAGTTCGCTGAGGACGCAGAGAATTTGTGAGTTGGGTGGCTGGGGCTTTCATTAACGTGCAAAGAAGATTGAACTTTAATTTCCCAAGCCGCCTTCGTATTTCGAAACGCAAACACGGCCCCAGATAATAAAGGGTGGCACTGGTCGGCTTGTCCGCCAGTGTGAAAAAACACTCACGCAGCCCCGCAGGTCGGGTTAGCCGAGGAGCCGTAACCCGACAAACCAGTTCCATGTTTCACTTCATCAAACATCAATCGAATCGCTCAGGACGTAGGCTCTCGTTGGAAAGATGAGAGTCAACCTTCTGGGTGTTGAGTTACGCAGCGAAAACCCAACCTTGTACCTCACGCCGTTTGGTAGTTTTGAAGATCATACTCCCGCATGACTTCCTTATCATATCTCGCGTTGAGACACAAAATCGCGACGAAGAGAAAAGGGAAGACGGATCTCCGCTGATAAACGCTCATGAGTTGCCATGATCGTGGTCAGAGTGAATCAGTCTGGTGCCATGCCCTCGCTCGCGTGGGCATGTGAGAGAAGGCCCAGACAATGAGATCTTGATCTCCCGGCAACAACTGAGATTCTTAAGCCGCTTGCGAGTCAGGGAGTCCACCGAGCGAATGTGAGGAACAAGGACAACCGCGCAGGCAATCGCATCTCCAATCACTCGCCGGGGACGTTGTAATCATTACTGCCCCTCCAGCGTATAACGAATCGCGTTCTCGATGCGCTGCTCATCTTCGAAATAACGGACATACCCGCGCCGCGTCCACCACCGTTCCCGCTCGACATCGGTGGCTTTCAACTTGCGCGTGCACCAACTTTTCAGTTGCTTCATGACCTCCCGGCCCGAGGCTTTGGCGTTTACCACCAAGTGCACATGGTTGGTTCGGACGTTGATCGCCAGGATGCTCCACTCTCGTATGTCGCAATGCGCGCGAATTGTCGCATCGCAAATCTCGCGTTGCGAGTTGGACAAAAGCAGCGGGGGTTCATTCATTAATTGACGGTTGGCGTGTTGGATACCAGGGTTTGCTGCTTGAACATGGGACTGGCGGCGTTTCGTCCAACCTCGTTCATCCCCAGGAACCCACGAGCCATACGTGGTCCAAGTAATAAATGCGACAGGGAAAACAGTAGCCATACGAATACTGCACAGATGGTTGAGAGCAGAGTCAACGACCGATTTTATGAACCGGAAGATTTATTTGTCCCATAGCCCCATTGCGCAAGCAATTGGGGAACGTACAAGCGTCATTGCGGGACGAACACAATTGCAGCACGAAAGTCGTTCGCACGAGCCCGCAGTGCTTGCGCACTACGGCTATGAAAACGCGCGGGGTAGCCCATCCACTCCGCAGGAGAGGTTGGATGACGAATGTCACAAGCTGACTCATCATGATCGGTCATTGTTGTGAGGGGCGTACTTTCACAGACCCTACCCGCACGATGTCAGGCTTCTTGTGCTTCGCAGTACTCCGCGTTCTTGCGAACGCGGCTACTTGATAGAAATTCCATTGAACGATCAACCAACATTCCCCTGCGATCCATTATTGAACGTGGTTCCCATTCTGATTCTCTGCCCGGCCAACGAAGAGAGATGCTTCTTCTCGCGCAATCGCCGTCAAGTCCTCGCAAATGCTCGGCGGGCTCAATGACTCGCTGGCGGCTCAAAACAAAACTTCTCAATCGATATGAATCGAAGGCACCCCATGTGCTCGACAGGATTTTACATCCGCAGTCGTAAGTCAAATTTGGTTAAACGGTTTGGGTGGCTGTGAATGACCTTCAGGTCACCCATAGAGCATGGCACTGTCTGGGGGCTTCGCTACGCTCCGTCCTCCAGCCACCCTTCAGTTTTTACTCTCCCAATTTCTAATTGCTAGTTTCTAATCACAAATTTCTAGTTCCTAATTACCAGTTGCTAATCACTCACTTCTACTCCACAAAAAAACCCGGAGGCGATTGCTCGCATCCGGGTCGTTGTTGGTGGCGTACTTGCCGCCGAGCTCATCCATGAAGAAGGAGTATCAGCGGAAGTTTCTTCAATTTATTCTCACGACTTCTGGCTCGCGGGCATCATTCGTTCGATTGTTGATCGATGATCCCCGCGGCCCCAGCCGTGCGAACGGTTAGCTGCAGCCCATGCTGGCACCGCAGTTATGACATAAGTAACAGTTGCCGTTACGGACAGTGATCGAACCGCAACCGTCACACGCCGGAGCGTCTGACTGGAAACGAGCAAATTGCTGTGATCGTAATGCCGGGGAATCGCCGTCCCCATCTTCGGCAGCTTCAGCCGCGTGAGCGGCCACGATCTTTTCGATCTCTTCCTTCACGACTTGCGGAGAGCTTTCCTTGGTTGTGGTGGCGGCTTCATCACCGTCACGACTGGGAGTGTTCTCTTCGCGGTAACCGGGCAGGAATTGGATTCCCATCCAGCGGAAAATGTAATCGACAATACTCTTCGCATGAGGGATGTCGGGGTTACCGGTCCAACCGGACGGCTCAAACCGCATGTGGCTGAACTTGTCGACCAAGGCTTGCATCGGCACGCCGTATTGCAACGCCATCGACGTTTCGGTTCCGATCACATCCATCAAACCGCCGATGGTTGATCCTTCTTTGGCCATCGTGATGAACAATTCGCCCGGCATGCCGTCTTCGAATGTTCCCACAGTGACGTACCCTTCGTGTCCACCCACATTGAACTTGTGAGTGATCGACTGACGGGTTTCGGGGAGACGGCGACGCATCGGTCCGGCTTCTCCCGCAGCGGCTTTCTTGCGATCGCCTTCTTTTTTTGTCGCCAGCGGTTGTGACTGTTTTGAGCCATCGCGGTAAATCGCGAGAGCTTTCAGTCCCAGTTTCCAACCTTCGATATAGGCTTCCTGAATATCTTCGACGGTCGAATCGGACGGCATGTTGACCGTCTTGGAGATCGCACCCGAGAGGAACGGCTGAGCCGCCGCCATCATGTTGACGTGTGCTTTCCAGTGAATGGAACGAATTCCATTCGCCGGTTTGAACGCACAATCGAAGACGGGCAGATCTTCTTCCTTCATATAAGGAGCCCCTTCGATGGTGTCGTTCTCTTCGATGAACGCCAAGATTTCGGTGATCTCATTCTGAGCATAACCGAGAGTGTCCAGAGCTTTCGGCACAGTGCGGTTGATGATCTTCATCATGCCGCCACCGGCGAGTTGCTTATATTTGACGAGTGCGATGTCCGGCTCGATACCGGTCGTGTCGCAGTCCATCATGAAAGCGATGGTTCCGGTAGGAGCTAACACAGTCGCCTGTGCGTTGCGGTAACCGTGTTCTTCGCCGCTCTTAACCACTTTGTCCCACAACTCGCGAGACGCCTGACGCAAATACGCCGGGCATTCGGTGTTGATGTCTTTGGTGGCGTCGCGGTGCATTTCCATCACTTCGAGCATCGGCTCGCGGTTTTCGTCGTAGCCACTGAAGGTTCCGAGGTGACCGGCGATGCGGCTGGATGTCAGGTAAGCCTGACCGGTGAGGAGTGCTGTCAAAGCACCACTAATACCGTTGCCCGCTTCACTGTCGTAAGGAATTCCCATCGACATCAGCATGCTGCCCAAGTTGGCATAACCGAGACCCAACGGACGGAACTTGGAACTGTTCTCCGCAATCGCCGGTGTCGGATAGCTGGCGTGATCGACCAGAATCTCTTGAGCCGTGATGAAGATCGAAGCAGCCCGGCAGAAACGTTCAACATTGAACGATCCATCGGCTTCCTGATACTTTTTCAGGTTCAAACTGGACAGGTTACAAGCCGTGTCATCGAGGAACATGTATTCTGAACACGGGTTCGACGCATTGATGGGTCCGGTGTTTTTGCAGGTATGCCATTTGTTAATCGTGGTTTCATACTGCACTCCGGGATCGCCGCAGTACCAGGTTCCGTAAGCGATTTCGCCCATGAGTTCTTGAGCATCGTATGCCGGTGCCTCTTCGGTGGTATCGGTGACAAACTTGGTTTGCCACGGTTGACCTTCGAGAACAGCCGTCATGAACTCATCGCTGATGCGAACCGAAAGATTCGCATTCTGGAACATGATGGAAGAATACGCTTCGCCGTTGAAGTTGGAATCGTACTCGCCGCTATCAATCAGACAGCGAGCTTTCTTCTCTTCATTGGCTTTACACTTAATGAATTCCAGCACGTCGGGGTGCCAGTCTTTCAAAGACTGCATCTTGGCGGCACGACGAGTTTTACCACCCGATTTGACGACGGCAGCAATTTGGTCGTACACCCGCATGAACGACAGAGGACCGGAAGGCGAACCGCCACCCGAAAGTTTCTCTTTGCTCGAACGAATGGTTGATAGGTCGGTCCCGGTTCCCGAACCGAATTTGAAGAGCATCGCTTCGCTGGTCGCGAGACGCATGATGTCTTCCATGTTGTCTTCGACCGACTGAATAAAACAGGCGGACGCTTGCGGGAACTCGTAAGGTGAGTCGGGGCGATGAATGGTGCGAGTTTCAGGGTCGTAGTTGTAATTACCCCGACATCCTTTCACACCATACTGATGATACATACCGACATTGAACCAAACGGGGGAATTGAACGATCCATGTTGATGGACGCACAACCAGGCCAGTTCGCGATAGAAGTTTTCACCGTCTTTCTCAGAGGCGAAGTATCCATCTTGAGTTCCCCAGTCGGCGATGGTCCGAGCAACGCGGTGAATCACCTGGCGAATGCTGGTTTCCCGCTCGGGAGTCCCCGGTTCTCCAAAGAAATACTTGCTGACCACCACATTGGTCGCCAGTGCCGACCATTGAGTCGGAACAAGGCAATCTTTCTGTTCAAACAGAATGCCGCCATTTTCGTCCTTAATGTGAGCCGTACGGGGTTCCCAGTCGACTGTTGTGAACGGGTCAACACTTGGTGGGCAGAAGTACGGTGCGACTTTCATGGCTTGTGGTTTGGCCGTTTCATATCCATTCGCTTCCTGCGCGAGCTGTTCGCTCGATAGACGTTCTGTCTCGTGCATCGTGCACACTCCTCTTGTGAAAAATTACCTACGGAAATGGTGGCTGTTCTGCGATCAATTATCGGATGCCGGGGAAGAACTTCTATACAATTGTATAGTTTTTTCTGAGAATTCCCCTTTTTAGAGCGATCCACAACCTATGGGGGTTTACTCCTATTATCGGCCCCACATGTAGTGCGAGTTGAGAGAACCCACTATAAATTTCTCCCTCAGTATGTCAATACTTCACTTTCCATTTTAATGAAGATGTTGAGTAGTCGAATCCCTGCGAGAGAGGATTTAATCATCTTTTTAAGGGATCTTTGTGCATGAAGAATTTTTCAAGAAAGACTTGTCAAGAACCTCCCGAGAGTGAAACCCTTCAATAATGATAGATTCTGAAAACCACAAGATGTTGTGTTATCAGGATACCCCCTAAGTTTCCGGTTTTCGACGATTTTAACGATTATTCCGGTGAAACAAGCCTTTCCGCACCTCTCCCGCTCTACATTCATCCCGATCTCCGATAATCTGTCGAGACATCAAATAGACTCAACCGACACTACGCCACAAAAAAATTGATTCAGCCACGGAACAGGTGACTTTCGATGACACAACGGATTCTCAGCATCTCAGGTCTGCGAGGCATCATCGGCGATGGGCTCACTCCCGATTATCTCACGCGTTTCGCCGCAGGAGTCGGCACTTGGGCCAACGGAGGAACTATCATTCTCACCCGTGACGGGCGTGCCTCGGGCGAAATGGTGCGCCGTGCTGTCCTCTCAGGACTCACTGCCGTCGGCTGCAAAGTTCTCGACGCGGGCATCGCCGCCACTCCCACGTGTGGAGTCCTCGTCCGCGAACACAAAGCAGCCGCCGCGATTCAAATCACCGCCAGCCATAATCCCTCCGCATGGAACGGCCTCAAACCATTCTCCTCGACCGGTGGCATCTTCAACGCTGAAGAAGGTCAACGCTTGCTCGAAATTATCGAACAGGAATCCTACGCCTGGAAGCCGTGGAACGAACTGGGAGAAGTCGAGACTCTCATCAATCCCGGCGAACCCCATCTGCAAAAAGTGCTCGACCGGATCAGCGTCGCTGCCATCAAATCATTCCAACCGCGCGTCATGCTCGATTGCAATCATGGCTCGGGTGCGTCACTTGGGCCGCGCATGTTGCAGGAACTCGGTTGCGACACCACGACCGTCGGTGCGATCCCCGATGGAAACTTCGCTCATATCCCCGAACCGACCAAAGAGAACCTGCAAGAGTTCAGCCAACTCATCGCCGATAGCGACGCCGACATCGGCTTCGCACAGGATCCCGATGCCGACCGGCTGGCCGTTATCGATGAGAACGGTCGCTACATCGGTGAAGAATTGACCCTCGCATTAGTCCTCGATAATGTTCTCGCCAAATCTCCGGGCCCGATTGTCGTCAATGGATCGACCAGTCGAGTCAATCAGGACATCGCCGAGAAGTACGGCTGTCCGTTTCATCGGTCTGCCGTGGGAGAGGCTAACGTCGTCAATATGATGCGTGAGGTCAATGCCATCATCGGCGGCGAAGGGAACGGCGGCATCATCGATCCCAAAATTGGCTACGTGCGTGACAGCTTTGTCGGGATGGCTTTGATTCTGGAAGGACTGGCCGAGCGCGGCGGCAAACTCTCCGAGTGGGTCGAGACCCTCCCCGTCTATCATATCCTGAAAGACAAAGTCACCTGCCCCCAAGAGATCGTCCCGCAAGCAGTCGCCGCCATGAAAGAGACATTCTCGGACGCCACGCCGACCGAAGGGGACGGCTTACGCCTCGATTGGAATGACCGCTGGGTTCAAGTGCGAGCGAGTAACACCGAACCGATTGTCCGCATCATCGCCGAAGCTCCCGAAGAATCGGTTGCCCAGAACTTGATCGACGAAACGAGAAAGCTGATCGAACCGTTGATGTGAATCGGGGACGAGAAAGTTTCGAGTGGCCGCGATTGCTCTGCTATTGGAGTGCCGTAGACATCGGAACTGATTCGTGAGAGCAATGCCAGCCTCTAGATTCGTTCGTGCAATTCGACTGACTGTGATCAATACTGGATTCAGCACCACTTTCTCAGCCACATTGTTGCAAAGAATTCTCAACGAGAGCCCTGACCGAATTTTATAGCAAAGAAGACACATTCCATTTAGCATGCTGCACAACTCAGACACTCATTAATCGAGAGAATATTCATGGCCTTGCTCTACCCGCGAATCTTGCACGTCTCTCCAAAAGTTCTCTGCCTACTGGTGGCCACTGTTTGCTCTCAAACATTGCATGCTCAAGAGACACCAAACTCTCAAACCGAATTTGCCAAATCGACCTTTACTTACAAAACCGTAGGCGACGTCAAAATTGATGCCGATGTGTATCGTGTTCCAGATAAGGTCAAGCGCCCAGTCGTGGTGTGGATCCATGGCGGAGCGTTGATCATCGGCACACGTGCGGGAGTCCCCCCGCAACTCAAAGATCTGGCCATACAAGAAGGCTTCATCATTGTCTCACTCGATTATCGATTGGGACCAGAAGCACAACTCCCCGAAATTGTCTCCGACGTAACCGATGCTCTTGATTGGGTTCACGACAAAGGGCCAAACCTCTTTCATTCCGACCCTTCGCGACTTGTTGTCGCGGGAGCCTCCGCAGGTGGCTATCTGGCACTCATGAGCGGATTGCATCCCAAAGTGAAACCGAACGCCATCGTTTCGTATTGGGGTTTTGGTGACATCGATGGAGACTGGACCACGAAACCGAGCGAAAGTTACCGTAAAGGAAAATTGATCGACAAAGAAGTCGCATGGTCGGGTGTAGGTAAAGAAGTCCTGACGAGCACAAATCAAGAGAATGGTCGAGGACGCTCGGCCTTCTTCTTGTACCTGAAACAGACCGGGACATGGGTCAATGCTCTCACTGGCCTCGACCCTAAGACCGACCGAGACAAGTTGACGCCGTTCTGCCCCAATCGCAATGTGACTCCCGAATTCCCTCCTACTTTGTTCCTGCACGGCACCGCCGACATTGATGTCCCCGTAGAACAAACTCACTTAATGGTGGCCGAACTCAAAAAGCATAACATCCCTCAAGAAACCATCATCATCGAAGGTGGAGGGCACGGATTATGGGGAGGCGACAAACAGAAAATCGAAGCGGCATTCGCGCGTTCGGCAGAGTACATCCGCGAGCAACTGACGAAATAAAGTGAACGACTCTCCTTCTGCACCTTCCAACGCGAACATCCGTTTGGTAACACGGTCGGCTATTGGTGAGGCCAACGTCGTCAACATGATGCGTGAGGTCAATACCATCATCGGCGGCGAAGGGAACGGCGGCATCATCGCCGAAGCACCCGAAGAATCGGTTGCCCATAACCTGATCGAACCATTAATGTGAGCCGAGTATCATGACCGCATTGCGACCCCGGAAATAAAGCAAACCATCGAAAGCTCCCACTCATGAATCGCCTCGCATTGATCGTTTGCTGTCTGATTTGTTGTCTCCATAACTCAATGTTGTGGGGACAGGAGTCTCCGCCAGATCCAGTGAAGAACCCCACGAGCACTCTGATGCTCGATCTCTCTCCATCCGCGACCAACCCCGCAAAGATTGATTACAAGAAGCTGACGAAGCTTCCTTCGCAACATGCGATCATCAGCGATGTGCGAGACAAAGCCGGCACGCAAGTTCATCAACATGCGTATCTGGCTTATCACGACGGCTTATATTGGTCGATGTGGAGTGATGGTCCTGGCGTACCGCGTCCGAATGCCACCGCAGAACAACATCGAAATCTGGTGCCGGGACATGATCGACCCGATACCCAAGTCTCTTACGCCATCAGCAAAGATGGCATCGAGTGGAGTCAACCCAAAACATTGACCGGCCCTCCACGCAAGCCGGGATTCGGATGGATCGCCCGCGGCTTCTGGAATCGTGATGGCCAGTTGCTCGCATTGGCGACTCATTTTAATGCGCCCGGCTATCCGGGAGAGGGCTTGAGCCTGGAAGCGTTTCATTTCGATGATAAGAAACAGAAATGGGCCGCGCATGGAACGGTAATGTATGATGCCATGAACAACTTCCCGCCCAAGAAACTTCCCTCCGGTGAGTGGATGATGAGTCGTCGCGATCACAAGCGACAGGTGACGGTGATGCTGGGGGGAGTCAAATCATTCGACGACTGGACGATTCATCCGCTGGCCAGTTACGACAAGAAAGGTCGCCCTGAGGAACCGTACTGGTACATCCTTCCCGACCAAAAGAATCTGGTCGGTTTGATCCGAGACAACGGAGGTTCCAAACGATTGGTGCGAGTCTTCTCGACCGATAATGGCCGCAGTTGGAGTCCCATGACGAGAACCAACTTCCCCGATGCCACCAGCAAGTTTTTTGCGCTGCGAACTTCGCACGACTATTATGCGCTCGTCTCGAATTCGAATCCCCAACGCCGCGATCCGCTGACGCTGGCAATTAGTCAGGATGGCCTGGTCTTTCGCCATCTCTATTTCTTGGTGGGCGGTCGGCATATCGATTATCCCCACATGATCGAGCAGGATGGCCACTTGCTGATTACCTTCTCGGGAGCCAAGCAGACAATGGAAGTGCTCAAAGTTTCGTTGGTAGACATTGATCGACTCATTGATCAAAAACCCCGCTAATTCAATTGTTCCATCCGCCAATCCCGTCCCTTACAATATATCTTCATCACTACGTCTACATCAATTGAACGCACACGAAGCCGACAGGATCGACGCATGCGACCTCTCTTTGCCATACTACTACTGACCGGAACCTCTACACTTCTTCATGCCGCCGCTCCCGAGAAAGGTGTCCGCTGCCTCGAAACCGATCAAGCCATCGATGTCACGCTCAACGGTCGGTCTGTGCTTCGCTACAACAAAGCGACTCGCGAATCCCCCGCAGGACTCGACCCGGCCTACCGTCGCAGCGGTCACATCCATCCCGTGTACACTCCCGGCGGACGTATTGTTTCGGGAGACTTCCCCGTCGATCATGCCCATCAACATGCCCTCTTCCACGCCTGGAGACAGGTCGAGTTTCAGGGACGGAAGATCAGCTTCTGGGACCAAAAACAAATGACCGCTCGTGTCTCACATGCCAAGGTCGTCTCCGTCAAAAACAATCCTCAGCACGGCCAGTTTGTCGTCGAGCATCTTCTCGAAGACATGACCAACGCCGACAAGCCACAACCGGTCCTCACCGAAACCTGGACTGTCGACATTTATAACCGCGGCAACGAGGCATACATTTTCGACCTGCGAGTCGATCACAAGTGTGCCAGTTCTTCGCCGGTGACGGTCAGCAAGTATCATTACGGCGGGATGGCGTTTCGCGGCACGTCGGACTGGTACAACGACAACGCCAATGCCGCCTACAAAAAGTGGCAACAGACATTGAAGACCGATCCCGACGCCCCGGCCCCCGCGATGAAAGTCATGCGACACGAGTTTCTCACCAGCGACCGCTTCTCACAATTTCGCGGCAATCACAGCCGACCCAACTGGGTCGATCTGCACGGCCTCATCCAAGACGAACACGCTGGCATCGCCATCCTCTGCCACCCGGACAACTTCCGCGCTCCGCAACATGTCCGCTTGAATCCCAGCAAGCCGTACTTCTGCTTCTCTCCCATGGTCGAAAGTAAATTCCAGATCACCCCCGAGAAGCCGTTCACCTCGCGGTACCGATTCGTCATCCACGACGGCCCCCCGCAACCAAAGTTTCTTGATGCGGAGTGGGAGAGGTTTGGGAAGAGGGAGTGAGAAGATTGATTTGAGCCGCTGTCGAGTGCTGGAGTGTAGGGTCCGCAGTGCGGACCGAACAATATCTTGAGCCGCGTGCGCGCAAGGGAGTCCGCCTGACGACCTATTGATTTTGAGCCGCGGTATTCAGGTTGCTGGAGGCAACTGAGGTTTCCTCGTAACAGCGAGGTCAGAAACCGAAGGCGGCAGGAAATCTTTAAAACCGTTGTCACAAAGCAACAAAAAGAACGCTCATCTTCACTGATCCACACTCATTAAAATGAGAATATTTTTACCGCAGTGTTCGCTGAGAACGCTGAGAAAAGAACCAACTTGACTTGACGTTCGGTCAATTCATTGCGTAACGCATCATTTTTATCCCACCAGTTCTTTCACAGTTCCGGTGCTGTGACTGAACTGCTCCAATGAAACTCCGCTTTCACGTACCAGGGTCAACCAGTAATTGGCCAATGGAGTATCGGCCTCCGGAAGAACGAGGTGCTCGCCATACTTGAGTCTCTCCGCGGCACGACCTGTGAAGATCGCCGGGCAGCCTTTCAGTCCGTGACCGGAGCGGAGGTTGGAACCATAGCTGATCAATGTGGTATCGAAGAGTGATTGGCCGTAGATATCTTTCGTCACTTTGAACATGTCGATCAGCCCCGCGAATAGTTCCATGAACAGAGCGTCTTTCTGCTGGGAGGCTTCTCGACGACGAGGGTCCAGATTGTAGTGGGAGAGGGAGTGAGCACCGAGTCCGAATTCCCAACTTTCAAGAATAGAATTGATCGGCTGACGGTAGGTGATCACGCGAGAGGAATCGGTTTGGAAGGCAGCCACAATCAGTTTCTGCATTGTCTTGAGGGCGGCCAGTCCGTCCATCTCATCCTTGGGCTGCTTGAGTGGTGCGCCTGGTTTGGGTGTGTTTGACCATTCAACCTCGCGGCTGATCGCTTGCTCGATCTGACGGATGGATTGGAGATAGTCTTCCAGCTTCTCCTGATCCGTTTTACTGAGTCTCTTTTTCGATGATTTGAGATCTGATACGACACCATCGAGTATGCTTCGACGTTCGGCCAAACGGAATTCACGTTCGGCAGGGCTTTCTTTATCTTGACCGAATAACTGATGATACAGGTCGACTGGATTGGTGACGCCGGGAATGGGGTGCCCTTTGTCCGACCAGGAAAGGGAAAGGCCTTTTCCATGCCCGTCTTTTGTTGCCTTATCGCTTAAGGCGAGAGTCGGGAAGCGAGTGTCTTGACCGATTTTTCGCCCCAACACCTGATCGAGTGAAATCGAGTTGTGAAACTTCTTGCCCGGGGTTCCGGCCACATTCGCCCCTGTCAGATAGGAAGTGCTCCCTCCGTGCGCGTCGGTTGCGCCGAGATTGGTCAGGTTGGACACCATCGAGATGTCGTCTTGATGTCGTTCCAGCGGTTTGAGACCGGGAGTGAGACCGATGTCGGCAAAGCGTCCGGCTTCGGAGGGAAAGAAGGTTTCTTTCGTGAAACCATAGCCACAGCCGATGAAGAGAAATCTTTTGGGGGGAGCGGGAACTGCTTCTGCGAAGCTGAGTGACTCCATAAAGGGCAGAGCCAGGGCTGTCGCACCGGCTTTCAGTATCGTCCGTCTGTTGTGGAGTAAAATGCTCATAATCAATTCTCGCTAACGTAGTTGGAGGGAGGTTTCAACCTGACTCAGGGAGTCGTGCGACGTTTGGTCAGGGCTGGTCGCCCCTTCGGAAAACGGGATGACTGACAATGGCGAAGATCAAATCGCCAATACGTTCGTCGTTCCGGATGGCTGCTTCGCAGATTTCGTCGATGGCCTGCTGGTCGGCAAATTCAATGTGCCTGCCGAGCCCATAGGATAGCAGACCTTCGGCGATGGATCTGGTGAGGAAGTGCTTTCGTTTCATTAACCCGGATCGGAATTCTTCGAGATTGGTGAAAGGCTGATTTTGATCCGGGAATTCTCCTTCGGCTCGGATCGGGATCCGTTTGCCTTTTCCGGAACCGGCTTTCTTTCCAATATCACCAATCGTCTCATGATCGCGCCATTGGCCCAGCAAGTCAAAATTCTCCAGGCCGAACCCCAACGGATCGAAACTCTTGTGGCAGGAAGCACATTGAGCTTTCTGGCGATGAAGCTTGATTGTTTCCAACACGGCCAGCGGCTCATCGCTGGCGAGCGCCAATTCTGGCACATTTGGGGGAGGCGGAGATGGTTGACGGTGCAGAAATTTTTCCATCACGAGTGCGCCACGAATGACCGGAGAAGAACGCTCTCCATTGGAGCCCATCGTCAGAAATGCAGTCATCCCCAGTAAGCCTCCACGTGGCGAAGACTCAGGCAGGGAGACTTTCTGGAAAGTACTTCCGTAGCTGTTGGGAACGTCCAGCCCGTAGTGGAAGGCAAGGAGATCGTTGGCCATGACAAAGTCCGAATCAATCAGCTGCGTCAGGGACAGGTTCTCTTTGATCATCGTGTCGAAAAAATGTTGCACCTCCTGCCGAGCGGACCAGCGAATTCCATCGTTAAAACCGATGTGCACAGTTTCATCGATGGCAATGTTGTCGAAACGCTCGAGGTCGGCCCATTGAGTGAAGAAGCCTTCAGACAGGGCCCAGCTGTGGGGTTGTATTAACATGCGATCGACTTGCTCTCTGAGAACGTGGGGATCGGAAAGTGTCCCTTTTCTTGCTGCAACTAGGAGGGGCTTATCAGCTGGGCGGCTCCAGAGGAAGAAGGACAAGCGATGAGCGAATTCCTCTTCACGGATGTTTCGCTCTTCATCATCGTTTGGAGCCTCCTCCATCAGGTAGAGGTAGCTGGGCGAACTTAGAATCATTGCCAAAGGGGTTTCCAGTGCTTCCTTGAGGCTACGACCGTGACTCCGGTGAAGTTCGTAGATCACTTGAAGCCGGTCGACGAAATCGGGAGACGGTTCCACTCCACGAAATGCTGTCTGCATGAAAGCAGCAAGAAATCCTGGAGCTGCCAGATCTTCTTCTTCCCGATCGACCTCCGTCTTGTCTTCCTCTCTTTTGGGAGAACTACCGAAGTATTCCTGGTAGATGGTTTCAAAAATGGCAGGTTCGTCAGAGTAAAAAGGGCCTTCGCCTTCCATGCGTTCCACCCAAATGGCGGACTTCTTTTCCTTGTCGCCGCCCAGGAGTTTGACATACTGATCGATATCAATCGCCCCCTTGCTTTCCTCGATTTTGAATCCGACCCGGCTTTCCGTCAGGAGCGGCTGATCCCTGATCTCGAGGGTGACAGGTGATTCCGGGGTTCCTTCGACCCGGAAATACGCAATGTCTCGCCCATCCATATGACCACTCAGGAAATGGCGAAGCGGCGGAGCATTTTCATCGAGGCCCGCGATGGCTCTATATCGGTAAGTAGCACGGGGGTCGAGCAGGGTTGCTGGAAGGGCACCAAAACGATACAGCCCCCCCTCAACCAAGTAGACTCCCCGATCCGTGTAGGGCCGGTCCAGGTAGCGTTTTCTGAGACCTGGTCGGACGTCGTATCGTTTGACGAACAGATCGAGTTGTCTTTGGTCATCAAATCCCATCTCAGCAAAAGTGGCCCCTGCTTTGATGCGAGCCATCTTTTTGTCATAGTCGTCGATGTATCTCTGGAGCCCATCGTTGCGGCTCTCCGGTTCGAAAATCCTCAACTCGGATTCCTGACGAGGAGCGTCGACCCATTTGAGAGCAACCTCGGCAATCGTTTTTCCGGCGGCCAGATAGTCTTCGAAGTGATACGTGGAGAACTGTTGATCTTGCCCAACGGTGTCGTAGCCATCTGCAATGTCATCGGGAGGCAGTAATTCGTCCGGCACGCGAAGCCCGAACAGATGGTCAATGGTGTTGCGATATTCCCGGCGGTTGATCCGACGCAAGGCCACATCGCCTCCCGATTCTGACAGCCGCTTTTTTGACTCGGTCAGAGCATCGGTCAGGTGAGCTAGGACACGAGCGAGTTCTTCAGCCGAAGGTGTCGGCTCGTCTTCAGGCGGCATCTTGCCGAGATTGAGGACATCGAGGACTTCTTGCCAGTGCAGTGCAGTGTCGCTGTTGGCAATCTGCAGCGTGAGCGTATCGAGCCGAGTTTCTCCGTTCTGTTCCTCCGGGCCGTGGCACCGAGTGCAATGTTTTTCGATGAATCCTGTCAGAATCTCCGAGTTGAGTTGAACGGCGTTTGAACCGGAGGCGGGTTTCGAATTTGGTTCTGCGACCGGCGATTGGGCAACCGCAGCCTGCCAACCGGTCGCAAGAAGTAGAAAGAGAATTGTCATGTACGGCATCAATAAGTTCATGGCGTTTCAAGTATTCTTTGCCGGAAGTATGTAGAGGTTTCTGATGACAGAGACATGTTATACTAGTCATCGCACTCTAGTCGATGATCTTGTTGGCTTTTGCACTGAAGAGCTTGAATCTCGCGTCCAACAGACTCTTTAACATGGGCTCCCCATCTCGTCACCATAGAATCCCGACTCCCGTTTTCGGAGTTCAAAAGCCTCTATTCAAAATCGAAAGTTGCCCTCACCCATCCCGCGATCTGACAGTCGCGTTTGGTGGCTGGGGTCGAAGCGCAGCGAAGCCCCCAGAAAAATGCGAACACGGCAAGCGAGGCCGCAATGACATTCGCACCCATCCCGACTGCTTGCGCAGATCGGGCTATGACATGAGTTCCCTTCCCCACGATGCGCGCACGAAAAACGCTCGGCATGAATCTCGTTGCCAAGATCATGCCGAGCGCGGTATACGCAAGGTTGGTGGTAAATTGTGCGGCTACGTTTGAGAGGT
>JAQWSQ010000207.1 GCA_029243145.1 Planctomycetaceae bacterium | reverse complement strand
GGAACAGCCCGGTGTCAGTGCATATTTTTGATCCATCAGGCATTTTTCCAATGCGGACAGGAACAACAACACGTTGCTCTTGCTACAGGCTTCGCCCATCAGGCCGATACGCCAGGCTTTCCCTTTGAGTGGACCGAGGCCTCCCCCGATTTCAATATTGAATTCATTGAGCAACTGCTTGCGGACGGCGGCATCATCGACACCAGCGGGAATCGAAACGGAGTTCAGCATTGGCAAACGATGTTCTTCCGCAACCAGGTAATTGAGGCCGAGTGCTTCGAGACCGGCACGCAGTCCCAGATGATTTTCCATGTGGCGGGCAAACCGCGCTTCGAGCCCTTCTTCGAGCAATAATCGCAGTGCTTCATGCAAGCCGTAATTGGCATTGATGGGTGCCGTGTGATGATAGGCGCGGTCGCTTCCCCAATAACTGCTGAGCATCGTGGTGTCGAGATACCAACTTTGCACTTTAGTTTTGCGATTGTTGATCGCTTCCTGAGCACGAGGGCTGAATGTGACCGGTGCAAGACCCGGAGGACAACTCAAACATTTCTGGGTTCCTGAATAGGCGGCGTCGACGTTCCAATCATCAATCTTGACCGGTAAACCACCCAGTGATGTCACACAGTCGATGAGCAACATGGCTCCACCATCGTGAACAATCTTGGAGATTTCTTCGATTGGTTGGAGCGCACCGGTGGATGTCTCCGCGTGAACCAAGGCCACAATTTTTGGCTGCACTTCGCGGACTGCTATTTGAATTTCTTCAGCCGAAAAAACTTCTCCAAATGGACGTTCGAGTTTCGTGACGACCGCCCCACAACGTTCGGCCACATCACACATACGTCCGCCGAACACGCCGTTGACGCCAATCACGATTTTGTCACCCGGTTCAATCAGGTTGGCAACACACGCTTCCATTCCCGCCGACCCGGTACCGCTCACCGCGAACGTCAAAGAATTTTCTGTTTGAAAAACCTGACGCAACATCGTTTGTACTTCGTCCATCACCTGCAGAAAGTAGGAATCGAGATGTCCGACGGTCGGTGCGGCCATCGCAGAAAGTACGCTGGAGGCAATATCGCTAGGCCCCGGTCCCATCAAGGTTCGAGTGGGGGGAGCGATACGAGGAGGTGTGTGAGTCATTGTGGCTCTGTCTTTACTGATAATCTGTCAGGGAATTCTCGGTTCAAATCGCCAAAACACCAGAATATCACGGGAGATACCTATTTTCTATCCGATTCATCCTCTCAACGAGGGATCCCTGCTCTGACTCAAATTGATCATATTTGCCACAATTCACACGAACTCTCTTGGGATACACCCATGTTTTCTTTATAAAATGACCTTTTCTTCACACACAATCGGGGAATTTACCTCGGTAAAATATTGATAACGGGGCCGAACTGTGATGCGAATTCTTCTTTTCTGGGATGATGCTTCCGAAGCCGATTTGATCAATATGTATCTGAATCCGGGTGAGGATGAAGAAACAACGGAAAACGGACAACGGAATGAATCTCTGGCGGTCACTTCTTCCGAGGATTTTTACGCAGCGTTGGAAGACGAATCTGGCTGGGATGTTTTTCTGTTGAATCTCTCTTGGGAAGATCCGACAGTCGGCATGGAGTATTTCAAGGCCGCTCACCGCAGCCAACCCGACTCGCCCATAGTCGGCGCCTGTCGCTCCGACGAAGTGATTCAATTGGCCGGCTATATCACGCAGGGTCTGCGATCATATCTAATTCGCGATGAAGCCAAGGATTATATTTTTCTGATCCAGACAACACTGGAAAGTGCTGTCGAAGCGGTCAAAGCCGAACGAGAACGCATCATTTCAGGAAAACTGCGTGAAGAAATCGATTCCGTTCGTCGTTTACAGGAATCGATTTTGCCGGAAAAAATCATCTGCCCCGAACCCTACACCGTCAGTGCCCGATACGAATCCTCGCAAATTCGTGTGATCGGCGGTCAACCGGTGACACTTGCCGGGGGAGACTATTACGATGTCTTTGCACTCGACGATACGCACGTCGTGATTCTTGTCGGTGATGCCTCGGGACACGGAATGCGAGCCTGTATGTCAATCATGACGATGCACACATTGGTCAGCATGATTCGCAACAATCGATACGAAGACACGTCAACTTTCGTCGCCGAAATCAACAAGCGATTGTGCAATCAACGCGTTGTGACTGAGGAAGGCTTCATCACGCTGCTCTATGGAATTCTGGATACGAAAACTCACGAGTTTCAATGGACGTCAGCCGGTCACCCCATCCCCATGACTGTTGATCTCGAATCTGGAGAGGTCACCACCTTAGGAGGCCTTGAAGACGGCGGACTTCCGCTTGGAATTTACGAAGATGCCGAATACGATCTACATACCGCAACCATTCCACCCAACAGTCGATTGCTCGTTTATTCCGATGGTTTGGAAGAAGCTTTCCCCGACGGAAACCGCGATTTTGGTCAATATGGCATCGAAGGGATCGAAGAATCTCTCTCAAATTCGATACAAAGCAGTTTGGACGAAGCGATGCAGGCGTTATTCGACGACTCCCACGAGTTCACCAACGGCTCAGGACGACACGACGACACTTCGATTGTTCTCATGGAGCGAATCGCCGATGTTCCGGCAGAAGTAGTGTCCGAAGAGTCCTAACCTGTTGACGCGGTTGGAGACCATTCGTTGGCGGTAGGAGGCTGTTTCTTCCAGTTGCGTAGATTCCAGACTCGCGACGGTCGATCATGCTTATCACTCGGTCCGGCATTCGACGGACAAGCACTCAGCGCCTCGATCACTTCTTCGATAGAATCTGTCAACAAGAATCGATGTATGTCGTGTTCGCTAATGGTTCCCTGTTCAACCATCACGTTGTTCAGAAAATTGAACATTGGTTGCCAGTATTTCTTGCCGACAAAAATGACAGGAAAGTTCAACACTTTACCGGTCTGAATTAACGTGGCTGCTTCAAACGCTTCGTCCATTGTACCGTAGCCACCCGGCATAATGATAAACGCTTGCGAATATTTGACCAGCATCACTTTGCGTACGAAGAAGTAGCGAAAGGTTGCCAGAATATCGATATAGGGATTGGCGTCTTGCTCGTGCGGCAAGATAATATTGCAACCGGCCGAACGTCCATTGGCTTCTTGTGCACCGCGATTGGCGGCTTCCATGATTCCCGGACCTCCCCCCGTCATTACGGTGAATCCGATCCTCGCCAACTCAGCTCCAATTTGACGAGCGAGAATATAGTATTCGTGATCTTCTTTGAATCGTGCCGATCCGAACACACTCACGCAAGGTCCGAGGAAATGCAGTTTGCGGAAACCGTGAATGAATTCTTTAGCAATCCGCATCACGCGGAAGAATTCCGCCGTTCGTGAACGGGGGCCTTCCAACAGGTAACGGTCTTCCTGAATCCACCCAAAATTGGTGGCGGTGTCATGATCGTGAGAATTTTGTGATGATTCTTCAGAGGACATATGCGCTTTCTCCGTGAGATAATTCGATCAGAAGGATAGCGATTCTGCTCAAATCCGCGAAGATCAGTCGTCAAACACCATTTGGACAGTAAATACAAGATCTCTCGGTTGTCTTCATTTACGATGAACGAAGTGAAAATTGACGATACGACTCCTCTCTTGGAACTCGAAAAAAGATCTCATCGATGACACAACACGGTCCCTGGTTCATCAACGCCTCAGAAGTTGTTTATCACGATCCCTGGCTCTCTCTCCGCTGCGATCAAGTCACTCGTCCCGATGGCCAGCCCGGAACGTATAGCGTCGTTACGATTAAATCAGGCGTTTCTGTCTTGGCGATGAACGAAGAGGGTTTTGTCTATCTGACGGACGAATTTCATTACGCCATCGGTCGTCAATCATTGGAGACGGTGAGTGGCGGAATCGATGACAAGGAAACCGCCGAGCAGGCCGCCCGTCGCGAACTCGCCGAAGAACTCGGCCTGATCGCGGACGAGTTGATCTCGCTGGGAACCGTCGATCCGTTTACCGGTTCGCTACTCTCTCCCACAGAGTTGTTTCTAGCACGCGGAATTTCTGAAACCGAAGCGAATCCTGAAGGGACGGAATTGATTGAAATGGTGAAAGTCTCATTTGCGGAAGCGGTCGAAAAAGTGATGAGTGGAGAGATCACTCATGCACCGAGTTGTGTGTTGATCCTCAAAGCCGAGAAATGGTTGAAGTCAGAGAGATCGTAGTCGAACTTGTTCTCGATTTATCATATGTTGAATAGTGTATCTCATCGCAAAGGATCGAATATGAACACTTTTGAAAATCTCTCCCGTCGTCACTTTCTCGGAACTAGCGCGATCATCGGCCTTTCCACTCTCTCTGCGAGGGCGACGGAGGAAAATTCCTTGATTCAATCCATCGAACAGCAGACTCTTTGGACAAATCGCGATGGAAAGTCTCTCACCTGGTTTCATCCACGACCCTGTCTCGTTCCACAAAAAAACGGTAAGCCTTTCATTCTGATGACGTTGCAGGAAATCAGCGGATCAGACTATTTTGGCCCCGTGCATTGGGCACGGAGTGTTGATATTGGGGAAACCTGGAGCAAACCAGAATTGATCGATGGTTTTGATCGTCGGGATGTTCCCGGATATGAGGGGTTAAAAGAGGGTGTTTGCGATGTCGTCCCCCAATATCATCCAAACACCAATACAACGCTGGCTCTCGGTCATTGTGTCTTTTATCGCGGCAAACATTTTTCACGCACCGATCAGCTTTCCCGCTTTCCCATGTATTGTGTCCGCAAGGCCGATGGTACGTGGAGTGACCGCAAAATTCTGGAATGGGACGATCCTCGCGGAAGTTATATCTATACCAACAACTGTGGCCAACGAGTTGTGCGACCAGACGGTGACATATTGCTGGCGTTTACGTTCGGACCTGAAGCCAACGGTCGCATGGTGGCGGGAGTTCGCTGTAGATACGACGGTGAGAACCTCACGATCAAAGAAGTCGGTCCACCCATCATTCACAAAGTCAAACGGGGCTTACTGGAACCATCAATGACCGAGTTTCAGGGGCGTTACTATATGACGATTCGCGCGGAGGATGATCGCGGCTACGTCTCTGTGAGTGATGACGGCCTACATTGGGCGAAGAAGAAACCATGGACTTGGGACAACGGCAAACCACTCGACATGTCAACCACTCAACAACATTGGCTCACACATTCTCAAGGTCTCTACCTCGTCTATACACGCAAAGCCGATCACAACTCGAATGTCATTCGCTGGAGAGCGCCACTGTGGATGGCCAAAGTTGATGTCGAAAAGCGAGTGCTGCTGAAAGAGACCGAACAAGTGGTACACCCGCTGGTTGGGGATGGGGTCAACAAACCAGGCGATGTGGCACTCATGGGAAATTTCCATGTGGTAAATGCTTCGGCTGACCAATCTTGGGTCACTGTGGGAGAATGGATGCCTCGTCGCGAGGCCCGGGGAAACACATTACTGGCCCGAATTCACTGGTCTGAACCGAACGAAATTCTGGCGAACAGCGCCACAAAGTAATGAATCCCGAGTGCCTTATTTATTGAGAATCAGCTTGCCATTCTTGGTAACTCGCAGACGATAGTGCTGATTTTCGTACTCAACCATCACTTCTTTCTCTCCGTGGGAGAGATCTTCGAAGAGTACTACCCGCACAGGATCAGGAGGGTGAGTTTCTCCATATCCTGATTGTATTTATTGGTTTATGTCTTTTTTTTCGTCGTTCATTTTGGAATTATTCGCAATCGTACTTGCGTTTATTCAGACATTACTGAGAATGAGTCTCAGTGTCAATACCCGAGGCCGCAGCAAGCGATCTTCCAGAGAGCCAGCCACGCTCGGTGACGACTGACAGCCGCATGGGCGCGCTGTCGTTCCTCATCGATTTCTTTCTGGAGACAAGTCTCATGCTGTACCGAACGAGTCCTCGCCAACGTGGCTTTACCCTCATCGAACTGTTGGTCGTGATTGCGATCATTGCCGTTCTGATCGCTTTGCTCTTGCCTGCCGTCCAACAGGCGCGGGAAGCCGCCCGTCGTTCGAGTTGCAAGAACAACCTCAAGCAAATCGGCTTGGCAATCCACAACTATCACGACACCTACACCGTCTTCCCCAATGCGAATTCGGGAGGTGTTGCTTACAGTGCTCTAAGTGGCTCCAGTCTGTTTGCTTCGATTCTGCCCTACATCGAGTATGGTGCAAGCTTCAATCAGTATGATTTCAATCTTGGCAACTCAGATCCCTATAACCGACAGGTGGTCGGGCAACTGGTTAATGTATATTGGTGTCCGAGTGCGTCCATGCGACGACAAGTTCCCGCTTGCGACCAAGACAGTGGACGAGCTCCTGGCACCTACGCAGTTAATATTGGTTCGGTTGACTACAATCAATATTGGGCCTTTATCCCGGGCACTCCCCGCCCAAATTTGAACGGTGCGATTGTCTACACCGATAGCGTTGCGGGAAAAACAGCCATGAAGGACTTCACCGACAGCACATCAAACACTCTGCTCGTTGGTGAGACCGCTTATAACCTTCCCGACTATTTGTTCTCATCATCTGCCGACTGCACCGGAGAACCTCGCTACTCATTCACCTATTGGGCGAACCCCTTCCCAGGATCAACCGCCTGCACGACTGAGTACATGTTGAATCCGCACGATGTTCCAGGAGATGGAATTTTTGATCCGAATTGGACACGTTCATTCCGCAGTGAGCATGTCGGTGGAGTACAATTTGCAATCACCGACGGCTCGGTTCATTTCATCTCCGAGAACATTGATGCAGATGTCCTGGATGCCTTGGCCACTCGCAACGGTGGAGAAGTGACGGGAGGATTCTGATGCAACGCACGCAACTGAAGCTATGGGTAGCGTGTGTCTCAAGCAGCTTCCTTCTTCTGCTCGGGTGTGGCGGAGGGTCGAACGACTCTCCGCCACGAGCGGCCGTTCAAGGAACCGTGCTTTTGGACGATGTGCCGTTGGAAGCAGGAGTGATCAACTTCATCCCGACAGGCGCTACCAAAGGACCCATGACAACGGCTCCTATTCAAGCCGGAAAATTTTCTTTGCCCGACGATCTTGGTCCTCTGGTGGGAACCCATCGCGTAGAGATTGAATCCTGCGACTTGGGTGGTTTGGCTCTCGATGATGAATCGGCCATCCAACGACTCAAACAGCAAAAAGTGAAACATATCAAAGTCATCAAAATACCAGCCGTCTATAATCGACAAAGTCAACTACAAGCCGACATTCAAGCCGATGCAGACAATCAGTTGGGATATCGACTGACAACCAAACGCTCAAAATAAATCACATCCTCAAATAACAGAGACTCATTCACTCCATTTCAACAGGATCAAATTCATGAAGATTCCCAACTGCGGTAGAGCTTTACTCATTGCGATGCTCATACTCACTCTTGTTTCTTCTGCGGATGCACACTTCCTCTGGTTAAAAATCACCACTTTTGAAAACACGAACAACCGAGCAGCACATGTTTACTTTGGCGAATCTCCCGAGCCGGACGACCCTGCTCTCCTCAAACGACTTGGCAAGGTCACGATGGTTGCCGTTAATTCCGCAGGGGAAGTTACCAAAACTCAACTCAAGTTGGGGGAAGACTCCCTCACCGCCGGCATCTCAGATAAAGACGCGATTTATCTGATTGAACACACATACGGAACATTCACTCGTGGTGATAGCACCATGTTACTCAACTATCGTTGTAAAACTGGTCCTGCCTTGGGGCATGGTGCCTGGACGAGTAACACCAAAAAACATCTGGATCTGGACATCGTCCCGACTCGTAAGGATGACAAGATTCAGGTACAGGTTTTCTGGAAAGGAAAACCAGCCACTGGTATCCAGGTCGTTGCGATCAATCCAGGCTATGAAGATCAGGAGCTAGAGACCGATCAAAATGGAACCGTTTCCATCAGCGAATCGGAAAACGGACTCTACACATTTCGCGCACGAGTCATCGACGAAACCGCCGGGAAGTATCAAGGCAAAAATTACGAGGCCGCTCGTTTTTATACGACGCTGACTTTGCCTGTGGTGAGTGATACAACAAAAACTCTCGCCAGTAAAATGCTACCTGCGATACCTCAACCGGTTGCCAGCTTCGGAGCAGCAGTAATTGGGAACGATCTCTATACGTATGGCGGTGCGAAAGGAACAGCGCATTCGTATGACAACGAGTCACAAGCAAATCAACTCTGGAAGCTAAATCTTTCCAAGCCCGGTGGTTGGGAAAGTATTAGCGAAGGACCACGTTTGCAAGGTTTGGCCATGGTTGCCCATGATGGCAAACTTTATCGGACTGGTGGCTTTACTGCGAAGAATGAAGTGGGGGAGGATCAGGATCTTTGGTCACAATCGGACTTGGTCAGTTTCGACCCCAAAACCGGACAGTGGACGGATCTTCCTGCACTTCCTGAACCTCGCTCCTCTCACGATGCGGCTATCATTGGCGACACTCTCTATGTTGTCGGTGGTTGGAATATGCAGGGACCCGACAATACAACCTGGCACAACACTGCGTGGAGTTGCGATCTTTCCAGTTCTGATAAAAAATGGAAAGCGATCCCGACTCCGTCCTTCAAACGTCGTGCAGTTTCACTGGCCGCCCATCAAGAGCAACTGTACTGCCTCGGTGGAATGCAGGAATCAGGAGGCCCCACGAAAGCCGTTGCGATCTTCGATCCCGAGTCAGGAAAGTGGAGTGAAGGGCCAGAGTTACCGGGTGAAAAAGACCTCAATGGTTTCGGCACATCCTCATTCACTCTCGGTAACTCGCTTTACGTGAGTACTCTAGAAGGAATGTTGCTCAAACTTTCTACTGATAAAGCAGCATGGAACAAAGTGGGAACCTTGGAACGTGCACGATTCTTCCATCGCATGTTGCCGATCTCTGACTCTAAGCTCTTATTTGTCGGTGGGGCCAACATGGGGAGTGGCAAATTCGAAGAAGTGGAAGTCGTTGATGTCGAGTGACAGGGAGGGCTTTCAATGGCCATAAGCTGTTGTTGTATATGGATATATCGATATTTGTAATTAATCTGCAACTTACCTTGTAACAGTTGATGCGGGGTTTCGCTGGGGAGGGTGTTAGACAACATCACTCCACATTTACAAGGAACCCTAGTCATGAAAATTTCCATCAAACTCATCCTGACAGTCGTTTTGACCACCAACGTATTGACCGTCAACCTTTTAGAAGCAGGCAGCTTCCGCAATTCCAACAAGTCCAGTCAACGCAGCTCCTCTTCACGTAGCAAGAGTTCATTCAACCGGGGCGGATCTTCAGTCCAACGAAAAGGTTCTTCCAACTTCAGTTCCTCGCGAAATTCTATGCAGCAGAGAAATCCTGCTCCCACTTACCGGCCACCATCAAATTGGTACAAATCGAAGCAACAATCGAGTTTCAGTTCGATCAGAAACGCTCCGAAGCTGAGAACTCCCATTCGTCCTTCACTGAAACCAACCAACAGAAGTCGAATTCTGAATGTGACGGGCCATCAACCGGTGATTAAATCACCGATGAAGCCACTGCCTGGACGATCACCAATTACCACTCGACCTGGTCAGAGTGGTGATCCTGATGCCGGTAACCCTGTCAATCCACTTCCAAATCGCGGAGAAATTAGCAAACCAGATCGCCTTTCACCGGGAATCCTCCCTGGCGACACTCCTCCTGAAATCACGGAACCGGTTGAGTCACCTTATCCTTCAGACGATGCAGGAAATTCTGGGAATCAAGGAGGCAATTATCAGGAAGGTGACGTCACCTCCGGTAACGGAAAAGTTGTCGATCAGGAATTTCTTGATCTGGTTAACGAAGGAGAGTTCTTGCACACCGGGCAACCAGCCCCATGGGACAATCCCAACGATCCATTTTGGGATCAGGAAAAGCCAGAGGATTGGAAAGGCCACTGGCCCGGTAACGATCCTGATTTTGGTGTGAAATTGCCAGAAGGGCCTGATCTTGATATTGGAAAACCCACTTATCCAGAGAAACCGGAACAAGGCGACATACCTCCTCCGATTTTTGATCCTCCAGGAGACGTTCCCCCGTATTGTCCTCCCGGACACATTCCTCCTTATTGCCCTCCACCGGTCATCATCATTGATCCGATTGGACCTCCGCCCGTCTTTTGTCCTCCTTGTGTACGAAGCGTCTGCCGACCTGTGGTCGTCGCGCCTCCTATTGTGGAAGAGCAAGCGATTCTGCAACTGGTGACCGATCGAGAGAACACATTGATGCTGCCGGGCCTTGGAAACGTTCCGGGTAACGCAGTACTCCAAGTGAACGGCCTCGGATTGCCTTTGAAGGTGATCACTTGGACGAATGAAAAACTCGTCCTCGAAGTCCCCATGATTGGATTACTCGAACCGACCGCCGCCACTCTGTTTCTGTTTGACGCAGAGATGAAAATTATCGGCGAACTTCCTGCCGAATTGTTAACTCCAGAAATGGCTGGGCTTGATAACGAAATGGAATAAGTCGCTTCAAGTTTGAAAAGATCGAAAGCCGTCCGGTTGAATTCAGCCGGACGGCTTTTTTCGTAAACCTCAGAATTGACATTGACCGAGAGAGTCGTGAAATCTCATCTCAACTATGAGTGAGAGCACCGCTATTTTTTCTTTCGTTTTTTCCCAGCCGGGTTTTTGCCAGCCGATTGTATCGGTTTGTCCCAAGGCAGAGAGGCTCGCGGTCGATACATTGGTCGGGCATCCTTCTCGGGCATCTCGGCGAGAACTTTGCGAAACTTCGCAAGCGACTCTTTGGCAGTCGGAGGAGGAGCGGAGAGAAGGTTGCGTTTTTCTGCCGGATCATTTTTGAGATCGAAGAGTTTGGTGATCTGACCGTGATCGTCGGTCCAAACTTTGTAATGTTTGTCTCGTATGACTCGATTCATATAATCGGTGCGGCCACGGACGCCAGCGGCATCACGAATCGCAGGACCATGACCCATCGCGAGAATCCAGTCACGCGGCGAGTCATTGGCTCTTCCTGAAAGAAGCGGCGCGAATGATTTTCCATCGATAGTCAGATCTGTAGGAATTTTGGCTCCGGCCAATTCACAGAATGTCGGTAACAGATCGGAGAAATCCACGAGCGCATCGGTTTCGATGCCCGCTTCAATTGTCCCTGGTTGTGACACAATGAACGGCTCGCAAACACCACCTTCAAAATTAGAGGCTTTGCCACCAGAAGGTCGCACACCGCCGACGGTCCCTAGCACACCACCACCAGAACCGTTATCGGTGGTAAAAATGAGAACGGTATTTTCACGCAAACCGAGTTCGTCGTAAGCATTCACGATGCGGCCGACTAATTTATCGGTATAGCCGACCATGGCTTTTTGCTTTTCCTCTTTCGAGGAAGCATTCGGTTCATCGGGAGTATGAACGAGCGGCCCATGAGTGAGGGCCATCGGAAAGTAGACCATATGAGGTTCATCGCGATGCTGTTGAATGAACTCAACCAGAAAATCGCAATAGAGATCGGGACCAAACTTGCCTTCGTAGGTCTTACTTCCTTCGCGTGTATGAATGTAAGGATCCCAATACCGTTCCGCCGAAGGTTTGTTGCCCGCTTCGTAACCGGTCCAGACACACCAGTCATCGAAACCATGTTTTTTGAGGGTTTCAGGTTCCACACGGAAGTCGTTGATTTGCCACTTACCGGCAATGGCTGTTTTGTAACCAACAGCTTGCAACAGTTGTGGAAAGCTTGTGTTCGTTTCCCAGTCGAAATATCCGACCCCCCAACGGGGAACGTCCCAGTGATTGGTCCAACCGGTGCGATACGGATATTGCCCAGTCAATAAAGTTGTCCGCGTTGGCGTGCATTGAGGCATCGAATAGACGTTATGAAACGTCATGCCTTGATCGGCGAGAGCGTCGATATGGGGTGTTTCTATATTGTCGGCTCCGTAGCAACCGATCCAGTCTTTACCAAGATCGTCGACCATAATGAAGACAATATTGGGGGGACGTTTTTCCTCTGCTTGAGTGACAGAAACCGAAAACAAGGTCAAAAGCAGGACAATCATCGTTAAAAAGCGAGCGGGCATCGGTCTGTCCTTCAGAAATATTGCGGATCATCTGTTGAAATGGGAGGTTCGTTCCCCTCACAATAGAAAGATTGAATCCCACCTTCCAACATTTCTCCACACATTCACCTGAGACTGAGGTTACCTATGACGTTTTCTCGATATGCGAAGTTTTCCCGATATGCGAAGTTTTCCCGATATGCATTGTGCAGCATGATACTCGCCGTTGTCGGACTTTGCTCGACTTCAAGCACTCACGCCGCCGACAAAGACGGCTGGATTCGCATTTTTGATGGTAAGACTCTCAAGAACTGGGACGGTGATTCCAAGTTCTGGTCGGTCGAAGATGGTTGCATTACCGGTCGTACAAACGATCCCGAAGATCTGAAACACAATATTTTCCTCATCTGGAGAGGGGATGAACCGGGCAATTTTGAACTCACCTGCCAATACAAAATCGTCAACGGCAACAGCGGCATTCAATACCGCAGCTTCGTGGTCGATGAAGAAAAACATACCGTAGGAGGTTATCAAGCGGATTTCGAAGCGGGAGACACTTATTCGGGGATTCTGTACGGCGAACGGTTTCGAGGGATCCTGGCTCTTCGCGGACAGAAAACTGAAATTCAGGACAATCACAAACCAAAGGTTCTTGAAACATTCGGAGACACCAAAGAGATTCAGTCGAAAATCAAAAAAGAAGACTGGAACACTTATCGAATTGTGGCGGATGGATTTCACTTCACTCATTATATTAACGGCGTGAAAACATCCGAATGTATCGATTCCGATAAAGAACAACGTCGTGCCAACGGAGTGATCGCATTGCAATTGCACAGAGGCCCCGCGATGGTTGTGCAGTTCAAAGACATCAAAATCAAACATTTGAAAAAGACCGAGAAGACATCACTCAAAGTCGACAAAAAAAAAATCGTATTGGTCGCCGGGAAACAATCACACGGTTACGGCTCACACGAACATAAAGCAGGATGCCTGTTGTTGGCAGAGGCATTAGAAAAGAGTGGTTTGCCCATTGAAACCGAAGTGGTCACCAATGGCTGGCCCAGTGATACGTCGGTTTTCGAAGGCGCTGATTCCATTGTCATCTACGCCGATGGAGGTGGACGCCACCCGTTCAATGATCATATTGACGAACTCAACAAGTTGACCGACCAAGGGGTTGGCATTGTTGCCATCCATTATGGAGTGGAAGTGCCGGAAGGAAAGTCGGGGAATGCGTTTCTCGATTGGACGGGCGGGTATTTTGAAGCCAACTGGTCGGTCAACCCTCACTGGGATGCGACCTACGATCAATTGCCCAAGCATTCCATTACGAATGGCGTGAAGCCGTTCACGATCAACGATGAGTGGTATTATCACATGCGTTTTCGTGAGAACATGGAAGGGGTCACACCGATCCTGACCGACTTGCCTCCAAAGTCTACACTCAGTCGGCCCGATGGTGCTCACAGTGGAAATCCTCATGTTCGCGAAGCGGTCGCCAATGGTGTTCCACAGCATATGGCTTGGGCATCTGAACGTCCTGATGGAGGCCGAGGCTTTGGATTCACCGGCGGTCACTACCACTGGAACTGGGGCAACGATCAATTCCGCAAACTGGTTTTGAATTCGATTGCCTGGAGCGCACACGTCGATGTGCCAAAGGGTGGCATCCCTTCCAAATCGGTCACCGTTGATGATCTGATGGCCCATCAGGATTACAAAGTCCCAGAGAATTTTAACAAAGAGCGCATTGCCGCCATGATCAAAGAATGGAACCAATAGATCATTCGCAACAAATCATGGAGCCATCAAAAGGGAGACAGAATTTGATCTGTCTCCCTTTTTTCGTTTGCTGAGAAAGACTTAGAATCAGTCGTTGGTTTTCATTGACACTATAGATAGCAAATCCATAGATACTGAACATATGATTACATTATGGGCAAATTTCTGTAAACTTAATACTTGTTAGTGATGCTCCTGCGAATGGACCGCTCTTGAGGCCCAAAGGGCCATCGCTAAACCAGCCCAGAGCAAAGCGCAGCGTCGCCCTGGGTGTGCATGGTAACCAAGATTATTAGCACCAAAGGTGCGGCGCTAAATCGGGATCGCGTAATGGCTCAATCCGTTGCGAAAGTCGTAATCCACCTTGTCTATTCAACAAAGGATTGAAAGCCGTGGTTGAAGGACCGCCAATTATGCGACGAACTGTACTCCTACATGGCAACACTGCTTCGAAACAATGTTGATTCACCCGCCATTCTGATCAATGGGTTCGAAGATCACATCCACATTCTCTGTCAACTGAGCCGAAAGTATTCGATCGCGGACGTTGTCCAAAAGACAAAAACCGAGACCAGTAAATGGTTAAAGAAGAAATCCGCTTCAACTCGTTATTTTACTTGGCAGAGCGGATATGGAGCATATTCGGTGAGCCAATCCAACATTGACGACGTTAAGACATATATCGCGAATCAATTCGAGCACCATCAGCGATTTTCCTTCCAAGACGAGTTTCGCCAATTGTGCGAACGCCACGGAATCGACCTCGATGCACGATATGCTTGGGATTAGCGCCGCCCCGTTGGGGCTTAATTTGAGAGAGCAACCCGATCCCCAGGGCGTTGCCCTGGGCTGAAATAGAGACGGACCTTCGGTCCTCAATTGTTGTTTAGATGTTCGACCAAAAAAGCAATTTTATGATCTCAGACACGTCAATTCTGGGGTTAATGACAAGAGCTTACGACCGTATGCAGCGTCAAAGTAACAACGACGAAAACTAAACTTCACTACCTCCCTCACACCTTCATCGCTTCTACAAAACTGACTTCCGTTTCTGTGGAAACCACTTGAGTAAGTTCAAAACCATTTTCGGATAATAGCGTTCGATACTCTTCTTCCGTTCGTTCTTTCCCACCGGGAATCAGCATCATCGTCAGGTCGAGGAGTTTGCCAAAGAACGGTTCGTTGCCGGCAGGAATCACACTCTCGGCAATCAACAACTTGGCATCATCGGGCATGGCCGAATGGCAATTCTGTAAAATGAGGCCACATTCTTCATCGGTCCAATCGTGGATGATGTGCCGCATCAGATAGCAATCAAACCCGGCTGGTGCGGATTCAAAGAAGTTACCCGGTAATAGTTCAATGCGATCCGCAACGGGGGAAGCCGACAATGATGTTTGCGTCCGGTTGATTACCGACGGTAGATCATAGATCGCACCCTTGACCGATTCGTGAACCCCGAGAATCGTGGACAACAAACTGCCGTTGCCACCTCCGATATCAACCATGGAGTTGAATTGTGAAAAATCATATGCCGTTGCCATCGGTATCGATTCTCGACCGTGAACGCTGGTCATGGCGGCATCGAAAACTTTAGCGGCTTCAGGGTTCTCACCGAGATATTCGAAAATTGGTTGGCCGTATAATTTGTCGAAAGATTTTTTGCCGGTTTCGAGCGAATACATCAACTCGCCCCAGCATCGGTAATGTTCTTCCCCCATCATGATTGCCAATGCCCATTGACTACTGGGGATGTCGGACCGAAGTATCTCAGACAAAGGAGTTGGTTCAAATTGTGAGTCCTTGTTTTCGGCGAAAATTTCGACACTCGCCAGCGCTCGCAACAGACGAGACATCGTGTCTGGTTGGGTATCCGTCAAACCGGCGAGTTCTTCAGCCGTGCGAGGTTGAGCCGCTACGAGATCGGCCAGTTTCAGTTTGGCGGTGACGTAGACCATTTGAGAGATCCAGGCTCCGGTGATCATTTTGGACATCTGAAACGCTTCTTGCATTTTGACGGCACCTTGGTGTTAAGCTCTTGGCATATCAGCAGCAGACGCACATCATAAATTGATTCTCTGACTGATGATACGATCAATTCCAGAACACCTCCCGGAGAGACCAAGCCAGACGTCATCAACACGGGCTTGCCTCCAAGGCTGGCTCTCCATAAGATTAGCGCATCAAACTATTTTCTTGATCTTCTGTGGAAAATTCCCCCCGATGCTGCAATACGACTTCGATGAAAGTATCGGCTGTTGGATTGCATTAACAAATCAGGCGCTAAGGCGCGCTGTTGCTACTCGCTTGGCAGACCAAGAGATTACTCTCCGGCAGTGGGAAGTATTGGCCTGCCTCGCGCTCAAGGGAGAGGATGTTTCTCAGGTTGAACTGGCCGAGATGTTGGGAATTGAAGCGCCGACGTTGGTCGGAGTTCTGACCCGGATGGAACGAGACGATTGGTTGACACGCGAAAGCTGTACACAGGACCGTCGCCGGAAGATGATTCGCCCGACCTCCAAAGCGGAATCCGTCTGGGGACGAATGGTCGATTGCTGTCATGAAGTTCGCGAGCAGGCGACCCAAGGAATCTCTCGTCAAGAGCTGGTTTTGTTCCAGAATATCTGTGAGCGAATTCGAGATAATCTGGGAGAAACTTCGGCGAATCCTTTCGGTACCACCTCTCTCTCCGGTTCGTAAACTTCACAAAATCACAGTTTCTAGAGAATATTGTGTCCCGACATTTATGATTAGCGTGCTAATTTTTAGTATGCTAACATCAATCTGATGATGCTTCTCTCTACTGATAGTTCTGACTGACTGAAAGTCGTCCCATGAGTCGTGTTTTTGTACTCTTTCAGAATCAATTTCGGTTCTTGCTGCCCTTGTTGATGACGGGGTGTTTCTGCATCTTCTCTTCGACCCTGTTTGCACAGCGAGGTCCGGCTCCCGTGACGGCCGCGCCGATCCTCTTTGAGAACGTACAAAGTAGCCAGTCGTTTGTCGGCACGGTTGTTCCGACTCGACAAGCAATTATCGGCAGTGCCGTCGACGGTCGAGTCATCGAATTTAAAGTTAACGAAGGTGATCGCGTCGAAGCAGACGGCAATGGAGCTGTATTGGCTCAATTATTAACGGCCACCGTGCAACTCGAAATTGATGCCGAAAAACAAGAATATGAAGCACTCAATCACGAGTGGAAAAAACTCGAAAATGGGACTCGTAAAGAAGAAATCGATCAAGCTTTGGCGCTCAAGGATGCCGCTTTGGCGGCAGAAGTATTTGCGGTTTCGGAGTTTGACCGAACGAATCAACTTTACAAACGAGGAGCAATCACCTCACGCGAGTACGACGAGGCCAAATACAAACTGGCGCTGGCCGTCAATAATGCCAAGGAACGGGTCGATGCCCACAAACTGGCCGTGAATGGTCCGAGGGAAGAGGATAAAGAAATTGCAAAAGCTCGTATGTTGATGCAAAAAGCCGTCGTCGAGAAACTGGAAGATCAGAAAAAGAAGTATACCATCCGTTCCAAATTTGCCGGTTATGTTGTTCAGGAATTTACCGAAGCAGGAGCGTGGTTGAACCGGGGTGATCCAATTGCGGAAGTGGTCGCCTTGGACGAAGTCGATATTCTCGTCAATGTGTTGGAGTCGCAGATCCGGCACGTGATGAAGGGTGCTCTGGTACGCGTCGAGATCCCCTCACTGAACAACCCTGTCATTGATGGCACCGTGGCATTGATTGTTCCCCAAGCCGATTACAAAACACGTACGTTTCCGGTGAAAATTCGAGTTCAGAACACCACCGAGAAAGGAGTCCCCACGATTAAAGCGGGAATGCTGGCGCGAGTTGCATTACCGACCGGTATCAAACATGACTCCTACCTAATCCCCAAAGACGCCATCGTTCTAGGAGGCCGCACGCCGGCAGTGTTTGTGATTGACGGTGCGAAGAAAAAAGGAGACGAAGGAACCGCTCGACTGATTCCTATTAAAATCGGAATCGCCGTCGATACCTTTGTGTCAGTTGAGGTCGATCATCTTGCTGCTCCTGGTGCCAAGCTGGAAAAAGGAACGCTCGTGGTGACACGTGGCAACGAACGACTGATTGGTTCGCCTCCCGTGATCGTGACAGAAATTGATGTAACAAAACCAAAGGGGATTGCCGACTCACCTAGACAAGACAAAAGCGTTTCTCAAAGTGCAAAGTGATCAACGATCAAATCATGGGAAGAGCATGCGAGATATTCGTCTTCCCATGTGTTAACAGAGCCCCACTATGAACCTCATTTCGTTTTTTGTTCGCAGTCCCATCAAGGTTTCGGTGGGCGTTCTCCTGGTTTCACTGTTCGGGGCCGTGGCGTTGATGCGCATGTCCATGCAACTCACGCCGGAGGTCCAGACGCCCACGATTACCATCGCAACGCGTTGGCCGGGAGCCAGTCCACAGGAAGTCGAACAGGAAATTATTATCGAGCAGGAAGAACAGCTCAAAAATGTCGAAGGGATCACGAAGCTGTCTTCGGAATCGACTGACTCCAAAGGAACGGTCACTCTGGAGTTTCTGGTTGGCACCAAAATGGAAGAGGCTGTCGTCGATGTCATCGGACGACTGGAACAAGTTCCCAGCTATCCCGAAGATGCCGACAAACCTGTGATTTCAACAGCCAACGCAGCCGATCGACCAATTGCCTGGTTTATTCTTTCTGCCAAACGCCCGTCCGATGAAGAGCTTGCCGAATTTCAGCGAAAACACCCCAAGCTCAATGATGAACTGACTCGGGTCCGGTCGGCACATAACCCCGGATTGGCGATGCTTCGTTTGAGATTGATTGCTGAGGACCATCCTGAAGTCCAGGAATTATTGCCTCCTGATGATCTGGAAGTCATCAAGCTGAAACGCTTCGCCGAAGATGAAATTGAAGCGAGGTTTGAACGTGTTTCGGGAGTCGCACAAGCGAACGTGATTGGTGGTCAGGAAGACGAGATGCAGGTCATCGTCGATCCTGAAAAATTAGCCGCTCGGCATGTGACAATCAGTGATTTACGTGATGTTTTGCGTGGACAAAACGAAGACACATCCGCAGGCGATTTTTGGGAAGATAAACGTCGTTGGGTGGTACGAACATTATCCCAGTTTGAGTCTCCCGAGCAGGTGGAGGACCAGGTGGTAGCCATCCAGGGCGGAGCTCCTATCTATGTTCGGGATGTGGCGGAAGTTAAACTTGGATACAAAAAACCGGATGGCTTGGTACGTCGCTTTGGAGAATCGAGTATTGCGATCAACGCCCAACGTCAAACCGGCGCAAATGTATTGGATGTGATGGTCGGGTTACGAGCCGTCAATGAAGAATTAAACGAGACGATTCTCGCAAAACGAGGGCTGACTCTGACGCAGGTTTATGACGAGACCGATTACATTTATTCCTCGGTTGATCTCGTGCAACAAAACCTCTTTATCGGTAGTGCATTGACGATGATTGTGCTCATGTCGTTTTTGCATCTCGGCATCCGAACCATTCTGTTTGTCCCTCTCATTGCAGCCTCTGCGGTCGCGTCGATGTTAATTTCATCGTGGTTTTTCCTCATCACTCTCGCCATTATTATTGGAGCCGGTTTCTGGTTTGCCCGCGGTGCATTGGTCGTCGGTCTCGCGATTCCAACGAGTATTATCGGTACATTTTTGATCCTTCAGTACCTCGAACGTTCGCTCAATGTGATCAGCCTGGCGGGAATGGCGTTTGCGGTCGGCATGCTCGTCGATAACGCGGTGGTAGTTTTGGAAAACATCTATAGCCGTTTTGCCCGTGGAGAAGATGCCGTCACCGCAGCGACCAAAGGGACGGAAGAAGTCTGGGGGGCGATTGTCGCATCGACCCTGACAACCATTGCGGTCTTTTTGCCAATTGTTTTCATTCAAGAAGAAGCAGGCCAACTTTTCCGAGACATTGCGATAGCGATTAGTGGTGCGGTTGCTCTCTCTTTTCTTGTTTCCATGACCGTCATACCGACGGCTGCGTCGCGCCTGTTTTCGCGTCGTTCGGCGACCGACATCAGAGCCGAGGGAGACGAGCACTCTGGACTTTCCGAGGAGAAACGGAAACAAATGCCGGGTTGGCAATTGTTCCTTCACCAATTGCTGGTCGGGCCGATTGAGTATTTGGGAAGTCTATTTGTCCGAATCGTGACAGGAATCAATGTATTTGTGCAACGGAATGTCTTGGTTAGTCTGGCAATGGTGCTGCTACTGGTGGGAGCTTCATTGAGCTTGAGTTGGTTGTTTTGGCCGAAAGTAGAATATCTTCCCAACGGAAACCGCAATTTGGTGTTCGGCATTCTGCTTCCTCCTCCCGGTTATAACCTCGACGAGTTGATGAAGATGGGTGAAACCGTGGAACGGGGCTTGAGACCTTATTGGGATGTTGACCCAGGAACGCCGGAAGCCGACAAACTCGACTATCCTCCCATTGGAGACCTGTTCTTTGTCGCTCGTGGACGGTCTGTTTTTATGGGGCTGCGAGCGTACGACCCCCTCCGGGCGGGAGAACTCACGGGGTTGGTCACAAAAGTGGCGAGTCAGATTCCCGGTACGTTTGCCATCGCCAACCAATCGAGTTTGTTCGAACAGGGACTCGAAGGAGGCCGTAAAATCGAGGTGGAAATTACCGGTCCTGATCTACAAAAACTGGTTGGCATCGGGGGACAGGTCTTTGGAGGATCCCGTGCTGCGATTGAAGGGGCAATGGCTCGTCCGGTTCCGAGTCTCGACCTTTCCAGCCCCGAACTACATGTGATCCCCAAACTGACTCAAGCCGCCGAAATGGGATTCTCGGCCAGCGAATTGGGTTATACCGTCAACGCCTTGGTCGATGGTGCCTATGCGGGAGACTACTTTTATCGAGGCGATAAAATTGATCTGACTATTATTGGTCAGGATGAACTCGCTAATCAAACTCAAGACATCCCCGCGTTGCCCATCGCGACACCGACTGGGCAATTGGTCCAATTGGAAGCATTGGCCGACATTCGACTCGGCAGCGGTCCCGAGCAAATCAATCACCGCGAACGATTACGCGCCATCACGATTGAAGTCACTCCTCCTCCCACAGTTCCGCTGGAAACGGCGATGGAGATCATACAATCAGATGTGGTTGGCCCAATTCTGGAAAGTGGCCAGATGGAAGGTGGTTATCGCATGCGTCTCACCGGGACCGCTGAAAAGCTTGAGGACACCTGGCAGGCACTGCGGTTTAATATTCTGCTCGCATTATTGATCACCTATTTGTTGATGGCGGCTTTGTTCGAGTCGTGGATCTATCCGATGGTCATCATTCTGTCCGTTCCGTTGGGAGCGGTCGGTGGAATTCTGGGGCTGTGGTTGTTGAACTTCTTCGTACTCCAACCGCTCGACATTTTGACGATGCTCGGCTTTGTGATCCTGATCGGAACCGTGGTGAACAATCCCATTCTGATCGTCCAT
>JAQWSQ010000002.1 GCA_029243145.1 Planctomycetaceae bacterium | reverse complement strand
ATCTGGCTCAGGTTGATAATTCTGAATCGACTTGTAGAGAATGCCGGGGTCAAAGGGCCACTTTCCAGCGGTGGCAATCCCCTGTATCGATCCCTTACCGATGATGAACTCTTTTACGATCTTGCGCCTCTCAAACTTGTAGATACCAAAATTGCCGTAATGTTGGTCTGGTTTCTTTGAGACACCTTGTCGGGTCTTGATTGCCTCGACCAGATAATTGACCTGGCTGATTGGTTTTCCGTGGAGTGGATAATCAGTGATTGTGCGTTTGACCGTCTGGATCAAGTATGGTTCGCCTAGTTGGTGTTGAAGACCTGGAACTCGTGTGACCACGTTGTAGAACAGATAGAACATCCTGCGGTTCTTAAACGCACAGGCGACGAACGGATTATCTGAGGGAGCAATGCTAACGCCGCATGTTTGGGCAGCTTTGTAGACTCCGGTTTGTTGAAATCGCTTTGGATCATTTCCGAAAGAGGAGAGTCGATTTCCCGTGTCGATCGTGACGAGACGAAGCCCCAGTGAATCACCCGGGTCAGCATGAACGAGTGGAGATTCCAGCACGCCGAAGGTTGCCAAACTCAGAAGAATAACGCGTGTGAAGGAAATCATCGAATCGAACCCACAATCAATTGGCGTTGGCAGGAAACACTGATTCATTCTTACGAGTTGCAGCGTGGGAGAAAAGAACAAAGCGAGACTTTGAAAGCGAAAGCGGCGTAATGTCCAATGGTTACGGTCTCGATGGGAAGCGTGTGTTGGTATGTCCCGCGCAAACGCTTCCATTTTCTGTCAACAGGGACCACTATCTGCGCCTCGATTTGCGATGCTTGTGGCCTGATCCTGATGCAATCGTGGGTGCACTCAGGTCACGACGCTAGGTAGCCAGTCGTGATTTTCCCCTTCTGTAAGCAAGCGTTTTTTCGATTCCTTGAACGTTCGGTGAGGTGAAAGATGTGTCAACCAGTATTTAGCCGCTGCCCACGCTGTGACAGTTTCATGGAAGATGGTTTTGCGGGAAAGGCCATCGGTCTGTCGTTTGTCTCACACGAGAAGTTCCAGCAATTTGCCTTTACAGATGAGGATATATCAAAAGCTGGGTGGAAGAAATTCCTGCCTGCAAAGGCGGAGTTCTTCGACTCTTATCTGTGCCGCTCGTGCGAGGTGTATCTCGTGGATTTCAGCAAAGCTCTCAATCGAGCGGAAGTTGAGCAAGTGATCCAACAGAGATCGAAATGACTCGGCCAACCTAGTGCTCACGGTATTGTTCGTGACACGTGTAGACCTGAATAGAGAAAATAGTGAATCCGAGGTGCGCGTTGAATTTGCTAAACAGGCTCATCTGGTGATGGCGCTTCTACGGCATCGTCGAAAATCTGGAGTGCAAAGATATGTGACAGCACTTCTGTCCGACGCAACGTCCGTTAGTTCAACGTCTTCGAGTTCAATGTCTGCTAGTTCAGCGTGTCAACTGAGTTGCTTCTATGATTGATCTCATGCCGTAGGGGGAAGACTGACGAAGTACTGGGTGATGTCAGTTTCGGGGACCTTTCCCGAATGCAGAAA
>JAQWSQ010000176.1 GCA_029243145.1 Planctomycetaceae bacterium | reverse complement strand
CTCGATTATGCATAATGCCGATGTGAGCCAGTGGATTTGGATCAATCGATCCGATCACGTCCGAAGTGTTGAGCTTGCCCGGATTTTGGAAGGGGGGCCTATCGTCGCAATCCCCCCCCAGCCTTTGGCGATAACCAACGTTTGACCGGAATCGGCCCCCAGCGAAATCAGGGTAACCGAACGCATCCCGTAAGATGTCAGGAATTTAAGGTAAGTGAATTCTGCTTCTGTCTGCATCATTGCCAATTGATCGTCGTTTCTTCCAAACACCAGTTCGACCCCGGAAGAATTACAACGGCACGGTTCGGTACACGACGCGCCACATACCTCGCATTGGATGACGTCCGACTCACTGGAAGTGTTACCTCCGTTGCTGTCCATGATGACCCCTCGATTAGACCGCGTGGTGTTGTGGTCGTCGTTTCTCGATTTCGTATCACCGGAACCATCACTCTTATACGTCGCACCGGCTCGTGAATTTTCGCCAAGTATTGCAGCACGCTTCGGAGTAATGGAAGAGGATTTGGAAGGTTTTCCACATCCGACCAAGGCCACTCGGTCAGCTTTCTTGCGTGTACTGACTACGTTAATAGAGATAGATTCTAAAGCTTTTCCTGGAGCTCCTTGTGATAGGTCTGACCTTCTCACCATTGCCTCAGATAATACGTCTTTGTTCCCGACGCCATGATGCCCAATCTCGCCCTTGCCACCATCTTGCCCGCCACCGGTGTTTTTCGAACTCCCGAACGGGAACATACTGATGACTACCTTTTCTTTGCTTCCCTGCAGAACGGAGACGACCAGATGGTCGCAATGACTGCGACTCAGTTCGGCGTAATAGAGGCTGGTTAATTCAGGATCATCGTCCTTTGCTGGGGCCTTAGGAGAGGCAATGCCGTGAACCGGGATTCCGATCCCGAGACCGACTGAAAAGATGATTGCGAAACAGTTTTGATATGAAAAGAGTCGGGACATCACGAGATTCCGGGGATCTGAATAGAGAGAAGTAGTAATTCTGGAATTCCCGGGTCGCAAACGTTGTGCCAACTCCCAATGCATGTATTTAGTCGCTGATTGCTGATCAAAAGGAATTAAACCTGGATTAAAATAAGATGGAAACTCAAAAATGAGACGGATAAATGAATTGAGATATAGATAGTTTCTCAAAAAGGCATGTCCACACTTTCCGATCTCGCGCATGATAGAATTCATGGATCGTACTGAAATCCTCATCGTTTTGATGCCCGAACGGACGAAACAGATCGCCTTGGCCTGGTCGATTCTGCGCCAGTCCCACCTGTCAGAAGATGCCTATCAAGACATGTTGGCAAAGGTGTTCGAAAATGAAGACATTTTTGAGGGTCCTCAGCATCTCCGTGCCTGGTCGTGGAGGGTGCTTCGCAACCGATGTTACGAGTTGATTCGTCAACAAAAATACCAAGTCGTGTTGCTAGACGACTCCGTCCTTGATCTTGTGGACGCGGAGTTTGAACGCCGCGGCACCACTGATATGCCTTTGCGAGCGGACGCACTTCATGACTGCCTTGAAGGATTGAGCGAAAAGTCGCGTCAAACGATAAGGATGCGTTACTTTGAAGGGTTGCGCGGCAATCGGGTGGCTGAGAAACTCGGGAGAAAGCCAGATGCTGTGTACAAGG
>JAQWSQ010000167.1 GCA_029243145.1 Planctomycetaceae bacterium | reverse complement strand
CTCGATTGATATTGCCGACATTGATGTGGGCGATAACGTCGGAGCCCGTCTTCAGGCTGATCAAGCGGAAGCCGACATGAGAATCGCTCGCGCCCGAGCCGAAGAACGCCGTGCGCGAGCGGTTGCCGAAGAACAGGAGTTCAAAGCTAAGACCGAAGAAAATCGTGCCAAAGTGATTCTGGCGGAAGCAGAAGTTCCAACGGCCATGGCCGATTCTTACAGAGCTGGTAATTTAAGAGCGAAATAATGGGGGCTTTGCGGGAGGCGAACGATTAAGGTTGATTTTTCCCAACCACAATGACCACAATGATTTGTAGGAAGTCATCGATTCTAAGGATTGGATAACTTTGTGATCGGCACGCCGCATGCATTGTTTTCCAGATCGTTACAAATTCACCGGCGGTCGGTGAAAGAAGACCGGTCATAAGGAGTCTTTGGATCACGTTTCCCTGGACAGTTGCAATGGAAGTGCAGCGACCTTCAAGAAACTGAAAGGTGACTGGTTTAACAGCCGATGATACACCCTGAGTACGGATGATTCCGCATCGATGAAGGTGTGTCGATGGGTTGGAATTGTTCTGATAACCATAATGTCGCGCAGCAGCAGGATGCCACTGTGACGGACGTCATTCTCACCAGGGTGGGAATTGTATGGAGTCTGTTTTAATGAGTAATGCTATTTCAGTGAATCTGGACATCGAGGATCGTGATGTTCTTTTGCGAGGACTGCGACACGTTCGTAGCTCTATCGCATTGGCAGTCTGCGACCCCACTCCCGAGAGCGAAGTTCAAAGGGATGAGGATTTGCAGAATGTCGAGAATTTGATCAATCGCTTAAGCGGATCGCAAACTCAATCTGTTGCGAAAGTCTGATGCTATCTCGCAACCGATTCTAAACTCTGGTTCGCGCTACCAGCATGTTTGTCTGGAAACCGCAGTCTGCACGATCCCTCCGCATGTACTGACATCGGAGGAGATCGAGTCTCGGCTTGCGCCGGTTTATGATCGACTCGGCCTACCCGCTGGTCGTCTCGAAATGATGACCGGCATCCAAGAACGACGATTCTTTGATCCCGGCACCAAACCGGGGTCGATTTCTGCCCTGACTGTCCATAAAGCGGTCCAGGACTCTCAGCTCGACCCGGATTTATTTGGGGCTCTCATCCACGGATCAGTTTGTCGTGACCAGATGGAGCCAGCCACCGCGACGGGAGTCCATGCGGCGAGCGGATTACCGCAATCGGCTCTTGTTTTCGATGTCAGTAACGCCTGCTTGGGAATTCTCAACGGTGTGCAGATTATTGCTGAGATGATCGAAGCTGGGCGGATCGAGGCGGGTGTGGTTGTCGGTACTGAAGTTGGACGAAGTCTCGTGGAAGGAACGATTGATTCTCTCCTCCAAGATACGGACGTTGATCGCAAGCGTGTCAAAAGTGATTTTGCCTCTTTGACCATCGGTTCGGGTTCCGCAGCCATTGTGTTGTGTCACGAGCGACACTCACAGTTTGGGCATAAATTGCTGGGAGGTTCCTGGTTGGCCGATACCACCAATAATCATCTTTGCCAGGGAGGCGATAATTCTGATTGGAGTCGGGATAGCCGACCGCGAATGAATACCGATTCAGAAGGTTTGCTCAACGCCGGCGTTGCTTTGGCAGAAAAGACCTGGACGATTTTTCGGCGATTGATGGAGTGGACCAACAGCGATATTCAGCGTGTCTTCACTCATCAAGTCGGTAAAGCGCATCGTTCGTTGTTGATGAAATCACTGGGGTTGGAACCCGACCTCGATTTTCCGACCGTCGAGCGTTTCGGAAACACCGGAGCCGCAGCATTACCGATGGCTCTTGCACTCGGAATGGAGTCAGGCTTTCTGAACACGGGTGATCGCGCTGCCTTGCTGGGAATTGGGAGCGGTTTGAACTCTTTGATGTATGGGCTCGAATGGTAATTCATCATGACAGATGACTGGGATGATGAATACGAGGGTGACGAATTCGAGGATGTGAACTTTGATGACGAGTCTTATGGTTGGTACGAATGCCCGTTGTGTCACGCAGAAGTCTACGACGACGCGAATCTTTGTCCCACTTGCGATGAGTACATGACACCCAAACTTGTCACTCGCGCTGAATCGAAGCCGATGTGGTACATCTTTTTGGGAATGTCAGGGATTCTTGCAGTGGTCATCGCCCTGAGTGGATTGATTCGCATGCTGGGCTGATCATTCGGTGAGATCATTTCTTGCGACTCACTTTCGAACTATCAACCGCACGTTTTAATTCATTAAACAAGTTGGTGATGTCGGGCAATTGAAAATGGGCATTCAAGCCGCTCGGGTTGGGTAACACCCAGACAATCGCATCGCCAATGGTCGGCTCTTGTCGCCCGACTTTTCCTCCCTTGATTCCGAAGGCGGTGCGAAAAGACGTGATCCCGAGAAACGCGACAAAACGAGGTCGGTACTTTTTTACCTTACGAGTTAACGTGCGGGCTCCTCGTTCCAGTTCTTCTTTGGAGAGTTCATCGGCTCGCGCCGAAGCACGCGGACAAAGGTTGGTGATCCCCATCCCGAAGTCGGGGAGACGACAATCATCAAACGCCAGAAACTCCTCTCCCTCGGGGACGAAATCACTCATGTTGAGAGCCGGCCAGAAGCGGTTTCCCGGTCGGCCAAAATGATGTCGCACGGCTGCCGAGTATAAACCGGGATTGATGCCAACAAACAGGACATCGAGGCCATAGTCGATGACATCCGAGACTCGATTCTTCGAGGCCGCGGCGACTTGCTCTTTGGTTGGTTTCCAAATTGGTTCCTGTTTCGTTCGTCTTGGCATGTCTCTAAAATAACAAAGATATTCGTGTCTTGCATTCACGTTCGTGAGTGAAGATGATGAGATATCAATTTTTACACGAAGCTCACGGATCTCCACACATGCACCGTCCATTTTTCTTGCTCGCCTTGCTGATTCTCAGTGCTCCATCACTGTTACACGCCGATGATTTCATTCCTCGGCGACAGGATAAACCTCCCGGCCCGGCACTTTCCCCGATGGATGCCATCGCCAAGATGGTCGTGCCGGAAGGGTTCACGGTCGAATTAGTGGCGGCAGAGCCACAGATTTTTAATCCGGTCGGTATGGCCATTGATGAGAAAGGCCGTTTCTGGGTTACCGAGTCCTTTGAGTATCCTCGAAAAGAGCCCGGCCCGGGTCGAGATCGTATCAAGGTACTTGAAGACACCACGGGAGACGGACGAGTCGATAAAGTGACCGTTTTCGCTGAGGGACTCAATATTCCGTCAGGAATCGCGGTCGGTTATGGCGGTGTGTGGGTTGCCAACTCTCCCGACATCCTGTTCATGCAGGATCTCGATGGTGATTTGAAAGTCGACAAAATTGAAAAGGTCGTGACGGGTTTTGGGCGAACCGATACTCACGAACTGCCCAACTCACTCACTTGGGGACCGGATGGTTGGCTTTACGGACTCAATGGTGTCTTTAATTATTGCGACGTCAAATACACACCCGACAATCCAAACTTCGATGAGAAACATTCCGGTTGGAAGTTTACCTGTGCGCTCTTTCGAATCCATCCCCGGACTCGCGAGTTTGAGTTGTTCGCCGAAGGGACCAGCAACCCGTGGGGAGTCGCGTGGAACAAGGATGGTGAAGCGTTTCTGTCTGCCTGCGTGATCGATCATCTTTGGCATTTGACGCAATCCGGTTATTATCATCGACAAGGTGGGCCGTATCCGCCACACACGTGGAAACTGGAATCAATCGTCAAACATCAGCATCAAAAGGCCGCCTATTGCGGCATCCATTACTACGACTCCGATGTCTATCCCGAAGAGTACCGCGAAAAACTCTACATGGGGAACATTCACGGTAATTGTCTGAATGCTGATGCGCTTGAGCGTGATGGGTCGACTTATTTTGGAACGCCCCGCCCTGACTTTCTGACGGCCAATGATGTCTGGTTTATGCCGGTGGTCCAGAAAACTGGTCCCGATGGCTGCATCTATGTGTTGGACTGGTACGACCGCTATCACTGTTATCAAGATGCCAATCGTGACCCGGAAGGCGTTGACCGTGGGCATGGTCGTCTCTATCGCATCAGATATAAAGAATCGCCCCACACGCCGGCAGATTTCAATCTGGCGGCTGAATCCGATGATCAACTGATCGAACGACTCTCCCAGCATAACGACTTCATCCGTTGGACGGCTCAGCGTTTGCTGTCAGAACGTAGTAGCAAAGAGTCACGGCAGAAACTTGAAACCATCGCCACGAATAATTCTGTCGATCAAAAGACTCGCTTGCACGCGTTCTGGTCGGTCATTGGAATTAAACCTGATTCTGAGAATCTGATGATTGAAAGTGAGTTCATGGATCGTTTGATGTCTCAGCCTGATCCCACAATTCGCGCCTGGGCCGTGCGTGCAGCGGGTCAGCAGTTTCTCCGTTCGAAATCCGCAAACGAATTTAATGAATCCGAGGAGCTGCAAATCGCCGGGCTGGTCGATCAAGCGATTCACGATGAGTCCGAAGATGTGCGAGTACAGGGAGTGATTCTGGCCGGTGTGCACGCACAAAAAACGAATCCTCATGGTGCCTTTCCTATGTACACAGAGTTTTTTGCGGAAGCTCTGAAACTTTCCCAGAAAGACAAACTCATCCCCAATATTGTTTGGCGGAATCTTCTTTATTATCTGAACGACTTTCCCGAGCAGGCCGTCGATTTTGCCACCGTCAATGATATCGCTGCCGGTCCGGGGGGCGAAATCATGATTCCCCGTCTTGTTGCCTGGATGATCGATCATCCGAAGTTCGATGCGGCCAACATTGCGAAGGTGATCTCTTATCATTCGCATTCCACGGGTGGCAATTCACAAACTGCTGCGGTTTGTCTCTCGATGATTGGTGAACGTGTTCAAAACAGAACACTCGCCGGAGAGAAACTAAAGCTAACCAAAGAAGCACTCGGGACGGTTGTCTCGAGTATCGCAGCGGGAGACAAAAACGCTGCTCCGTTTTTCTCAGCCGCCATGTTAGGGGCTAGTTGGGGAGATCCGGTCGCTCTCAAAGAAGCGGAAAATATACTGGCAAATAGCAAATCGCCCGAAGCACAGCGATTACAGGCGTTGAATGCACTGGTGGCAGTCGGGGAAGAAATGCATGTCTTGATTGCCATGGATCAAATCCTGGCGGATAAAAAATCCAATCCGGCCCCCTTTCGAGGCAAGATGATTAGCGCGTTAGGGCGACTCCGCAACGAACATGTCGCATCTTTGTTGGTATTAAACTATTACGAGCTAGAACCTGAACTCAAGCCGCGGGCAATCGATATCCTGACTCAGAGAAAAGTCTGGAGCATCAGTCTGCTCAAGGCCATTGCCGACGAAGAGATCCCAACGACTGCACTCAATCTGAATCAAGTCAAGAGATTGCTGGCGACCGGTGACAAAGAACTCACCAAACTTGTCGCACAACATTGGGGGCAAATTCGCGAAGGACGCGACCCCAAACGGGACCAGGTGATTGGAGAAATGAAACAGTTGATTCGTTCTTCGGAAGGAGACCCCTTCGCGGGAGAGCTTGTCTTCAACAAAGTATGCGGGCAATGTCATAAAATCTACGGCAAAGGGGAAGAGGTCGGTCCCGAAATTACACTCAATGGGCGCAATTCGTTCGAGCAACTTTTGTCAAACGTGTTTGATCCTTCGCTGGTGATCGGCGCGTCTTATCAGTCGTACACCGTTGTGACGGACGAAGGCCGTGTGTTGAATGGTTTGCTCGTTGAAGATACGAAGTCCAAAATCACACTGAAAATCCAAGGAGGGAAGCGGGAAACGATTCCTCGCGCAGAGATTGAGATTCTGAAGAAAAGCCCTGTTTCATTGATGCCCGAAAAATTGGAAGAACAAATCAAAGCGCAGGAACTGATTGACTTGTTCGCATTCATCACTCTCGACAAGCACCCTTCCGACAAATCGGCTCGGCAGTTGCCGGGTGTGAAAGAAGTCGTCCCTCGCATTGCGACCAACCCGCAGCAGTTTGCGGAAGTGATCGGTGAAGTGGCTCCCGGATTTACGACCCAAAAGTCAGGCATGGGGGATGTCTCCCTACAAACCGCACACATGAATCGCTCAACCGTCGTGCGGACTCATCCCGTGAATCAGACCGAACCGTGCGTCTTGTCCGGTTCGTTTGAAGTTCCATCGGGAAAAAAATCGTGGCTGCTTGTTGATGTGGCCCATCACCCGGAAGGTGACTGGCGGTTGGAAGTGAAAGGGAATGGCAAAAGGCTATTGTCGGAAGATGTCGGTGGGCCAACGTCGCGCGGTTGGCAATCGTACCGCATCGACCTGTCGCAGTTTGCCGGTCAATCAGTCAAACTGGAACTCCAAAATCACGCGACCGGTTGGCGAAACGAATTTGGTTACTGGAGCGGCGCGCGGGTCGTGAGTGAGTAAATGTGACCCAAACGTGAGGAACAGCCTGACATGCGGTCATTCCTCTTTGTCGATGCTTTTTTGCAATCCTCGGCGAATCAGTGCTTTGACTTTCGGACGGGTGGATGCGGAGGCCTTATTCGAAACTGATTTTGGGCTAACTCTCTCAATCGTTTCCAAAATAACTTCGGAGCTTTCGATGATGGCCAAGCCGAGCCGTTTGCGTGTCATGCCTTCTGAATAGATGTTTTTGAATCGTTCATCAATGAAGTGTTGTCCTTGAACAAGACCGATGATTTTGATTTCGTCTCCCAGTTGGTCAGAATAGATCGGGCCACCGCTGTTGCCTTCAAAAATATTGAAATCGACCAAATACTTCGGGTGATCAGCAATTGGCGTCAGCGGAAAATCCGCCAGACACCCCAAGCGGGTGGTGGCAAATCCTGCCGTGCTAGGCTTGAAGATGGGAGCATGCGGATAGCCAACGCAACGGATGAGTGAACCCGGCTCGGGAGTATGTGACTTCCAGTCTTCCGCAGTTGCCAGGACGCTAACTGGTAATGAACCGATTGATTTTTCTGAAGGGAAATCCAGAATGATCACGGCCACATCTTCCTTCGGGTGTTGCATCCAGAGTGGCTTCTGCCCCTTTCGGATGCGGATTTTCTCTGGTTTTGCAGCCCAGTTTCCCTCCTCATTCTGTTCTCGTAACACCAGCGTCGCGTATTCACCTTTCATTCCCTCAAAAACGTGACCAGCAGTCACTAGCAATAACTGCTTCCGTTCCGGTTCAACGGGATCAGGGCGGTCTAGCACAAATCCGGTTCCCGTGGTGTTGGGATGCTCGACCCGATATGACGCCAAAACAATTTGTGAGGGGGTCACTTCAGCATTCGCATGTAGCGGCATTCCCAGTGTCAGGAGACAGAGAACGCAAATAGCGAAAAGAGACAGAAGAGATCGAAACATATTTATGTCCGTGAAAATAAATTTACTAAGTAATGAGGTCATGCGCTGGATCGTCATAAAAGAACAATAACTCAATCGTTTCTCAACTCAATACGCCTTTGACCACCTTGCCGTGCACGTCGGTCAGTCGATAATCACGACCTTGGAAGCGATATGTCAATCGCTCGTGATTCATTCCCAAGAGGTACATAATCGTGGCGTTCAAATCGTGGACATGCACGCCTCGCGTATCTCGATCAACGATATTATAGGCGAAGTCATCGGTTTCACCGTAACTGGTTCCTCCCTTGATGCCGCCTCCCGCCATCCAGATGGAAAAACAACGCGGATGATGATCCCGACCAAAGTTGTTACCGCTTCCTTGTTTGTAGACGGTCCTGCCAAACTCTCCTCCCCAGATTACTAACGTGTCTTTCAGCAGGCCGCGCTGTTTGAGATCCTGAATGAGAGCTGACGAGCCTTGATCGACTTCTTTGGCAATTTTCGGATGCCGAGTCGGCAAGCCACCATGGTGATCCCAGCCGCGATGATAGACCTGCACGAAACGGACACCGCGTTCGCTCAAGCGTCTTGCCAATAAACAGTTGGCAGCATGCGTGCCGGGGACTTTCGCATCTTCTCCATACAAGTCGAAGGTGCTTTCCGGTTCGTCGGACGTATCGGTCAGTTCGGGGACCGACATCTGCATCCGGTACGACATCTCGTAGGCCGCGATGCGAGTTTGTATTTCTGGGTCGCCCACTTCCTGTTGACGAAGTTCGTTCAATTGAGAAAGTGAATCGAGCAATTGTCGTTTGTCGTCGAGTGACGCATTTGTGGGGTCATTAAGATACAACACCGGATCGCCGACCGAACGAAGTTTGACTCCTTGATGATTGGACGGCAAAAAGCCGCTTCCCCACAATCGCGAATAGAGTGGCTGCGCTTGAGTATCAGAGTTTTTATCGAGCAGAACGGCATAGGCGGGCAGGTTTTCGCTTTCACTCCCCAATCCGTAACTGACCCACGATCCGAGGCTCGGGCGCCCCGGCTGTTGATGACCGGTTTGAAAAAAAGTGATGGCCGGGTCGTGGTTGATTGCTTCGGTGTGCATCGATTTGACGATGCAGATATCGTCGGCAATCTTGCCATGATGGGGCATCATATCGCTAATCCACTGTCCCGATTGTCCATGCTGCTGGAACGGCATAAACGATTTCGCCACCGCGAATGATTTCTGCCCGGCCGTCATCCCTGTCAGCCGTTGTCCCATGCGAACAGAGGCAGGTAACTCTTGTCCGTCCAGTTTTTCTAACGACGGCTTATAATCGAAGGTGTCAATGTGAGACGGCGCCCCCGACTGACACAGATAGATCACCCGTTTTACTTTCGGAGGAAAATGGGTCGGCCCAGTCAAACCGGGATCGTAACCGGGTCCGTTACTGGTCGCCAACGATTTCTGTTGCCCGCTGGCCTCTTTAGCAAGCAGTGATGCGAGTGCTGCCACGCCAATCCCGGTGGCAGACTTTCCAAAAAAGTAACGACGATTGATGGCCAGGTCGTGTTCGGTAATGGGTTGCATGGTAAGGTCTCGGAATCTGATTTATAGATTGTAGGGTCCGCTGTGCGGACCGAGTTCATGGACGATACGTTTTCTCAAAATGGTCCGCACAGCGGACCCTACGGCGATTTTTTTTAATACTCCAGGAACCATTTTTAATTCAACGTCATAAACTCACTCAAATTCATCAATAAACGAGCGACACTCGTCATGGCTGCGTGTTGGGATAAATCGAGAGATTCATCGCGGGGAGAGTCACCAACCGAAAGTAAGGAAGTCGCGTCTGCTGAATTCTGTTGATATTGCAGTAGACGTTTTTGGTAAGTCTCTTTGAGAAGTTTCAGTTCTTGCTCATTAGGACGCCGAGAAGTGATAATTTCGAATCCGTGAGCAATCTGCCCATCGACCGAGGTGCCGCCATTGTTCAGCATTCGTTCGGCCAGTTTGCGTGCCGCTTCCACAAATTGAGGATCGTGCAACATCACAAAGGCTTGAAGTGGTGTATTTGTGCGTGAGCGACGAACAACGCAAAATTCCCTCTCCGGTGCATCAAATGTTGCCATCGAGGGAGGAGGAACGGTTCGTTTCCAGAATGTGTAAAGGCTGCGGCGGTATAAATTCTCGCCCGTGTCCTGTTTGTAAGTTCGAGATAAGCCGGGGCGATTGTTGATCTCCTGCCACAGTCCCTTGGGGTGATACGGAAAGACACTTGGTCCGCCCAATTTCTCGACGAGCAATCCGCTGGCGAGCAAAGCCGAATCCCGGACGACCTCTGCATCGAGCCGACGACGAGGACCACGAGAGAGTAATCGGTTTTCGGGGTCGTTGGCTTGCTGTTCGGGTGTGACGACCGACGATTGTCGATAGGTACCCGACATCACAATCAATTTTTGCAGAGCTTTAATGTCCCAATTCATCTCAACAAACTCGACCGCCAGCCAATCGAGTAACTCGGGATGACTGGGCCAGTCTCCTTGAGAGCCAAAGTCCTCACTCGTTTTGACAATCCCCACCCCAAACAATCGTTGCCAGACTCGGTTGACAAAAACTCGCGAAGTAAGAGGATGATCGGGTTTCACCAGCCACTCAGCCAAGGCAAGACGATTGTTGGGGACGCCATCCGGCAAGTTGGGTAATGCCGCGGGGACACCCGAATCAACGACATCCCGTTTTTGATCATACTCTCCACGATACAAGACGTGTGTCGTCCGTGGTTGAGTCTGTTCCGCCATGATCATCGTGGACGGAATAGAATTCACAATTGTTTGACGTTCTTTCTCGACCACGGTAACAGCATCTGCCGCCTGTCGAATTTCGGGAGAGGCATACTTTCGCAATAACCAATCATTGAATTGTAGTTTTTGCTGTGGACTCCTTTTTTCGATGGGTGTCTCGAAAATCTTCTGAATCGCCAGTGTCAACGGAGTCGCTTCGCCTTTCGTAACTGCCAATCGGAACCGGGCAATCTGATGCGACAGGCCAAATTGAAAGCTCATTTTGACCCGAATGATTTTCTCACCGGCGTTTTTGATCGGTTCGGCCATGATGAAAACAGCGGTTCGACTGTCTGTAATTGTATTACCGTCCACAGCCCATCCTGATTTGTCGATGTTCCCGTCGATGGCTTTATTGACCTCATAATTCTTCTGCGAGTAGTCGGCTTCGGCGGAAGAAATTGCCACCTGGTCAAACTGGCCCGGCTTTTCGAGAGAAGCTGTTTCCACGATGAATTCGGTCATCACATAGTTCCCGTTAGAACCGCGTCCGGTCCCACCGTTGACCGTTGATGGATCCTTGATGGCTTCCAGTCGAATGGCACTGATGGCATTCGCATCTGCCTTCAAATCAACAATATATTCTTCGGTGACCGGGTTCTTTCCAGAGGCGAGCACTGACTGATCGTCCTGAACAGTCAATGTCGCTCCGCCTGCCGACTTCATCTCTGTCGGGACGGTCACGTCCCAGTTCGCCTGTTCGTCGGCTTTGACGAGGGATTCCCACTTCGCAAACGGTAACCCTTCCGCTCCGGCTACCTGTTGTAACTGCTGTTTTACGGCTGCCAATCGTTTGTCGATTTCCTGCAATCGATCAGATTGCAAAGGTGATTCGATTTTGCGCCGTGGATCGAATCCATTCAGACCTCGTTCGGGAACCCGGTTAAAGAACGCGGATAACTGATAAAACTCTTTTTGAGAAATTGGATCGTACTTGTGATCGTGGCAGCGGCCACACAACATTGTCATCCCCATCCAGACGGTCGATGTGGTGACAACCCGGTCAACCACATACTCGGTCCGGTATTCTTCATCGATGACACCACCTTCTATGGTAATCGGATGATTACGATGAAATCCGGTCGCCAACCGTGTTAAGTCATTCGCGTTGGGTAACAGGTCACCAGCGATTTGCTGACGAGTAAACTCGTCGAACGGCATATTCTGATTGAAAGCCCAGATCACCCAGTCCCGCCAGACCCATTGCTCTCGCTCGAGATCGTATTGATAACCGTTCGTGTCGGCGTAACGGGCCGCGTCGAGCCAAGGCTTTGCCATGTGTTCGCCGTAACGATTGGAAGACAATAAACGATCGACCAGTTTCTCATACGCATTCTTAGACTGATCTTTGAGGAACGCATCGATCTCCGCGGGTGTCGGCGGTAAACCGGTCAGGTCGAGAGAAACACGACGAATCAAAGTGCGTGGGTCAGCTTGCGGAGATTGTTTCAGCCCTTGCTTTTCAAGTTTCTTTAAGACGAACGCATCGATTGGATTCCGTACGTGGTCTTGATGCTGGACAGTGGGTGCGTCTGCTTGCTTGGGTGAGATGAACGCCCAGTGATCATCGTACTCAGCACCGTTTTTGATCCACGCCTCCAGTAATATAATTTGCTTTTCTGAGAGAGGTGCTTTGCCCGAATCGGGAGGAGGCATCTGTATCAATTCATCATTGCTGCGAACTCGCTTGAGTAATTCACTTTCTGCCGGCTTGCCAGGCACAATAGCAGGTGTGTCGCCATTTGAAGTCGCGATGTCTCGGTCGTCGAGCCGTAAGTCGGCTTCACGTGCTGCCGAGTCGGGACCGTGACAGGTATAACAACGGTCCGAAAGAATCGCCCGGATGTCGCGATTGAATTGGGGGGTATCTTGTGCGAACAGGCCGCATTCGGAGAATAAGAACAAGACAAATAAAGAGAACTGGAATCGCGAGATCATAACTGACATCTTCAGATGGGAGAGTTTATCGTGAAACTCCATCCTACCTGAGTCATCGAATGGCATGAACCATTAAATCCAACAATTTTGACCGGCAATCGCAGAGAACGACTCAATCAGCGTTGCCCGGCCGCACTTCGCAATAAAGAGCCTGCAAGAGCATTGATTCTTGACCTACCGACACTGATTGGGCAATCATGAATTTTTCCCAATGAGATAACACACAGGCGCAGGATTGTTCGTGGCATCGCTTTCGCAGATTTCACCAGCCACTCCAACAAAGATCACGCAGCCCGAACCCGATAGATTCTTCAGAACAATCTGTGCCGAGTCAATTATTTCATCCCATCTCTATGAGTGACTGAATCATGATCAATTCCGCAGATGAGTTTGTCAGGCTGAGACAAAGTGAAGATCCCGACGAATATCATAGAGCTGCCTGGGAAGAGGCCGATGTCGACGTCTGGAGAGAAGTCATGAGAGCCTACCCCGACATGTTAGAGTGGGTTGCGCATAACAAAAGTATTCCCGAAGTTATTATTCGTGAGCTGTATCGTTTAGGAGACAAAAAAGTCAACGATACGCTCGCACGAAAACGAAAGACTCCTCTAGATATTCTTGAAGAGTTCGCACATTCCTCAGATGAATCTCTCCGCTTGTCTGTGGCGAGGCACCCTAAAGCTCCAAGATCAGTTTTGATGATGTTGCAAAGTGATGATTGGGTGGAAGTCCGAAAAGTTGTCAATGAGCGACTCGAAAAAGATGACGATTGAAAAGCCGCCCTAAATTGGCACTCTGTAGAATGCCAAGCTGTTCATGATGGGATTACAAGCAAATTCGATCTCAGAACAAATCCATGATCGGACGACCTTCGGCCAACAGTTGATACGGTCGGCCTTGCGAATCCGTTTCTTCCAAGTCGTGTATGCCCATCGCGTGATAGACGGTATGAGCAACATCGGCCGGAGTGACCGGATTGTTCGCCGGATATTCCCCTAATGTATCGCTCGAACCGTACACTTGGCCCCCTTGGATGCCTCCGCCCGCCATCAAATCGGTAAGGCAATGTGTCCAGTGATCGCGTCCGCCTCCGTTGACTCCTCCTGAACGTGGATCACCAATTTTCGGTGTCCGGCCCATTTCGCTCGTCACAAGTAGCAACGTCTCATCAAGCAGATTTCGCTCAGCGAGATCGCCGATGAGTGCCGAATAACATTGATCGAATTCTGGTAGCAGGTCTTCTTTCAGACATTCAAAATTACTGCCGTGCGTGTCCCAGCTTCCCGCACTGCGGCACTTTTTAGCCGTCTTTGAACCGATGCCGTCTCCTAACCAAAAGACAGTCACAAACGGGACTCCCGCTTCGACAAGTCGACGTGCCATCAACAGGCTCATGCCGTTGACAGTTTCTCCATATTTTTTACGGATGGCTTCGGGCTCGGAAGCGACATCGAATGCTTCTGATGTTTTGGAAGAGAGCAACAGCGAAAACGCGCGTTCCTGTTGTCGAGTCCATGTTTCGGGGGACGCATGCTTGTCGAACTCGCGACGCACACCATCAACGGCAGTCAGTAAAGAACGACGATCTGCCAATCGCGTTTGTGAGATATCTTTCTCCAACACGAGTGACGGGGCTTTGAAGGAAAGTGGATTCTCACGATCACCTTGAAGATACAAGGGGTCATGTTCGATCCCCAGTTTTGCCGCAAATTGACCGGGGCGCGTGTAAGGTTTTCGACTGGGACTATGTGGCAGCGAGACCGCGTTTGGCAAGAAAGGATGTTTCGGACGACGTGACGCCGCCACACATCCCATGTAAGGCCAGTCGTCGGGCATCGGAGTTCGATTATTAGCGAGCGTGCGAAAGGTGATATCAGGACGGTGTCCTGTCAAATTATGATAATAGCCCGCGTGATGATCGTTCGTGTTGACCTTGCCATCAATCGAATTGATCAATGCCAAGTGATGAGCCTGCTGAGACAACAACGGCAAATGCTCACTGAGAATAAGGCCGGGAGCCGAAGTTGCAATCGGTTGGAACGGGCCACGATATTCGGCGGGAGCATTCGGTTTCATGTCCCACGTATCCATATGGGACGCGCCACCACACAGAAAGAATAAAATCGTGG
>JAQWSQ010000158.1 GCA_029243145.1 Planctomycetaceae bacterium | reverse complement strand
CCTTTGGAGAAATGCCATGGAGAAGTCTCGCCGCTACGCCAAGTCACACGAATGGGCACGACTAGAAGATGATGGTTTAGTGACAATAGGTATTTCTGCGTATGCAGTTGAAGCTTTAACCGATCTTGTTTTTATGCAATTACCCGACGTTGGTTCGACGGTGACAGCAGGAGAGTCTTTCGGTGAGATCGAAAGTGTGAAGGCTGTAAGTGATCTTTACGCCCCGATTTCAGGAAAAGTAATTTCGGTAAATACAGAATTGCCGAGTCAACTTGAAACGCTTAATAACGACCCCTACGACAGTGGCTGGATTATTTCTGTTCAGCCTGTTGCAGTTGAGCAACTTGATGCATTATTCGATCAGGAAGCATACGACAAGCTGATTGGTGGGTGATGGGTTTGCCACATCACAGTTCATCGTACTCAGATCAGAGTCAGAAAAGCGTGCTTCGTGTCTGGCGAGACCCGTCGGTAGCCGGTGGATTGAATATGGCTGCTGATGAGGCACTGGCCAGACGGTCTGAAGAAACAAATAGCGTGCTTATGCGATTGTACGGCTGGCAGCCGCATACTGTGTCGCTTGGTTGTTTTCAAAAGATGGAAGATTTTTCTAGGGCGAGTTTTCTTGCTCATTGGCCGGTCGTTCGCCGTCCAAGTGGCGGTGGTGCAATTATTCATGGTACCGACATTACATATGGGTTGGCAGTACCAAGTAGCCATAAATGGAGCAAGCGAACTGAGGATTTGTATTCCGCGGTTCATGGTGCACTTGTTCAAGAATTAAACGATCGTGATCTGAAGGCGACAATGGTTGAGGCTGCGAGGAGAGAGCAGGACCAGAATTTCTATTGCTTCAATCGCCGGGCATTTGGAGATCTTGTTGTAGAACATTCATTAGCCTCTTCTGATTGCGGTGACTGTAAGATTCTTGGAAGTGCGCAGCGAAGGTTATCTGGCGTTGTCCTGCAACATGGAACCCTTCTTCTGCACAGAAATCCTCAGATGCAAGGTGAGGGAAGCCATCCCGGGCTTGGGGATTTGCTCCAGAGTAAAACGGGCTCTGTACGTGATGTTATTGAAGGTTGGTTGCAACGCCTGGCAGATCAACTTGGTAGCCAATTGATTCAGGAGCAAGGTTTCTCATATACGAAAGATAACGAAGACATCATGACGCGAACGAACCATTACGAAACTGCGGCATGGCTCAATCGACGGTGAAAAATAAGGGGAGTTGTCGCCCTTGTGCCACCTTGTTGGGGGGGCACCTTTTGTTCTGGCTGGACTTTATCAATGTAAATTGATAGCGTTACCGAGTCGCGCCAATGATTTATATTTTGTCCCGATCATTTTGGTTCGTACTTGGGGTTTGGAACATGAGTCATTATCGAGTTAGGTCGTATGATTGCCAAATTAGTAATTGCGTCAGGCAAACGTGCCGGACGTGCAATTTCGATGAAGCGGGACAAATTGCTTATCGGTCGTGCAGAAGAATGTGATCTACGTCCTCTAAGCGAAGAGGTCAGTAGAAAACATTGTGCGATCATCAAAAGAGAAGAAGTTCTCTGGGCGGAAGATCTCCGTAGTAGAAACGGCACTTTTGTGAACGGCTTGCAAATTAGCGAGCCAAAGCAACTAGCTGATGGAGACCTCGTTCGTGTCGGATCTTTGGAACTCAAGGTGGCAATTGCGGCTGAGCCTAAATTAGA
>JAQWSQ010000157.1 GCA_029243145.1 Planctomycetaceae bacterium | reverse complement strand
AGATTTATGCGGATTACAGGCTCCTAGTGCATTAGAAGGTAGTTCGCTCAGGCCACTGCTAGTCAATCCAAAAGATCCGAGCTGGGATAAACCCGCTGTGACTCAAATCTGGCACAACCGCAAGGCCTGGGGGTACTCTTTACGTAACGAACGCTTTCGCTACACAGAGTGGCTCCAAGGAAAGGCTGGCCGTGAACTTTATGATCACGCAAAGGATCCTGAAGAAATTGACAACCTTGCTGACCAAGCCAAATACGAGGGAATGGTTGTTGAGCTGAGCAAACAGTTGGAGGCTTATGTTCGATTAACACCGGAGAAGAAACCCAAATAGGTTGAGGCATTCCCCTGGGTGGGGCACGCATCAGGTCGGCAAAAAGGTGTGCTGCCGGATTCTGGATGGTTCTTTGCAGGCGTTGCAAAATAATAAATTCACAAGTTGCCTGATCTCCGTAACGATTAAATTTTAATGCCGTTAACAACCTGAATCTTTTTATGGTGCCAACTTTGTATCTTTTCTGGCTGTGTGCTGGAGAGGGGGACAACGGTACAAAGTCGAACATTCGTGTTCCTTCTGGAGACCACAACAACCGGACGGCTTTTCACCATTTCAGGTTCAGTCTGATGACTGAAATCGCAGTAAAGAATGGTTCCGTAACCGGGATGAAATTTTATAGCCATAACTTTTACAATACATATGGACACACCCCAGATATAGTGCCATATTTTTTCTGTGATGACAAGCCTAAACCTTACCCACCGCCAATAGCGTGATGTCATCCAGTTGGGGTTTGCTGCCGGCGAACTCGCTGATCGAATGCAAAATCCGGTCGAGCAGTTCGCCACCTTGATAGCCGTCGTGAGTCATGAGCGAGGTCATTCGGTCCTGGCCGAACATCTCTTCGCTTTTGCTTTGCGTTTCGGTCACGCCATCCGTGTAGAGCAAGACGGCATCATTCTCTTCGAGTTGCACGGTCTCGTCTTGAAACGGGACATCGTGGAACGTCGAGGAAAGCATCGGTGCCGTGGACATCAGCAGGTCGTGCTGTGTGCCTCCTCGATGCAGGATGCCGGGAGGATGGCCGGCATTCACGTAAGTTAGTTCGCCTGATTTGGTGTCGAGACGAGCGCAGGTTAGCGTGACAAATCGACTTGGGTCGAACGTGCGGATTCCTTCTTTGACGTGATCAATGACCGTTAATGGCTGGAAGCCCTGACCGGCGGCTGCGTGAAAGGCCGATTTAACGACCGAGGTCATCATGGCTGCTGACGCTCCGTGACCAACGACATCAGCCACCATGAACGCGACCGCATTCTCCCCAGCCGGTGCGTAATCATAAATGTCGCCTGCCAACTCACTACACGCCAGATAACGCGCGTGAATATTCATGCCGGCGATGTTCTGAAACGGAGGCGGTAACAAGCTCAACTGAAACTTCTGAGCGTCGTCGAGCTCCCGTTCCAAGCGGTCGAGATAACGACGTTCCGCACGCCGCAACCGTCGCAATTCCAGACAACGATTCACCAGAGTAATCAACACCCTGCGATCAAAAGGTTTGGTGATGAAGTAAAACGCCCCTCCATCGATGGCTTGAATGAGATTATCGTCCGGCTCTTCGGCATTGCCCGTCATGAGAATCACATCAAGATCGGGATCGTGTTCTTTGAGGCGGCGTGTTAATTCGAAGCCGTTAATTCCCGGCATGCGGATATCGACGATGGCGAGATCGGGAGTGCCGTTGGCGAGTTTTTCGAGAGCATCTTCGCCAGATTCTGCGGTTGTGATTTCATGATCACGACGTAAGACGCGCGAAACCGAGCGGAGCATTCCCGGCTCGTCATCGACAATCATAATGTGTGTGCGTCGTGTCATTGTTTGTCTGTTTCATTTGTGAAGATGACTACATTGGGCATGATCAGTTCAACTTATCCCAGCGTTTCTGCATGTCTGAAAATATTGTGTCCTGAATACAGAACACTAATCGACACTAATCGACGCTAATAACCTTGGAGCTGAGAATTGGGATTTCATCAGTGAAGATTAGCTGTGATTAGTGTTCTTATTCCTGCCAGCTTCAACTTATCCCATTCCGAAATGGTAACTTCACCGTGACGTGTGTTCCTTGGCCTAAGTCACTCTCGATTTTGAACTGCCCTCGTAATTGAGCGACAATCGACCGACAGATTGCCAGACCCAAACCATTGCCGTCGGCTTTCGTCGTGAAGAAAGGTTCCTGAATTTTTGCCAGGTGATCTGGGGGAATACCACAACCGGTGTCGGTCACTTCCAGCACCACAAATCGGTCTTCGGCTGAGGCCACAATTCTTAAATCGTCATCCGGCTCCATCGCATCTCGTGCGTTACCAATAAGATTCAAAACCAACTGTTCAATATCCGCCTGAACGGCTTCAATCATTGGCAGGTCGGCAGGGACCGTCACGATGACTTGGACCTTATGACGTTCCAAGCTTTGCCGGAAGATGGACAACGCCGACTCGATCACCTGAGCCAGTGACACATCACTGGCATTCCGGGTTTCGTTACGGGCAAAGTGCAGCATGCCGTTGAAGATCCGTTTGCAGACTAAAAGTGACTTCTCGATTTCTTCCAAATCCTCTTTTGTCTCGGTCGCATCGAAGAAACCATCTTCGAAATCGGTTTGCATCTGTTGCACCAACGGCAAGACAGCTCCCAGCGCATTATTGACATCATGAGCAACGCCGCGAGCGAGTTCTGCCATCGCGTATTTTCGTTCTGCCGCGATGACCTGATTTTCCAGCGACTCTGTCCGCTTGAGATTCTGCAGAGCCACCGAAGCTTGAGGCAGAAACTGTGACAGTAAATCGGTTTCGTATTCCCGCAATGTTCCTGCATAGATCGAAGCGACTTTGAGTGCTCCGATCAGTCCGTCTTTCGTCACCAACGGAACGCAAATCATGGAATGCTCGGCTGCGGGGAAACGGTCGGTCGCCATAATGGGGTTGTAGTCAAGCAGTTCGACCAATGCCGAAGCTTCTACCCCGGCCCATTGTTCCCAAGCCCCGTCTTGCCGATCAAAGCCGAACGGCAGTCCCGACTTCAACAATTTTCGCGTGCCTCGATCAAGGGGTAACGTCAGGCCGACGTTCTCTCCCTTCCGTTTTTGAAACGCGACCTGCTCCGCAACGACTTCCATCGAACCGCCATCTTTGTCGCACATCAAGAGAGCTGCGGAATGGTCATAGTCTGTCAAAGATTTAATCGCGTGCAGTAGCTTATAGAAGAGGTGTTTCGGTTTGACCTGTTCGAGAACTTTTTGATCGACTTGCAAACGAACTTCGCTAATCCGTTGTTGCTCGATACTGTCGATCATTTCGTTGACAACATCGGCGAGTGCGGAAAAATCCTGCCGACTGTCCCAGAAGAAATCCTGACTTTCTCGACGCAGGACCAGCACTCCCCACATACGACCACGTCGACGAATCCGCGCTAACATGGTGTCTTTGGGGACTTTCACTTTCTGGCCTCGCAGAAACCCTCCCAACAAGTCAGGATCCCACTCTGCGGTGTTCGGCTGAGACCATTCAATCTCGGCAAGATATTGCCCCGGAGCAACCGTCGCCAAGCATCCTTCCTCGGCATCAAAATGCAAGCGGGCAAGCTTGATGGCTGATTTGATCAGCTTGCCAATGTCGCGAGACGAGCGCAACTTCTCCCGGAACCTCCAGAGTTCAGTGAGAAATTCACTGTCTCGAACGTCGGACAAGCCACCAGATGCTTTTTTGCGGATTCGGGACACGAGCAGAATCAGACCAAGTGAGAAGATATCTGATGCGATCCTATCCGCGCGGTCAGCCACGATCAATCAATTAACTTGGCGTGACAGAGTTTCAGCCCTGCCATTTGGTAAGCACACAACAAAAAAACCGCCGAGGAATCATCCTCAGCGGCTTTTACGAAGTTCGAGTTGTCGTTATTGCTGATTACCAGCAGCGGCAGCAGCGACAGCAACGGCAACAGCGAGATTTGTCAGCAGCCTTTTTGTTGGCGGCTTCAGTTCGCAAGTTTTTGAGTTCGCGGACAGCTTTCTTTTGAGTCGTTTGAGTTTTCATCGTGATGGCTCCCTGAGTTGTTTTTTGTTGTGAGGTGACTTGTTGTCGTCCTCGTCTGGAAGTAAATCCGAAAGGATTGTCAATTCGGACAAACCAACTGGTATTTTTTTCAATTCCGTCAAGGAACACCTAAAAACTACTAAAAACAGGTTTCAAAAGGCTTTTATCGCAACAGGTCAACGTCCTTTTTTCTGCACAAATGCCCCGGTGACGATGTAAGATTTACTCCCTTTCTACACAGTCAATTGCCCCATCAAATTCCCAAAAGAAACTGGAAGACAAGAAACGGTTCCGGCAACATGAACTCTCAATACTCTCCACTGGTGGTAAACACCTCCCCACCCATTCAGAAAATTCTTATGACAAATTCTCTCAGAGGCTCGTTTTTCTTCATTGCTGCCTTCTTGTTTGTGCCGATTGCCCTCTCTGCAGATGATGCACGTCCCAATATTCTGTTCTTCTTTGCCGATGACTGGGGACGCTACGCAAGCGTCTACTCCGATCCCGATATTCCTTCCCTCAACGATGTGATCAAAACCCCCAACATTGATCGCATCGCCAACGAAGGAGTCCGCTTTCAAAATGCTTTTGTCCCTGTTGCTTCGTGTGGTCCGTGCAGAGCGTCTCTCGCCACCGGACGACACTTCTGGAACTGCGGCAGCGGAGCCTTTCTCAACGGCAAGGCGAGCAACTGGAAAGGTTACGAGAATCCTTTTTTAACACTTCCAAAATTCCCCGACTTGCTACGTGAGAATGGATACTACACCCAACGTAGCCAGAAAACATTTTCCTTCCGGGCCAGCAAACCAACACCTGCTGCACACAAAATTGCTCAAGTCCCCTACCAACGATACGGCCTGTACGTCTCCGAAGCCGAGCATGGTGACGCTCAAAAACAACGGCGTGTCGAAGTGCTCGCCCATCCTCGCACTGAAATGAAACGCGTACTCGCTGGATGCCCGGATGGATCCCCCTTCTTTTTTGTGTACGGTTCCATCAATGTGCATCGTCCCTACAGTGCCGATTCTGGAAAGAAACTGTGGAACATCGATCCTGATCGACTGAAAGGACTCATTCCCAAGTTTTTGCCTGATGTCGATGATGTCCGTCGCGACTTCTCTGATTATCTGGGAGAAGTACAGGCTCTCGATGCCATGCTGGGAGTCATGCTGGAAGAGCTTGAAGCCACCGGAGAACTCGACAATACGCTCATTATCCTCTCGGGAGATCATGGCATCCCCGGCGTTCCGCGTGGCAAAACGAATTGTTACGATCTCGCCTCACGCGTGCCGCTGATGGCTCGCTGGCCCTACAAAATCAAGGCAGGCCGTGTCGTCGAGGACTTCGTCAGCATTATGGATGTCGGACCGACCCTGCTGGATGTCGCTGACGTCAAGATTCCCAATTCGATGGAGGGTCGCAGTTTTCGCAAACAACTCGTCAGCCAACCAAACGGCTGGATCGATCCCAATCGCAATTCGGTGATCATCGGACGCGAACTCCATTTTCACACTGCACGAGCAGGGAATCTTCCCTACCCAATGCGCGCTGTGAGAACTCCCGACTACCTCTACATTCGCAATTTCAAACCAGATCGTTGGCCCATGGGCGATCCCCGAGGTCTATTGAAAGGTCCCGCGCCCTCTTATGAATCCCTTCACAAACAAACCGCCACGACGATGTCCGATCTGGACGCCTCGCTCACCAAGGCCTGGATGGTCACACACCGATTCAGTTCCGAAGAACAACCATTATTCGATTTGACCTTGGGACTCCGCCCAAAAGAAGAACTGTACGACCTGACTAGTGACCCACATCAACTCAAGAATCTGGCCACCCATTCTGACTATCAACAGACGAAAATAATGCTCGCTGCCCAACTCCAGCAAGTGCTGGAACAAAGTCAGGATCCCCGCCTGAACGATGCCTTTGATCACCTTCCTTACGTTGACCCGAAAAAAACGGCCTCGGAAGATTGAGTCAGAACTTGATGACTCGCTGAAAGGCAGATGCGAAAGCACCACAAACAATTCACTTTCCGTTTGCACTTCTGGAAGACCTCGGAGTATCCTGAAAGACTTCATTCACGTTTCGAGGATCTCCCATGAAATCACTCCGCACAATCACCTGTTTGCTGGCTGCCGTTCTTCTCGGAAACACCACCGCCTCCGCCGCGAAACCGCTCAAAATCTACATTCTTGCCGGTCAATCGAACATGGAAGGTCACGCACACGTTCGCGTCATCGATTACCTCGGCGAAGACCCCATTTCGGCGCCGTTGCTCAAAGCGATGAAGAACTCTGACGGCAGCTATCGTAAAACTCCCAATACTTACATTTCTTATCTGACGGGAGAAAACGGACGCCTCAACACGCCGAATCGGGAAGTAGTCGGACAACTCGAAATCGGTTTCGGCAACCAGGGAGGTCGCAACTATGACGAACCGGGCGAAAAGATCGGTCCCGAACTCGCTTTCGGCATCACCATGCAACAAGAACTTGATCAACCGATTCTGATTATCAAAACGGCGTGGGGTGGTCAATCATTGCATACCGATTATCGGTCACCGAGTTCCGGGCCTTATGTGCCCTCAGCCGATGACATCGAACGCGGTCGCTTCGACACAGCCGAAAAGCAACAGGAACTCGAAGCGAAAACGGGGCTTCGTTACCGCCAAATGATTGAACACGTGGAACATGTCCTCGGCGATATTAAACGAGTGGTCCCCGGTTACGATCCCGCACAAGGTTACGAACTGGCGGGCTTCGTCTGGTTTCAGGGATTCAACGATATGGTGGGCCGTAATGTTTACCCTTCACTACCTGCCGACAGTGACAAGAACCAGTATGCCAAGTATTCGGAATGGATGGCCAACTTCATTCGCGATGTCCGTAAGGATTTGAAAGCTCCCAAGCTGCCGTTCGTGATCGGAGTTTTAGGCGTGGGTGGTCCGTTAGAAACTACGGAAGAACGGTATCGTAAGCAACGTGGTCAGTTTCGAGCCGCGATGGCAGCACCGGCTTTGATGCCGGAGTTCAAAGGCAACGTGTTCGCCGTGGAAACCGCCCCTTTCTGGGATATGAAGCTCGACGCGATCGACAAGAAGCGTGATAAACTTCGTCAGAAATCCTATCTACTGAGGACCAAAAACAAAGATCACGAAAACGCTGACGGCAAGATGTCTCCAGAAGACCAGCGAAATTTCCTCAAAGAGTATGAAAAGACACTCTTCACGCAAGAGGATCTCGATCTGGAAACCCGGGCGAAATCCAACGCCGGCTATCATTATCTTGGCTCGGCCAAAACGTATTCTTTGATCGGGCAAGCATTCGCCGAAGCTCTGCTGCCGTGACCGGGACCATCATCGGTCCCGGCGGTTAGTTCATCCAAGATCAGGGGAAGACTGGTGGCAGTGGGATCGAGCCACGAGTGATGAACTGATAGTCAGAACCACTGGTGTTCTCCCCGCTGATGGAAGTCGAAGGAGCACCGCCTCCTGTGGTGTTACGGTTAGTCGCAATCTGATCCGCCACGTCGTTCTCATTCATTCCCGGCTCGAATCCGAGACGGAAGACACCATCTGCTCCAAAGCCGGTTTCGCGAATGAATTGATAGTCATTATTGGTTTCATTATCGAAGATGTTCAGGTTGACGGTTCCGTCCGCAAACAGGAACGACCTCGCGGAGACTATTCGCACGCTTTCATCATCTGAAAAGAAACTGTTGTCAATGACGTTCAGGTTGATCACGGAACCAAAGGCCGACTCCACATGCAATCCGACCTCGTTTTCATTGGCGGCTGTCCCAAAGACATTGTCTTCGATCAACACCGTACTGGTCGTGTTGTTATTGGAGAGGATATACAACCCGGCCTCATTGCCGCTGTTACCATTGCCGAGGAAGCGGTTATTAGTGATGCGGGCAACCAGTCGGTCGTAGTCGAGGAACATACCGTCATCGGTGGAGTTATCGATGGCACGGTTGTCGTCGATCAACCCGACAAACAGGTCTCCCGACATCTCAAAGCCGTGATCGCCGTTATTAATGGCTTCGTTGAGCGTAAAACTGACGGGATTCAGATCTGTTCCGAAGTTGTTGATTTCCAGATCGAAGCCATCGTCCGAGTTTTCAGCGGCACGGTTGTCGGAGAATGATCCGACGAAGGTTTCACCCGAGATATTGAACTCATCGCCGTTGTTGTTACTGCCTTCGTTGCCATTCATGTTGCCATCGAAGTTTTCAATATCAAGATTGAATCCATTGCCGGCTGCACCAAAGAGGACGTTATTTCCGTGATCGGTTGATGTGTTCCCGTTGAAGTCGCCTGTAAAGTTCGTACCACTGATATCAAACCCGTTGGTCGTTGCCAGGAAGGCATTATTGCCGGTTCGACGCGAGGTATTGTCCGTGAAGGTTCCCGTGAAATCGGTGAATTCGAAGTCGAATCCCGAAGCACCAATAAGGAAAACATCTGTCGCATTGTCGTTGGCGGTGTTGTTCGTAAAGGTACCATTCGTAATCGTCGTGATGGACAAGTCGAATCCGTCGAAGGTGTTTCCGTTGGCGGTATTCATATCGATTGTTCCGGTGACATTCATCTCCAGACCATTACCGCCAACGCTCTCATTAAAGAAGTTCCTGAGGATCATGACTTCTAACGACGTTCCCGAGAGCTGCGTGCGACGTTCGGCAGAGTATTCTGGTTGAAGCTGGAGTCGGTCAGTAATCCGGTGCCACTTGCTCCCGTGATGTTCAAACCATTTGCGGTCGCGCCGGTCACCATGACGTTGTTGATGTTGAAATCGGTGATACCGGCTCCAACAATACCACTTCCCATCGGAGTGTTGGTCACGAGATTCGAGATTTCGTTGTTATTGGCCATAACGATGGCATCGGCCATCGAATTACTGATGATCGGTGCAGGCCCACCATTCACGGCAGGGATAGGAATTGTGCCGAACTGATCAGTATCGATCAGGTGGGCAATCCCTTCTCCGAGAAGACGTTGATTATCTTGCAACACGAGTGAGCCTTGCATGTCGAAGGTCGTGCCCCCATGCATATAGACAATGTCACCCGCCATTGAGTTGGCGAAGACATCGGCGACATCCGACAGAGGATCCTCAAAAGTCCCATCACCGCCACCACCGTTGTCCACATGGACAAATCGAATGGGTGTTCCCCCCATCGTGACCGGTACGGCATGATTCAATGTTTCTGCGCGAGATGTCGTGATGTTCTATTTACGTTGTGTTGTATCAACCATTCGTTGAATCACACGCTCGTCGAGATTTGGTCTGTCGTCTGCGAAGTTTCGCCCGTCTAACCATAACGTGATCCCGACTCCTGCATTGGTCTTGTAGAGATCATCGTGCGTCAGGAAGACATTGAAGTCGAACAAACCTAATTGTTGAATATTGACACGGGACGAAATACCGGCAACGTCTTACCCACCATCGGGATTATCATAATAGTAGGTACCAATGTACGCTCGAGCGGGGCGTAATCCCTCGATCACATCCCGCGTGCCGGGTACATCTCCACCCACCTCGAAATCAAACCCGCGTAGAGCCTGTTCGAAGAAGCGGTCTTCCCCATACATCAGGTTGTTCGCTTGAAAGCCAATCAGACCTCCAGCGTTGATCCCAGTCCCCACCTGATTGCGATCAGTACCGACGGGGTGATAAAAGTTTTGACGAACTTCATACTTATCATGAAGGATTTCCCAACCCCAACCAAGTTGGTTGTAGGTATTGAGCCCTGTATCACGTTGGTCGTAATACATATTGAGACCGAAAACGGCATCCAGGCCATCGTGATAAGATCGACCAAGCAGACCGTAACTGTATCCATAATTCGAGAAGGCATCGGAACGCAAACGTCCATCGAAGGCGAACATGTCTTCGTCAGAATCTGTCAGATCGAAATGAACGAAGGCACGAAAATCGGTCCAGGAATCTCGGACTCCATAGCTTGCCATTTCGTGATGGACCCCAAACCGCGGCTGATAGGCACGATCCTCGAGCAACTCTTCAATAAGTTCTGCATGAACGGCTTGGCCTTGAAGAAGGCTCACCAAGGTCAAAGTCAGCAGAAACTGTGAAAACTTTTTTCGATATTCGTCCATTGAATATTCCGACATCCGTGCCCTGGGAACTCATTCAAATTGATTTGTGATGAATCCCAACTAGGGATCCACACCTAATGCTTCGGTCTATGACTCTGTACATTGGTCTTCATCTTTCTCATTCCGCAGCAACTTAAGGCAGTTGCCTCAGTAAAAATCCGACACAATACCGCCAGTCGTGAGAATCGGAAGAATCGTCATAAATTCACAATACCGACGAAACCCGCTCCTCGAACTCGGAGAACGAGCCTTTGAGTTTCGACGGCAAGATATCCATTTGCGGCATTTATTGCCGATCGCTCAACTTCTTGACGGGGAAAGAACTTTCCTCTACAAGTCGGTCCCTGATCAAACGGGAAATGATCCGATATCAAACGGTGGTTAAAGCACTCAGCCAGATGATGCCGGTCTTATTTTTTCCGGCGTTTCCCGAGACTAATGTAGTGAAACTTCATGAATACTCAGCCGCAACACGATTCCGGTAGGCATCCGATGATTTCGGAACCGTCGCTGAGGCTCATCGTTGATAAAGAAGACCTGCATTGGTCGAAGTGGGACAAAGACTCTCTACACACCGAACATGTGAATGTTGTGACTCACGGCCTCGGGTTCGGAGCCTCCGTGGGTGGTGCCGTGCTCCTTTGCATGACCGCCGCACTCAACTCGACATTACCGATGTTTCTCGGCTGTCTTGTCTATAGTTTCGGGTTGGTTGGTGTCTACCTTGCCTCGACGTTATCTCACTGCCTGTTCTCACCGAAATGGCGAACGCGATTTCGTATTATCGACCAGGTCAGCATATTTGTCTTTATGGCAGGATCGTTCACACCCTTCGCAGTCGGATTCCTGATGGTTGAAAACTGGTGGTTGGTCTTGCCGATCACTTGGGGGATTGCCGCCGTCGGCATGACGATGAAAATCTTTGTCACCAAACAACAAATGGTGCCGGTCTGGTATTACGCAATGACCGGCTGGTTTCCTGCGATCAGTTTGCTCCGCATCGGCGGGATGATTTCCACAGCCGGGTTGGTCTGGATTCTGGCGGGGGGAGTGTCTTACTCGGTCGGACTCTACTACTTCATGAATGACCACAAAACGAATTACCATCATGGCCTGTGGCATCTGTGTGTCGTCTCGGGAACCGTCTGTCACTATGTGGCGATTCTCTGCTTTGTCGTCCCGGCGGTTTAATCGGTGGAGTGACTATCGCCCGCGGCTTGCTCTGTGAGAACAGTTGGCATGTTTCTTATTCGCGACCGATTTCATGTTGCAGTGGTCGTCATTCGTAAACACGCTAATGGTTCCATCACAAGTGTGACTGGGGACGAACAAAGTGAGCCGCTAGAGTATTCAAAAATCAAGTAGACTCACGCCACGGCGCAGGGACGCAAAGAAAGAAAGCAAGGGTAACCTCGTTGGCTTTCCAAACGGGGTGGCTTCGCCACAAGAAGCTTGAGGAAGAGACCACGAATCAATCGAATGACACGAATAGAATTCGGACCGGAGAATACACTGAGAACGCATCATCGAAACAGGGCCAACGGCCCGGCAGTATATCAGCCCAGGGCAACGCTCTGGGTTTCGGTGGCAATTTTTCTTTTGCCCCAACGGGGCGGCTCTTCAATTTGGAGTGCGGGGACCTGTCACCGCTTTCTTTTTCAGTTCATAAGCAACCGCGCGGACAGTGCGGAATGAGAAGGAAAGCTCCGCCGAGTCGGAGCACTCCAAAGGAAGATACACATCATCAAATCTTGAACCATGACTCCAAACTAGGTTTGTCCACATGTTGTCTGCCGTGATCACCATGTTAAACTGCAATCGACTCATTAAGATGTCGAGACATTTCCGAAATTCACAGAAGCGAACACTATGAAGATTTATCACAACCCCCGTTGTCGTAAGAGCCGGGAAACATTGCAGCTCATTCACGATTCTGGTATCACCCCAGAGATCATCGAATATCTCAACGAACCGCCGACTGCCGAGGAGTTCGACGCCATCTTGAAGAAACTCAAGCTCGAACCGCAAGCCGTGATGCGAAAAGGCGAAGCCGTCTACAAAGAGTTGAAGCTCAAGGATCGTGATCTAAGTCGCGACGAAGCCATCCAGGTGATGGTCGAGAATCCGAAGCTGATCGAACGACCGATTGTCATCAAAGGCCGCAAAGCGATCCTCGGTCGCCCGCCAGAAAATGTCAACGAACTATTGTAGTTCGTCGAGTTTCCTTTTTGATCGACAGCGAGTTCCCTGCCCTACAAACGCCTGAACGCCTCAGCCTTCACGAGAGCCGTTCTTCACATGCTCGTGAAGCCCGATGAAGCCTTTGCGTTCCAACCAACTAGCAATGAGACAGGCAAGCGTCGCCCATACGACTCCCGCTGACCAACCTGCCAGTACGTCGGTTGGATAATGCACGCCGACGTACACGCGGCTGCATCCGACCAGCAAGCTCAAGACGACCGCGATTGTCATACAATAAATCTTCAACCGCCTTCGTGTGGAGATTCTTGCCAATAACGCCCCCATTGTCAAAAAGACGATCATCGACATCATCGAATGCCCGCTGGGGAAACTGCTTGTCGAGACATGCGAGATGTGAGTTACAACGTCGGGCCTTGGGCGTTGAAAGACGGACTTCAATGTCATCGTCATGACAAAACCGCTGACGACCGCCGCGTTGAGGAACCATCCCATCTGACGTTTTCGAGCCAGGAACAAATAACCCGACACGCCGACCATCAAGAGAATCAAGAAGGCATAACCTCCGAGAGCCGTGATGTCTCGGCCGATATCTTCCCAAGCTTCGGAGCCAATCGGATCGGTGGGATCACCCTCAGTCCGCAATGCCAACAAGATTCGTTCATCGAGTGATTGAGTCTGCCCTTGCATGACATCTGCTGAGAGAGAAATAAACGCCCACCCACACATGATCACAAGTAGCAGTCCTCCAAGAATGAACCTTTCGTACGGATCGAGCATCCGCAGAATCGGCTTCTTCTGTTTCTCAGACACATTATTATTCGATGTATCGCTGGGTAACATGATCATTTCCCTGAAGGTTTTTCGGGAAATGTCCAAGTCGGTCCAGATTTCTGAACGTCGTCATAGCGGGCCAGAATCGATTTCTTCATTCGCTTGAAAACAGCGGGGTTTTTGGTCGAAAGATCTTTCGTCTCGGCGAGATCGTCTTTCAAATTGTAGAGTGCGAATTCGGTCAGTTTGGCGGTCTTGATGATCTCCATGGTCGTCGGTGTTACATTACTTCCACCGGGCAGTTTGGCTTTGTAAACGTGGGGAGCATCCCAATGAGCGACGATCTTCCAGTCGCCCTCGCGGAGCGCGGCGCACGACTCAGACATCGAACGATAATAATGCCAGAACATTGGCTGCGGACGCTGAATCGGTTGGCCATGCAGCAGCGATTTGAAACTGCAACCATCCAACGGAATCGTTTCCGGGACTTTCACTCCTGCCAAGTCGCATAAGGTCGGCAAGACATCAAAACCACCCACCGGTTGATTGCTGGTTTGACCGGATGCGATCTTGCCCTTCCAACGGAGAATACCGGGAACTCGAATCCCACCTTCGTAGATGTGCAATTTCATCCCCCGCAACGGACCGGGAGAACCGTAAGAACGATTTGCCGTTCGATAGCGGTCGAGTGTTTCGGGGCCATTGTCTGACGTAAAGAATACGAGGGTCTCTTCAGCCAGGTTCATCTCGTCGAGTGCCGACATGATTTTCCCGACGGCTGCATCCATGTTTTCGACATTGGCAAAGTATTCGGCTTCGTCGCGATCTTTGGCGACGGGAAGATATTTTTCCACCAAATCAGCGGGCGATTCGATTGGTTCGTGGGGTTCATGAAAACAGACAAACAGGAAAAAGGGATCTTCCGAATCCTGTTGCGACTTCATCCACTTGATCCCTTCATCGGCGACGATCTCGCAAGAGAAGCCTTCCAGTGGGCCGACTTCTTTTCCGTTGCGAACAAAGTTTTTAGGATTCTCGTGTCGAGGGATGGCGTTGTTTTGAGTCGAGAACCAGTGATCGAAGCCATGATCGTCGGGTTGAGGCTGCTCATCGGAATTGAACTTACCATTGCAGTGCCATTTTCCGACATGAGCGGTGTTGTAACCCGACTGCTGCAACAATGAAGCAACAGTCGATTGATTTTTGGGAAGATGCATGACATGGCCGGGCGGGATCCAATCATACACGCCAACACGATTCGGTGTCTGACCGGTCAATAGACCGGCTCTTGAAGAAGAACAGACGGGAGCCGAGGAGTAGCAATCCGTCAAACGTATCCCGTCACGAGACAATTGATTCAGATGCGGCGTTTTAATCTGAGGATGCCCATAACATTCGAGATCGCCATAGCCTAAGTCGTCGCACAAAATGACGACATAATTGGGTCGATCGGCAGCACTGAGAGACGATGTGCATGCCAACAGAATGATGGCCAGAGACGAGAAGATTTTCATGAAATGTGACCTTGCGACGAAATGGGCGAGATACGAGGCAATTTATTATATCGCGAGAGAGTGACAGACTCCATCGGCCAGAATTTTTCCATGCAATTGTGGCGAATCCATGCTATTATTGATTCTTGTGTCGTTGGCACACTTCCCACCTAAATATGCCTCCCTTCGTAGATCATCACCATGCCGAAATCGACTCGCAGTTCAATCGATCCGTTCAACCGCACACACTTCGCTGGCGCGATTTTCCTGGTTTGCATTTCAACCACAGCCTTCGCTCAAAACGATACGGATGTCGTTGAAGAAGAATCGCAGTTCCAGAGTTATCAAGAACTGATCCTTGCCGACAAACCGGTGGCGTACTGGAACTTTGAGACAAAGGCCGCAAACGCGACAGAATCACAAGCCTGGAAGGCTGAAGAAAAAGGGACACCCAAGTACACATCGGGTGGTCCCACATCTAAAGAGTCTCCGTTGATGCCGGCAGACAATCGCGTGCTGCAACTCGATGGGAAATCGGCACTCGTCGTTCAAGACCCCGGTGATGAGAGCGTGTTCGATTTTACGAACGGCGACACGATCAGTGTTGAAGCTTGGGTGAACTGCACGAAACTCGGTGGAGGAGCCAACGTCTACATCATAGGTAAAGGTCGCACAGGTAACAAAGATTTTGCGGCCAATAATCAAAACTGGGCGGTGCGATTGCGAGAACAAGGTGGTTCGGGCGCGCTCAGCTTTTTGTTTCGCGATGAACGAAACCGAGGGAACGACAACGCCGACTGGCATCGCTGGACCTCGAACTCGGGTGTCCCCGTCAACTCTGGTTGGCATCATGTCGCGTTCACTTATACCTTCGGTAAACCTGAGATGATCAAAGGATGGATTGACGGCTACCCCTCTGCTGGCCAATGGGACTATGGCAAGCAAACGAAAGTCGCCCCCCTTGTCGATAACGATGAAATTCGCATTGGAGCGAGCGGCGCACTGATATCGAGTAACTCGTTCACCGGTAAAATGGACGAACTGGCCCTCTATCGATCACCTCTGACTGATGAGCAGATCGAGATTCGTTGCCCTCCGAAACCTGCCGCCCGCGAAATTGCCAATGAAGAAATTCCCCCCGGCAAAGTTCTCGTACAGATTCATGAAAGTGTTCCCAATGTCAAAAATTGGAAGTTCCGTCTGCCGGAAGCCAATGACCTTTACACGACAAATTGGTTGACATTCCCGGAAGTCCCTCGCAAATACAACGAACGCGGTGTCCAGATCGACCGCAGCAACCCCTTCGTGATGCGAGCACATTGTCTACTTGATCTCCCCGCCGGTGAGCACACATTTTTGTTGCGATCCCTCAATGGAGTCCGCCTCTTCGCGAATGGTCAAGAAGTCGTGCAGACGCCATTTCATACGATTTCAGGTACGGCTCACGGCCTTATCCGTCAAGTTGCCCAAGTCAAAGCCACCGAGATACGAAAACTGCAAACCGGGGAAAATGAAAAACTCGCCACGATCTCCACAGATGGTTCGCCCGTGCGTATCACCATGGAAATGTTTGTAGGTGGTGGCAGCAAACGCCCCGAGACTGGCGAAGTCTCGCTGAGCCTTCAGCAATCGGACGGCACATTCGCCGTGTTGAGCCCAAACGGAACCTTTCCGCTTACCGATCATGGCTGGTTCTCGTTCCTTGATGAGCATCGCGTCTTCATGACAGAATTGAACGCCGAACGACGACTGCAAGTTGGACTGGCTGAAAATGAGCGTTGGGAACAACGTCACAAAACGTCTCGTGAACAATTGCTGGCAAAGCAGCCGAAAGACTATCGTCGTCTCGATACCGAAATGATTGATGCGTTAATCGAAACACGATTGAACACGGAAAACCTCTCACCTCAACCGGTTATCGACGATTGGGCGTTCTTACGACGAGTGACTCAAGATGTCATTGGGACAAACCCGTCACCTCGCCAAATTCGTGAGTTCTTCGCAGACAAATCTCCCCAGCGCAGAGCGTCTTATATTGATCGCTTACTCGCTCATCCCGGTTGGGCCGACCATTGGGTCGGTTACTGGCAAGATGTGTTGGCCGAAAACCCGAACATCGTCAATCCCACTCTGAATAATACTGGCCCGTTCCGCTGGTGGATTCACGAGTCGTTCTACGACAACAAACCGATCGACAGATTTGTTACAGAATTAGTCCGCATGCAGGGTTCTACCTATTACGGGGGACCGGGTGGATTTGAAATGGCTTCGCAAAACGATGTCCCGATGGCGGCAAAGGCGCACATCATCGGCACCGCATTTCTCGGCGTTCAGATGAAATGTGCCCGCTGCCACGATGCTCCATTTCATGATGTCGGCCAGCAGGATCTCTTTTCACTGGCCGCCATGCTGGGGCGTAAACCGCAGGGTGTCCCCAAAACCAGTACAATCAACCTCAGCGAAGAAGCGTTGAAAGATTTGATTGTCGTAGTGTCGCTCAAACCGGGACAAACGGCTCCCGTCGAATGGACCTTCGATGAGTTGGTGTCACCCGATGATGTCCAGCATTTGTTGACAGAAAATAAAGATAGCCGTGAGCAACTCGCCGCGTTAGTCACTTCCAGCGAGAACGAACGTTTTCGTAATGTGATCGTCAATCGACTTTGGAAACGATACTTAGGACGCGGCTTGGTCGAGCCGGTTGATGATTGGGAATTTGCCGATCCATCGCATCCTGAACTGTTAAAACAACTCTCTGATGAACTGGTTCTCTCAGGATATGACCTTCAGGCAATCTCTCGGTTGATATTGAATTCAAAAACCTATCAACGAGAGGCTGTTGCCGCAGCGCCTCTCAATGACACTGACTGGTTCAGTTTTTCAGGACCGCTTCGAAGACATCTCTCTGCCGAGCAGGTTGTCGATACGATGTTTGCGTCTGCCGGTAAACAACTTCAAGCCGGCCAGATGAATATCGACGTCGACGGTTCGCGTTCTTACACAACGTCTCTCAACCTCGGACGCCCCCATCGTGCGTGGATGTTTACTTCGAGTTCTAACGAACGAGACCGACCAAGCCTTTCACTGCCATTATCGGAAAACTTTTTAACATTGATGAAGGCGTTTGGCTGGCGAACTTCTCGCCAAGATCCTCTCACCGAACGCGACGACACCGTCACCGTTTTACAACCCGCAATCTTGGCGAATGGAGTCGTCGCTCGACGATTTACTCGAATGTCAGAAGATTCAATGTTCACCGAGTTGGCCCTCGGTAGCCAACCGTTGGAAACATTAATCGCACGCGTCTTCGAACGGACACTCACCCGCCCCCCTCGCCAGGATGAACTTGAGCTCTTCACAGAACTTTTGCAAGAGGGGCACGATAACCGACGCATTGATGTGCCACCGGAACAGATCAAATATTTTTACCCGCAAACGACTCTCGTCTCTTGGTCAAACCATCTCGATCCCGAAGCGAATCAAGTAAAAATCACTCAGGAGGGAAAAGTTCGTCAAGGTGACCCACCTACGATTCGCTTGCAAACAGATTGGCGTGAGCGCATGGAAGACATGCTGTGGGCCATTGTCAATTCACCAGAGTTCGTCGTCATTCCCTGATCGACTCCAACGCAGACACTTCTTATACACTTGGGATTTCTCACTTATGTACACATCTCGAACTTTAACGATTGGCATTCTGACACTCGCATTCGCTAGCTTTGGAATGACAACACTCATTCAAGAATGGAAAAGCGGCATCGTCTGGCCGGAACCTGCAATCATCACTCCGGGTGATGCCAACACTCCCCCGTCCGATGCCACCGTCTTATTTGATGGTTCAAACCTCGACGCCTGGAAAGGTGGAGAGAACTGGAAGATTGAGGAAGGTTACGCGATTTCCCAGAGTGGTGGGATCGCCACCAATGAGACTTTTGGAGATGTTCAACTCCACCTGGAATGGGCGTCTCCTGAGAAAGTGACCGGCCAAGGACAAGGCCGCGGCAATAGTGGAGTCTACTTTATGGGTCAGTACGAAGTGCAAATTCTTGACAGCTATGAAAACGAGACCTACTTTGATGGACAAGCCGGATCTATTTATAAACAGTCTCCCCCGATGGTGAATGCCTGCCGTCCTCCCGGAGAATGGCAAACCTATGATATTATGTGGACTGCACCGCGATTCGAAGAAGATGGCAGCGTGAAGTCACCAGCCGTGGTCACGGTGCTTCATAACGGCATCGTCATCCAGAATAATTACGAACTCCAGGGAGCAACTCACTGGCACAAGCCACCGGCCTACGTCAAGCATGCAGAAACAGGCCCCATCTCTCTACAATTCCATGGCAACCCGGTCCGTTTTCGGAACATCTGGGTACGAAACATCAAGCCGATTGTCGGAGAAATGCCTGCGAAAGAGACCGAAGCTGTCACAGAGAATTAAGCGAATTGATCCCCACGCGAGAATAGCAGACTGATCGTAAACCTTTCAGGCAAATAAGCACATGAACCATTTCACACGGCGAAATTTTTTGCAAACCTCGGCGCTCACAAGTGCCGCCAGTTCAATCATCACTCCCGGCATGCTCACGGGAAGCGAACCAACCACTCCATTCCCAATGGGAAAAGCCGAGCACTGCATCATGATCTGGCTCGGTGGCGGAGCTTGCCATATCGATACCTGGGATCCCAAAAAGAAAGGGGATGCGAAAGCTCGCAAACCAGGCTCGTATTATGATGCCATCGACACAGCCGTTGACGGTGTCCAAGTCTGTGAACATCTGCCCAAATGCGCGAATGTTCTTGATCGTTTTATGCTAATGCGGTCTGTACATCATGAGGTGATCGACGAACATGCGGCTGCCACCAACCGCATGCACACCGGTCGCCCGACGAGTGGAACGGTCGTTTATCCATCGGTGGGATCGATTGTCGCCCATCAGCGAGGCGCTGCCGGCGATAATGTGCCTGCCTATGTTTTGATCGGGTATCCGAACATCACTCGCGGACCCGGTTTTCTGGGAGCGAAAGCTGGCTACATTTATTTGACCGATACGAGTTCCGGGCCAAACGGCTTGTCTCGACCGACCGACATCAGCAAAGAACGTCGTTCGCGACGTGAACAATTATTGGCCAAAGTGCGGGCCGGCTATCGTCAACAAATGACCAACGACCAGTTCGTGAAAGACTACGACGACACTCTCGCGGAAGCACTTAGGCTCTCCGGGCCGAACTTTATGAAAGTCTTCAATCTCGATGCAGAACCTGCCGATTTGCGGAACGCCTACGGCGGAGAATTTGGACAACGATGTCTGCTTTCACGTCGACTCATTGAATCGGGAGTTCGATTTATCGAAGTCTCGCACAACTTGAATTTCGTCAACGGAACCGGATGGGACACTCACAACGAAGGTCAATTAAATCAACACCTGTTGATTCAGGAACTCGACTCGGCACTCTCCACGCTCGTCACTGATCTCGAAGAGAAAAAGCTGCTCGACAAAACATTAATTGTGGTTTCAACAGAGTTCGGTCGTCCTCCTGGGTTCGATGGAGGCGGTGGACGCGGTCATCAATCCAAAGCATTTTCGGTCGCAATGGCGGGAGGTGGTTTGAAAACAGGCGTTGCCATCGGTGAAACCAACGAACTCGGTCAAGAAATCGTTTCTCGCCCCGTCTCTGTCCCCGATCTGCATGCCACCATGCACTGTGCGTTGGGCATTGACCCATCCCAAGAGCTAATCGCAGACGGTGGTCGCCCGGTTCCCATCACCGATATGGGACAGCCCGTACGCGAACTGTTCGTATAATCGTTACAAGAATCGAGAGGAATTGCAGAAAGTCGAGACCTCTCGCTTGCCTCTCCTCTCGATTCTGGGATAGTTCATCATTGCCTCGATTGTCGGGCAAAACTATTTTGCGAGCTGATGAAAGCGAACCAAACGATGAAAACTATTATGGTGACCGGCGGTGCCGGGTTTCTCGGCTCTCACCTCTGCGATCGACTGATCGAACGCGGCGACGAAGTCATCTGCGTAGATAATTTTTTCACCGGTCGAAAAAACAACATCCGACATCTCATCGGGCACCCCCGATTCGAACTGATCCGGCACGATATCGTTCATCCACTTTATGTCGAAGCCGATCAAATTTATAATTTGGCCTGCCCCGCTTCACCCGTCGCCTATCAGTACAATCCCATCAAAACCATCAAGACATCAACCGTCGGTATGGTCAATGTGATGGGGCTCGCCAAACGGTGTTCGGCCCGCGTGTTGCATGCGTCCACATCAGAAGTCTACGGCGATCCCACGATTCATCCCCAGACCGAAGACTATTGGGGAAACGTCAACCCGATTGGTCCACGGAGTTGCTACGACGAAGGGAAACGGGTGGCTGAATCACTCGTCATGAATTACCATTACGAGCATGGCACTGAAGTTCGTCTGATTCGAATTTTCAACACTTACGGACCACGTATGGACCCCAACGACGGCCGTGTGATCTCGAATTTCATCACGCAGGCACTCCGGGGAGAACCGATTACCATTTATGGAGATGGCACGCAAACGCGTTCATTCTGCTTTTGTTCCGACTTGATTGCCGGCATGATGGCACTCATGGACCAGGATCAAGAAACGGGGCCGGTGAACATCGGGAACCCTGTGGAAAACACCATGATTGAGTTGGCCAACGAAATTTTGAAGCAAACCGGCTCATCCTCGCAATTAATTCACGTGGAACTCCCCGAAGATGATCCCAAGCAACGCTGCCCGGATATTACCAAGGCCAAGTCGGTCTTGAACTGGGAACCGAAAGTTCTGCTCGCTGACGGACTGGAAAAAGCCATCACCTATTATCGCGAACTACTGGCACAGGAGGGATCGTGAGTCGTTATTTGGTCACAGGAGCCGCCGGTTTTATTGGATTTCACCTCAGCCGGCGATTGATGGAGCGGGGCGAGACGGTTGTCGGACTCGATAATCTCAATGACTACTACGATGTCTCGCTGAAACAGGCACGATTGGAGATCCTCAACTCCGAATCGACATTTGAGTTTCAGCCACTGGAATTGGCTGATCGCGACGCCGTCTCAACTCTGTTTCGTCAACAGAAGTTTGATGCTGTCATTCATCTGGCCGCACAAGCCGGCGTTCGATATTCTCTCGAAAACCCAGCCGCTTATATCGACAGTAATCTTGTCGGGTTTGGGAACATCCTGGAAGGATGTCGTCACAACGATGTGAAGCATTTGATTTATGCCTCTTCCAGTTCGGTTTATGGGTCCAATCAAAAAGTCCCCTTCTCCGTCGAAGACAATGTCGATCATCCCATCAGTCTCTACGCGGCGACCAAAAAAGCCAACGAGTTGATGGCTCACACATACAGTCATCTGTACCAACTCCCCACAACGGGTTTGCGATTTTTCACGGTGTACGGACCGTGGGGACGCCCTGACATGGCGTTATTCAAATTCACCAAAGCCATTCTCGATGGCCAGCCAATCGATGTCTACAATCACGGAAACATGCGGCGAGACTTCACGTACATCGATGATATCGTAGAGGGTGTCATCAGAACTGCGGATCTGGTCCCAGTGTCCAACAACAATCTCGCCCCTTATTCTGTCTACAACATTGGAAACAACAAGCCTGAAGATTTGATGGAGATGATTCATCTGCTTGAGGACGCATTGGGACAAGTCGCTGAGAAGAACATGCTTCCCATGCAACCGGGTGACGTTCCCGAAACTTACGCAGATATCGAGACCCTCTCGCGGGACACCGGATTTCGCCCACAAACACCTCTCGCAACAGGCATTTCAAAGTTCGTTGAATGGTATCGCGAATTTTACAACGTCTGACAGAATTCTTGAGATCGCGTCTGGAGCAACTTACACACCTTGTGAAGGTGTTGCTTTCGGAGTCTTCAAGGTCTCAATCGGCGCATACGGACATCTCCCTGCTGCTTTATCTACACCGACACATCTTACCTATCTTTCAGAAGGTATAACGGTTAGCGAAGAGGGTCGGGCAACTCATGCCCGTAAAGTTTCTCTAATTGGTCCAAGTGTTACGACCAGCACAACAATCGTCGTAACCATTTTACAGAATAGGGACTTGAGAGGTTCAAGCAGTCTCGTGAACCCGCCGATATTTCACAAAGTCTCAGAGACCGTCTTCTCGGCCTGGATGCATCTTGCCGTTGGACTTATGGGTGATGAGGAGATCACCCCGGCAGGAATCATCTTCGAGAAGTCAGACCAGAAAATGGTCAAGCCGTCGGACTCAAAAGACGCTGTCGGATATGGCACGAATAAAGCGGCAGGAGGCCGCAACTGGACGAGAGAAGAGACTCGTCCTTCGATCACGATATTCAGACCGGCATAAAACAGAAGCTAAGGACGGCCGAAAAAATTGTTCCCAAGGGAAGGAGACTCGATTTTATGAAACTCTTCAGAATGTGTGCCGCTGCTGTGGCCGCCCTGATCATGAGCATTTCTGCCGCTGATGCCGGTGGTTTGCTTGGAAATCTCATGAAGGGCGGAGGATGCGGGGCTGAGAAGAGCTGTGGTTGTGCCGAAACATGTCAACCGATATGTTGTAAACCAACCATTGCACGGCCTTGTACGACGAAGACTTATATTTACCAACGCCAATGTTCGAACATCAAGCCGCCTTGTTGCGATACTTGTTGCCCGGACAGTGGTTGTGCACCTGCTGAGTGCTGTGCTCCGGCTGACGCCGCGTGCTGTGCTCCCGCCGATGCTTGTGCTGACGATGCTTGTGCTGACGATGCTTGTGCTCCAGCCGCTTGCTGTGCACCTGCCGAAGCTGCTTGCTGTGCTCCCGCTGAGTGTGCTCCTGAGTGCTGCTGCCCGGCTGCTGCCGACTGCTGTGCTCCTGCTGCTGCTGAGTGTTGTGCACCTGCGGAAAGTTGTGCACCTGCTGAATGCTGTGCACCGGCTCAATCTTCTTGCTGTGCACCTGCTGAATGCTGTGCACCTGCTGAATGCTGTGCACCTGCTGAAACCTGTGCACCTGCTGAAACCTGTGCACCTGCTGAAACCTGTGCACCTGCTGAAACCTGTGGCGACACTTGTGGCGACACTTGTGATTCATCTTGCTGCCTTAGCGGGAATGGTTGCGGGCTTTTCAGCAAACTGTTTGGCAAGAAACTTTGCGGCTCTAGCTGCGGCGATTCTTGTGGCGACAGCTGCTGCGAAACCGAATGTTGCGATGCTGATCCTTGCGAAATTGCCAAGCTGATCTACGAATCGCAAACTGCCTGTTACGCAAAAGATCGTAGAGATGCTATTGATGAACTGGGTGACGACTACAACTGTCGTTGCAATCCAGAAATCATCTGTGCCATGGTTTACGCTCTGAATGATACTGATGAACGTGTTCGTAAAGAAGCTGCTGACGAAATCGGCGATCAAATCCGTAAGCACGGATGCTGCTGCACTCCTGAAGTTGTAGCTGCTCTGACTTGTGCTCTCGGCGATTGCGACAAAGGTGTCCGTAAACAAGCCGAAGAAGCTTTGGAAGCTTGCGGATATGAAATCGTTGATGGCTGCTGTAGCACTTGTGGCGACGTTTGTGGCGATTCTTGTGCACCAGCTTCTCACGAAGCTCCTGCAGAATCAGCTCCTATGAAGAAAACTGCTCCTCCAGCTCCACCAGCTGACAAAGAAGCAAACTTCAAGAGCAAGTTGAACATTCGTTCTGCCAAAAGCAAGAGCCGATTGGCTAACCTCTTCGGTCTGGCTCGCTAAACCGAATTGGTCTACTTAGAGTTGCTTTCGACGGCCTCGGATTTTCCGGGGCCGTCTTTTTTTATGCGCCGAGCAAACCAAAACTCCTCTTGACAAATACTTCCACGACATATTAAAAGAACGGTCCCATCCTTTTCCGTGGGTTTAACATTTCTGTTATCCCACGTCCCACTGGCACCAACCACCCCTTTCCTTCCTGTTGGGTTGGACCGCCGAACCACCTTATCACATCGAGTTCGATCCTATGACTCTGCCCAAGCTGCGTACACAGCAGCCCGGTCAGGCATCTGTCCTGATTGCCGGTTGCTCGGACGATTCGACGACCCTTTTCAGTCAAGCGATTCTTTCGCTCGGACATCGCGCGTTCCGTTGGAACGACGAAACATCACCCCCGGAAATCGTGACTGATTCCTCTTGGAATATTGCCATTTGTGGTCCGAATCTCTCAGAATCACAGTTGCTGAACATTGCTGATTCGGCATCGGATGTCTCTCAAGTCCTCTGGGCCAACTCCTCCAAAATTCCAATAACGATCTCTCAGTTCGCCGAGCGTCTGCCGACATCAGAAAACCTCGAACAAGCCTCTTCACTAATCCACTACGTCATCCAAAGCTCGCTCCTTCGTGAAGAACGTAACGATTGGCGAGGCCGATTTACCAGACAACTGTTTCGCGATCTGGTTTGCAATAGCGAACCGATGCAAAAAATACAAACTCAGCTACTCGACGAGGCAGATCGTAACACTCCACTCCTCTTGTTGGGGAAACCTGGTGCCGATGACAGAACAGTCGTCTGGACGCTCCACCAATCAAGTTCTCGCGCCGATAGCCCATGTCTGACTCTGGATTGCGAAAGCTACTCTTCCACAGTCTTTGAGCAAGAGCTCTTCGAATACCGTGATGATTCTGAGGGGCAAGTACCTCCGCTGCTTGAACAAGTTGATGGCGGAACACTGCTTCTGAAAAACCCGGACAGCCTCTCACAAACGACACAAAAAAAACTCATTCGTTTTCTCGAATCTCCTGCCATTTCGCGTCCCGAAAGTCATTCACTAAGATACATTAACATTCGCTGGTGCTTTTCGTTCCAAGGCTCAAGCTGGCCTCTACGAAACTCACCTTTGAGTTTGTATCTCCAGGAACGTAACGACCTCCAACCGGTGGCAATTCCTGCCTTAAATGCAAGACGAGACGACTTGCGAGAAATCATCCGACGATCACTGGCAGAACACTCCATTCGACTCGCTCAACTTCCTCCCATACTCTCTGCGGAGGCGTGGCAACTCTTGGAAAATTATGCCTGGCCCAGAAACGAAGAACAGTTGCAACGAGTTCTCTCTCAAATCACTCTGCTAAACAACAGTAGCACTGTGACCGCCGAATTGATCAGCACCTGGCTCGAAAGTGAACATGAAAATATTGAGCCCACCACTAGCCTGATGTCACTTGCCGAGATGGAACGACAACTGATTGAAGCCACATTCAATCGATTCGCGGGCAACCGAGAACAGACCGCTCAAGCTCTCGGTATCGGGTTGCGAACATTATCAGGAAAGCTCAGACAGTACGGCTACCCCCCTCGTGGAGGCCCGGGATCCAATCGACGTCCTACGACTCACGATGAGATTGATGAAACGACACGCCGCGCTGCGTAAGCCCATAAGCTCGTCACACTCGGCAAAGAGACCGCCAATTGGTCGATGGTTTCACTCAAACTCAACGACGAACTGCGCTGCGATACCAGCATCGTCCATAATTGTGGTCTATCGGTTGGCCCACTAAATTAAGAACGATAAGACGGAGGATGGCGCCTCGCACCTTTTGAGTGGCTCACATAATTCCTATGTGAATGCCCGAACCTTCTTCGAGAATCTTCAAATCGATTACAGTCAATCTCACAAAGTTGAGCTTGAGCCAATGGACGATCCCCTGGTGGCATTTCTCCGCAATCGAGGCATCTTCAATCCCGAACGCCTCCGATCGAAAAACCTGAGCGAATACCTCATGCCGGCTATCAAATATCGCCTGCCCGATCCAGAAATCGACTGAATTCTTGAATACATTCGAATTCTTGAAATTTAGGGAAATCTGCTCGATTTTCGCCGCGATGATTCGTTCGGGGCCTCAACATATCGAATTCTCTGCGATTTCTCGTTACGCTACCTCGTGAAGAGATTGTTACGAAATTGATACACCGCGAGCCCCCACTTGGAAAGGCGTCCCTTGGCGGATCAGCAACAAAGAGACTTCGACGAGTTCCTGGAAAAGTTCAGTAAGCATCGACTCTTGATGCGTGAAGAACTCAGTAAAGTCATCATCGGCCAGGATGAAGTCATCGAGCAATTGCTCGCGGCGATTTTCACCGGCGGGCATTGCTTGCTCGTCGGTGTCCCCGGCTTGGCAAAAACACTACTCGTCAGCACACTCGCCCGCATCCTGGACGTCTCCTTCAAACGGATTCAGTTCACGCCCGACTTGATGCCATCCGACATCACGGGAACCAATGTTCTCGACGAAAACGACGAAGGACGGCGAGAATTCCGTTTCGTCCAAGGCCCCGTATTCACAAACATCCTGCTCGCTGACGAAATCAACCGCACACCTCCCAAAACACAAGCCGCCTTACTTCAGTCAATGCAAGAGCATGAAGTCACAGTTGGCCAAACGACCTACGATCTGCCCGATCCCTTTTTTGTGATCGCCACACAAAACCCCATCGAGCAGGAAGGAACGTACCCCCTACCCGAAGCCCAACTCGACCGATTCATGTTCAATGTTAAAGTCGATTATCCCAGTCTCGATGAAGAGGAACAGATTCTCGATCTCACCTCGCGTGGCGAGAAAGCGGAAGTCCGTAAAGTTCTCTCTGCGAAATCGATTCTGTACCTGCAGAGTCAAGTTAAACAGATCGAAGCCTCACCGCTCACCATAAATTATGTCGCCCGACTCGTTCGCGCCACACGCCCTTCCGATGGCAGCGCTCCCGACTTCATTAAAGAGATGATCGATTGGGGAGCCGGTCCTCGTGCTGGCCAATATCTCATCTCGGGTGGCAAAGCCATCGCCGCGATGGACGGTCGGCCAAGCATCGCACTCGACGATATTCGCAAGGTCGCGATTCCCGTTTTACGCCACCGCATCTCACCCAACTTCCAGGCACAAGCGGAAGGAATGACAGCAGAGAGTATCATCGAACGATTAGTGCAAACGGTCCCCGAACCCAACATTCCCAAGTATGAATGATGGTGTGCTTTGTTTTTTGTATTTTGTTCTTTGGTTTTGATCCTTAAAGGTGAATAATATCCATTTGATCACATCCCTCCTTTCCTCAAAACAGGGATCAATATGCCACAAACGAATTTCGAAAACTTGGAAATCTACCAACTTTCCGAACAGCTCTTGGATGAGATCTGGCGACTCACGAAAACGTGGAGCGCGTTTGAGAAAAGCACCCTGGGAGGTCAGATCGTTCGCTCCGCAGATTCAATTGGGGCAAATATTGCGGAAGGAACCGGCAGAGGTTCGAAACCGGAAACACGTAGATTTGCCAGAATGGCAAGAGGATCGCTCAACGAAACTCAACATTGGTTAAGACGCGCTTATCGAAGAGATCTCCTAAATCAAGAAGATATTGAACGACTCAAGCCATTGGTGGATGAACTGGCTCCGCGATTGAATGCGTATATTCGATCAATAATGTGAAATATCAAACTACATTTTTTGCTAAGCACAAAGCACAAATGACCAAATGACCAAAACCGCCGAATCCTATCTCAAGCCTTCCGTGATACAGACGGTCTCCCGGCTCGATTTACGGGCCAAGTTTATCGTAGAAGGATTTCTCCAAGGGTTACACGCCTCGCCCTTTCATGGTTTCTCAGTCGAGTTCAGTGAACATCGCCGATACACACAAGGCGACGACCCGAAAGATATTGACTGGCTCGTCTACGCCAAGACCGACCGCTATTACATCAAGAAGTATCAAGCCGAGACGAATATTCAGGGTTATTTGTTGATGGACCTGTCCGAGAGCATGGGCTACACCTATCGGCAAGACTTGACCAAATTCGATTATGCCATTTGCCTGGCCGCCGCACTCGGCTACATGATGATCCACCAACAAGACCCAGTCGGCTTGATCACCTTCGATGAGAAACTGCGGAATTCTCTACCCCCCAAAAGCAAACGGTCACAACTCGGTAATTTGCTCGGCATGCTGGCCAAAGCAAAGCCTGCCGGGCAGACTGAACTCGCCGCCAATTTGAAGCAAATCGGCGCGATGATTCGCACTCGCAGTTTATTGATGATCTTCACGGATTTGTTGGCCGACCCCGATGAAGTCATCGCCTCGCTGCGACAACTTCGCTTTGCCGGACACGACATCATTCTGTTCCATGTGCTGGATGAAGCCGAGGTTTATTTCCCGTTTGAAGGGATGGTGGATCTGAAAGATCCTGAATCCAACGAGAACCTCGTGCTCGATGCTGACGGCATGCGGAGCGACTATCTGGACGCTGTCGCAGAACTCCGCGGGCGTTACAAAAAAGAATGCCTCTCGATTGGTGCCGACTATGTCGCGCTCGACACAAGCATGCCATTCGACAAGGCGTTGTTGGAATATCTGTCCCAGCGACAAGCACGGTTTTAGGAGGAGTTGGCAATCTGCTTAACGCGGGACTCGATGACATCCGCAACCCACTGATTGAGACTACAGTCGGAAATTTCGGCCTCCATGGATGCAGCCCGATGAAGTTCTGGCGGGATGCGAAGCATGAAATTTCCCGAGAACGGCTTTTGGGGTTCTTCTCCGCGTTCGGCGCAAAAAGCCAAATAGTCATCGACAGAGTCATGGAAGGCTTGAATCAACTCGCCGACAGACTCCCCCTGAAACGTGACAACATCACGAATCCCCAATACTCGCCCGTGAAACAGGCCAGCCTCCTCATCCAACTCATACCGTGCGGTGTAGCTTTTGTATCTCATGGAACAACCCCTGCATTTTCCAGAAGCTCGCGAACAGATTTCACCGCTCCGCGGTCGGTCTCTTTTTCAGGATGCGGACGGTGAAAAACCGCTCTTTCACCATTGAGGGCAACCCTCACTCTCGATCCTCTTCCTTCTGAGATCTCGGCCCCATAATTCACCAACATCTTTTCAATATCTCGCCAGGCAATGTTGCCAAGAACTGGATTCGTAAAAATCAAATTCAGCGTCTTCTGATGTTTCGCCATTGGAACAATACCTTCATCATCGGCAAACATCTCGTATTCAATGATACCACTTTTTGATACTACTATCAAGTTTTGAAGTTTTAAACTGCCGGGCCACCAAAACCACAGATCACTATACGCCCCACCACTATTCGATCAAGGAAAAACATCGATTACTCTTCGGTTTCCGGTTAATCTTACCGAGCAACCCACCTACGTCTCCTACCAACGGCCCTCCCATGACACCACTCGATTATCTCGTTGTTCTCGCTTATCTCCTCATGACGGTCGGTCTCGGCGTCTGGTTTGGACGCAATCAATCCCGCGACGAATTCTTTGAAGCCAGTCATTCGATGGGTTGGTTCACCGTCGGCTTGTCGGTCATGGCAACTCTGTTCTCGTCCAACAGTTTCGTCTTCTACCCGTCCATCGTGTATGGCGAGAGCCTGAAAATCTGGTTGACGCTCATTGCTCATACGGCGATCTTCCCGATCATCGTATGGGTTTTCATACCGATGTACTCGCGACTGAAATGCCCCACCGCGTACGAATATCTCGAACGTCGGTTTCATGTCTCGGTTCGTTGCCTGGCTAGTGGACTGTTTATTCTCTTACGCATTGGCTGGATGGCATCGGCGACATTCGCTGCATCATTGGTCGTGGCGGCTGTTTCGGGAGTTGATCAATATATCGTCATCATTGCGCTGGGAATTGTTTCGATTCTTTACACGATGATGGGGGGCTTGCGGGCCGTCATGTGGACCGACGTGATTCAGTTCATTATTTTCTCAATCACGATTCTGATGGCGTTGGGATTGCTCATCTCTCAACAATCGGGGGGCGTCACCGAGATGTTGGAGAAATACACCTCCGACCGGCCACATATGCTGGTTGATTTCACCCCGTCCATGACACTCCAGTTCGGGAGTTGGGTCGTGCTGGTTGGGATCTTTCTCGAAGCCATGTCGGCATTCGGTGCTGATCAAGTTGCCGTCCAACGCTATTTGGCTGCCGATTCTGAAAAGACCTCTCAACGAGGCTTTGTGTTGACCATCATCGGCATCTGGCTCGTCGTCCCCGCACTACTCGTCATCGGTGTGGGACTCTTCGGCTACTACGCTGAACACCCGACCGATCTGCACCCTCTGCTGATCGAAGCAGGCATGACTGAGGCAGAGTTAACAGGCTTGTCAGCAGAAGAAATTCATGCCGAAATGGTGGCCCATAAACTGCAAGACCAAGCCCTGCCAAGGTTTGTCAAAGATCATTTTCCGATGGGGTTCAAAGGCTTATTTTTAGCGGCATTGATGGCCGCCATCATGTCGAGTATCGATTCGGGAATCCACTCGGTCACCACGGCATTCGTCGTCGACTTTCGAGATCGATTACTGCCTCATCTGAAACCGGAGGACGATAAAGACGATGTCCGACTGATTCGCATTTTAATCATCAGCATCGGTGCCGTCTCAGTGACTCTCGCACTCTTCGTCGGACCGCTGGGAGATGTCTTCACGATCGGCAAGATGCTCACGGCCGCGTTCGGTGGACCATTACTGGCCGTCTTTTTACTCGCGTTCTTCTATCCCAAAGTCACCACGCCGGGCGTCTTTATAGGGACTCTCATTTCTGCTGCCGCAACTTTGTACTTGATGGTCGCGTTCGACAACTGGTTTTCAATCTGGTTCTGGCCGATTGGATTTGGTTTGTCGATGTTGCTCTCGTGGGGCTTGAGCCTCATCGTGGGCCAACCGCACGGCGGAGAGTTCACCTTCAAATCGGTGGTGAAAAATGTTGATAAACAGGGCCACCGGCCACGAAATTCGTAGGTTGAGTTAGCCGAACGAAGCGAGGCATCACCCAACAATTCGTAAGCAGATCTATTCATTTGGAGGGTCACGCTGCGTTAATCGACTCGACTCACCCTCACTTCAGTTTCCAAACCTTCACATCGTCGACGGTAGCTTTCTTCCCGACCGCGAGTGTGATCATTCTCTTCGTCGGATGAGCGATTCCCACCGATTCAAATTCGCCCACCAGCTTGCCGTCTAGATAAGTGGCCATCATCGGCCCTTCAACGACCACCAGCAAGGTGTGCCACGAATTGGGGGCAAGATCCAGTATCACATCCTTCTTCTTGCTATTAATCAGTTTCGTCAATTCGGGTGACTTCTCTCCTGCCTGACGACGGTCACGAATTTTGTTGTCCATGTGACCGGTCTTGGAATCCATCATCGTCATTTTGTTAAGGGCGACTCTCGCCATGCAGAGGTGACCGGCGTGAATCGTTTTTACTTCACGATCCACAAAGTCCAGGCCCAGACTGTCTCCTTGACCGAGTTTGAAACGCAGTTCGACGGCGGCATCCTGAAAGTCGAGCTTCTGAAAGATGGCGACGCCATGATCGGCGACTTTATGTCGGGTGACTTTCATCGCCCCGTCCACTAAATCGACCTGTTGATTCCCTTTGGCTCGCCACGGACTGTTACTCGTCCAGCCGTTACCGATCTCTTCTTTGCCGGGCGTCGATTCGTCCCGCTCAAAATCATCTTCAAAGATCAGATGCCCACGGGCTTTGTACTCATCGGGCGAGGCCGCATTTGCGGACGACAAACAGAGCGACAGCAAAACGGCAACGAGCATTAAACGAGACATAAGAATCTCCGGGGGGTAGGCTTTGTATTTGAGAACTTCAGTGTAGTCGAGGAGCGAACTCCACAACAATCAAGAAATCATCGCGTTTGTGACGAAAACCTGAGAGATTGAAGTTGTAGACAATCGCTTAGATAGTGCGTGTCCTGAAAGAGGGGTGTAAGGA
>JAQWSQ010000187.1 GCA_029243145.1 Planctomycetaceae bacterium | reverse complement strand
CACCTGTTTTTTTGAAGTCGAACGGACCGGCGCATTGACGACTCTTTTTGGAGATTTCGATGCGAAGATCGAACCGTGGCTGAAAGCCGAGTACGATCACGGCATGTTGATCCATAAAGGCGACACTCTTCACGAGACGCTTCAAGATCATATGGATCGCACTGGCGAAGAGTTGAAACTCAAACATCTGGACGGCCCAACAACGGTCGAGAATTTGGCCCACAAGCTGTTTACAGAGATCACCGAGATGGGTTTTACCCTGAATCGATTGGAAGTACGCGAGACCGATTCCTCGGTCATTATCTATACGCGAAAAGATTGGGTTGCCGACAATCGACTGTCCGCTGCCAAGCCAACTCGCACGAAAAGATAAATAGGAACGTGGGATTCCCGAGCTGTGCGATGCGTTATTTCTCTCTGAAAGGATCGCTTTCATGATCCTTCCACAATTTCGTTGATTTGCGACCCCTTGTGCCGTTACAAAGAGCGTTACCGGTTTGTATTAGGTATGGGTAATTCCGAGTGGCGATTCCTCTCCCTGATTGCATGTGCCGGGCAAGGAAATCTCTGTGCAAATCAATTGTCCGAAATGTCAAAAACCCATTGAATTGATGGAGACCATCAGTTTTCACGATGACGGTGACGATGAAACGGGAAATGAGAAAACTCAGATTGCTCAAGGCATATTTTGTCCAGAGTGTGGCCTGATTCCCTTCGAGTATCAAGCCTCGCAAAAGAGTCGCGAGATCGTTCCTCCCCAAGAGATGGTTTCGCATTTTCGTCTGATGCGACCGTTGGGGCAGGGAGGCTTTGGGGTGGTCTGGTTGGCAAAAGATGTCGATCTTGACCGACTCGTGGCTCTCAAAATGACATTCGCTCAAAAAAGTTCTGTAGCGGATTTATTATATGAAGCACAAAACTCTGCCAAACTGAGGCACCCCAATATTGTTTCGGTTTTCGAAACCGGACAGACCGAACAGGGGCAAGCATTTATTGCGAGTGAATACATTGAAGGGCTGAATCTCAAAGATGTCCTTTCCGCCGGATGCCCGATATCAGAGACAACAAACGACCTCATGGTCACGATCTGTGATGCACTACATCATGCCCACCAAGTGGGGATTATTCTTCGTGATGTGAAGCCCGCTAATATCATGATAGATCATGATGGTGTTCCTTATGTTGCCGACTTCGGGCTCGCCAAGCGTGTTGCAGAAGAGAACGAATCGTCCAAGGGGTTAATCGTCGGGACCGCTCATTATATGTCCCCCGAACAGGCCTCCGGTTTGGACAATCAAACTGATCAACGAACCGACATCTATGCCGTGGGGGTGATGTTGTTTCAAATGTTGACGGGCGAGCTTCCATTTCGCGGTAATACTCAGGCGGTGATGTTCCAAAAGACGCACCAAGATGCTCCCTCTCCCAGATTATTACGTCCCTCCGTCCCCAAAGATCTGGAAACCTTGTGTCTCAAATGTCTCGAACGCGATCCCGATAAGCGGTATTCGTCGGCGTTGATCCTCAAGGAAGAAGTGCAGCGTGTACAGCAAAGAAAACCAATTCTGGCTCGCCCGGTGGCACCGTATTCGAGGATCGATTACCGTTTCTGTTAGATCTTGCCGCGTTTTGTGATGAGCAGAAACTGCGGATGCTGGTGGCGGGGAAATTCGTGAGTGGTGCGGAAGAGTTCCAGAAATATTCCACCGTCGAGCTGCGTTCAAAAACAATTACCACGGTTGAAAAATGGGATATCTACGCTCAATCAAAACTGACGCTGAATTTGTTCCGAGAGTCTGAGGATCCCGCCGATTCGCCGTCTCCTCGCGTCTTTGAAGTGACCGCCTATGGCCAGTGTGGTTTATTAACTGGTCCCGCACGTCGGGAAGTGAATCGACTGTTCGGCGAAAACGTCTATCATTTTACCGATTTAAGCTCGGCGACGAGTGCCATTCAATCGGCGCTCTCAAATCCTCAAGAGCGTCAACAAAAAGTTCGACAAGCTCAAGAAATCACACGAGCCTCGCATTTGTATCATCATCGTTCAGAGCAACTGGTCGAGAGACTTCGCGATTTCGAAGGACAGCGCCAAGATCCTCGCGAAGCCGAGCACCGTCTGGCGTGGGTGATCGGATACGGACGCAGTGGGTCAACATGGTTGGCAGAAATGTTAGGGAGTTTACCCCGAATCAGTCGCTGGCATGAGCCGTACTTCGGTCGATTGTTACGACACCCCATTGATGTGCCCGATGATCGAGACCGACCAGCGTCGTTTTATTCGCGACGCTATGAGTCGGTGTTGTTCGACGGACTCCGCGATTTATTTTTTCAGATGGTCCGAGAAAGGTATCCGGCGTTCGGCAAGCATGCGTTATTTGTGAAGGAAGTGAATACTCCCGAGCTATACGCTTGGTTGAGTTCGTTGTTTCCCACAGGGAAAATGGTTTTCTTGACGCGTGATCCGTTCGATACACTCGATTCTTATCTCGATTTGCAGGCTCCCGGTTCTTGGAACGAAGAGTTTCGTGAGTCCCATGAGTTCCTTTCGGAACCTAACGTGACGCGGACTTGCGAGCATCTCAAGTCGGCTGCACTTTCGTCGGTCGCAGCGTATGAGGCGTTTCCAGAGACGCAGCGATTAAAGATCACTTACGAAAGTTTGCTAGAGGATCCCGTCTCGCAACTCATCGCGTGTGGCAATCTGGTTTCAATCGATGTGAAACCAGGGGTGGCTCGCGAAGTCGTCGAGAGTCACGACTTCAGCAAGATCAAGAAGACCGGGCAGGGCCAGTTTCGGCGGAAAGGGAAGTCGGGAGTCTGGCGAGAATCCCAATATTTCACCCCAGAAGTCACCGCTTTAGCCGAGCAAATTCTCGGCCCCCTTCGCGCACGACTGGGATACACGGACACCACTGAGGCAGAATAATCTCGCCTTCGCTGTGTTTCGGATATCTCCGCTATCACCCCGGCAACTGGGTCTTCCCCATCAGGAAGCGGTCGCATTCGCGAGCCACTTGTCGTCCTTCATTGATGGCCCAGACGATCAGGCTTTGACCGCGACGACAGTCACCTGCGGCGAATACGCCGTCGACACTGGTCGCATACTGACCATACTCGGCCTGGAAGTTACTGCGGACATCAGTCTCGATTCCCAGTTCGGCAGCAATCGTTTGTTCCGGTCCTGAGAAACCGAGAGCCAGGAAACAAAGATCGGCGGGCCACACTTTTTCGGTGCCGGGAATCGGCGTGAAAGGAGGTCCTCCTTCGGTCACTTGTTCCCAATCGAGTTCGACAGTTTTCAGAGCGGTCAGATTGCCTGCTGCATCCGTTTCGAATTCCAAAGTCTGGGTACTGAAGTGACGGGGATCGTTACCGAACTTGGCCGCGGCTTCTTCGTGACCGTAATCGACACGCATGATGCGAGGCCATTGTGGCCAAGGGTTATTGGGAGATCGCTCGTAGGGAGGTTGCTGGACAATCTCAAAGTTTGTCAAGCTTTTACAGCCGTGACGCATCGAGGTTCCCAAACAGTCATTACCGGTATCTCCACCTCCGATGACAATCACATCTTTGTCTTTTGCCGAGATGTAGTTACCGTCGGTGAGTTCAGAATCCATCAACGATTTCGTGTTTTGATGCAGAAAATCCATCGCAAAGTGGATTCCCTTGGCATCGCGACCCGCGGCTTTTGCAAAGAAGTCGTTTGGTTTGGTCGAACCGACCGCGAGGATGACCGCATCATTCTCGTCGGTCAGTTGCTTGGCAGAGATGTCTTTACCGATTTCAGTATTGGTAACGAACTTCACACCTTCGTCTACCATTTGTTTCACACGTCGTTCGACCACATGTTTTTCCAACTTCATGTTGGGGATGCCGTACATCAGCAAGCCGCCAATACGGTCGGCACGCTCGTAAACGGTTACGGAATGTCCCACCCGACGAAGCTGTTGTGCGGCGGCGAGACCGGCAGGGCCCGAACCTACGATGGCAACTTTTTTGCCAGTTTCCTCTTTGGGGAGAACGGGAACGACCCAACCTTCTTCGTAACCACGGTCAATGATCGAGACTTCAATATTTTTGATGGTGACTGGGGGTTCATTGATCCCCAGCACGCACGAACCTTCACACGGAGCAGGGCAAACTCGTCCCGTAAACTCGGGGAAGTTGTTTGTTTTGTGAAGTCGATCCAAGGCTTCCTTCCAATGGTTACGATAGACCAGATCGTTCCACTCAGGAATCAAATTATTGATGGGACAGCCAGCCGCCATGTTGGCAATAATGCCACCGGTATGACAAAACGGAACGCCGCAGTCCATACAGCGAGCGCCTTGCTTTTGGAGGTCTTTTTCGGACGAGTGATCATGAAACTCGTTCCAGTCGAGAATCCGTAGCAGGGGATCGCGGTCGGTGGGAAGTCGTCTTGAATATTCTTTAAAGCCGGTCGGTTTACCCATTGTCAGTGAATCCGTGATCAATATTTATCGTGGTGTGTGTTTTGGGGAATTCTGTTTCGATTTGCCAAGCGGCGTGCTTTATCCCGCTGCTGTTTCTGCCGCGAGTTCTTTCAGAGCCCGCTTGTAATCAACCGGCATCACCTTTTTGAATTTTGGCAATTCGGAATTCCAATTGTCGAGCACTTTCTTGGCGACAGTCGAACCGGTATAGCGGTAATGATTCTCGAGCAACTCGCGAAGCTCGGCAATGCATTCTTCTTCGGCCATCGCTTCGAGTTCCACCATCTGCATGTTGCAGTTCTCAAGCAGTTTTTCGTCCGGGTCGTAAACGTAGGCGATGCCTCCCGACATCCCGGCTGCCAAATTGCGTCCCGTCGGGCCGATGATGACGGCTCGTCCGCCAGTCATATATTCGAGAGCATGATCGCCGACACCTTCAACGACGGTTCTCGCGCCCGAGTTACGAACACAAAATCGTTCTGCCGCAATCCCTCGGAAGTAAGCTTCCCCTTCGGTCGCTCCGTACAAAGCGACATTACCAAGCAGGATATTCTCTTCCGGTACAAAGGTGCAATTATCGTGAGGGCGGATGATAATCTTCGCGCCACAGAGACCTTTGCCCACGAAATCGTTAGCGTCTCCTTCCAGATTGAAGGTGATTCCGCTCGCTCCCCAAGCGCCGAGAGATTGACCGGCTGACCCTCGCAAATTGATGCGGATGGTGTCGTCTGGTAAGCCTTCGGCTCCCCATTTCTTCGAGATGTGATGCGACAGCATTGTCCCAAAGGCTCGGTCGAGGTTTTCGATCTCAATCGGAAACTCAACAGGAGTTCCCTCGTTGAGGGCCACCCATGACTTTTCGATGGCTTTATTGTCGAGGACTTCATCCAGACCGTGATCTTGCGACATGGTGCAATAGGTGTCGACGTTTTCGTGTGGTGGCTGAGCGGGAGCCAGCACCGCTGAAAAATCGAGTCCGCGTGCCTTCCAATGATCGATGGCAGTATTGGTTTCGAGCATATCAACACGTCCCACCATCTCGTTGATGGTTCGGAAACCAAGCTCGGCCATGATCTGACGGCACTCCTCAGCCACGAGGAACAGATAGTTGACAACGTGTTCCGGCTTACCCTCGAACTTCTTACGAAGTTCAGGGTCTTGCGTGGCAATTCCCACGGGGCACGTGTTGAGATGGCATTTCCGCATCATGATGCACCCCATCGTGATCAGTGGTGCGGTGGCAAAGCCATATTCTTCCGCTCCGAGCAATGTGGCCATCACCACATCGCGACCGGTTTTCAGTTGTCCATCGGTCTGAATGCGAACGCGGCTACGCAAGTCATTCATGACGAGTGTCTGGTGGGTTTCCGAGAGCCCGAGTTCCCAAGGCAAGCCTGCATGCTTCACTGAGGTCAGCGGCGAAGCTCCTGTCCCACCATCGTGACCGGCGATTAAAATGTTATCGGCTTTTCCTTTGGCAACTCCCGCGGCAATCGTTCCAACACCCACCTCAGAAACCAGTTTCACACTGACACGTGCAGACGGGTTGGCGTTCTTCAAGTCGAAGATCAATTGCGAGAGGTCTTCAATCGAATAGATGTCGTGGTGCGGAGGAGGTGAAATCAAGCCGACACCAGGAGTCGAGTGGCGTGTGGCGGCAATAATCTTGTTGACCTTATGACCGGGCAGTTCTCCTCCTTCACCGGGCTTGGCTCCTTGAGCCATCTTGATTTGTAACTCATCGGCGTTGGTGAGATAGTAACTGGTCACGCCAAATCGACCAGACGCGACTTGTTTGATCGCTGAACGCTTGGAGTCGCCGTTTTCCATCGGCTCGAAGCGAGCGTAATCTTCGCCTCCTTCGCCCGTGTTACTCTTTCCACCGAGACGATTCATGGCAATCGCCAATGTCTCGTGGGCCTCTGCAGAAATTGAACCGTAACTCATCGCTCCGGTACAAAATCGTTTAACGATTTCCGCAGCCGGTTCGACTTCTTCAATCGGAACAGGAGTTCCTGTCTTGAACTTGAGTAAGCCACGCAATTGGCATTGGCGAGTCGATTCTTCGTTGACCAACTTCGCGAAACGGGCATAGGCATTTTTGTCGCCCGTTCGAGCCGCGTTTTGAATCTCGGAGATTGTAAATGGATTCCAGGAGTGATTTTCACCCGTTTTACGCCAAGCAAACAATCCCGGATTTGGCAATATGGGCAAACGATTTTCAGCACGTTCTGGAAAACCGAGATTGTGCCGGCGAATCGCTTCGTCCGCGAGAACATCGAAGCCAATACCCTTGATCCGAGAGGCCGTTCCCCGGAAGCATTTTTCGATGACTTCTTCGTTCAGCCCAACAGCCTCGAAGATTTGTGCTCCTTTGTAGCTTTGCAAGGTGGAAATGCCCATCTTGGCCATCACTTTGAGAATGCCCTGTTTCGTCGCTTTGCGATAGCGTTCGACAATGCGTGCATCTGTGTACGTTTCTTCGAGCAGACCATCTTCGCGTGCTTGGATGAGTGCTTCAATCGCAAGATAAGGATTGATTGCATCGGCACCAAATCCGGTCAACAAACAGAAGTGATGGACTTCACGGGCTTCTCCGGTTTCGACCACAATCCCGATGCGGGTTCGTAATTGATTGCGGACGAGATAATGATGAAGAGCCCCCGTGGCCAACAAGGCAGAGACCGCAACGCGATCTTGTCCCACATTTCGGTCGGATAATAGTACCAGTGTGAATCCGTCGGTGATGGCCTGATCGGCTTCCTGACAGATACGGTCAATGGTCGTTTTGATTCCGTCCGGTCCTTCCGAACGGTCAAAAGTCATATCGATCGTTTTGGTTTTCCAACCGCGATAATCGAGAGCTTTGAGAGATGCCAATTCTGGCTTCGACAAAATGGGGTGGGGGATCAACAGACGATGGCACTGTTCTTCGGTCGTTTCCAGCAAATTGCCTTCGGGACCGATAAAACACTCCAGCGACATGATGATTTCTTCCCGCGTCGAATCGATGGGCGGGTTTGTCACTTGAGCAAACAGTTGTTTGAAGTAATCGTACGACATTCTCGGCTGATCGCTGAGAACAGCCAGAGCCGCATCGTCTCCCATCGAACCGAGAGGATCTTTCACCGTGCGGATCATGGGCATCAGCATGAACTGTAAAGTTTCAATCGAGTAACCAAATGACTGCATCCGATTAAGCAACTCGTTGGTGTCGTAATCGGGAGTCACTTCCTGTTGGGGAAGTTCGTTGAGCGTAATGCGTTGATTTTTGAGCCACTCGGTATAAGGACGACGAGTGGCGTAGTCGTGCTTCAATTCGTCATCAGAGATGATTCGCTGGGCTTCAAAGTCGACGAGGAACATTTTTCCGGGCTGCAAACGTCCTTTGATTTTGACGTTCTTGGGTTCCACATCCAACACTCCCACTTCGCTCGCCATGATCACTTTATCATCGTGCGTGACGTAAAAACGGCTGGGACGAAGTCCGTTTCGGTCGAGTGTCGCACCGATATATTTTCCATCAGTGAAGCAGATCGACGCCGGGCCGTCCCACGGTTCCTGAATCGCAGAGTGGTATTCGTAGAACGCACGTTTTTCTTCCGAGAAATTATGATGATTCTGCCACGCTTCGGGAATCATCATCATCATGGCTTCAGGGATCTCGCGACCCGCATGCAATAACATCTCGAGTGCGTTATCGAAGTTCCCGGAGTCCGAACAGGTCGGATCGCAAATCGGGAAGATCTTTTGCAACTCGTCGCCAAACAGTTCGCTCTTCATCACGCCTTGGCGAGCGGTTAACCAGTTGACGTTGCCGCGAAGTGTATTGATCTCGCCGTTATGGCTCATGAATCGACAAGGTTGAGCACGGTCCCACGATGGAAAAGTGTTGGTCGAAAAACGTGAGTGGACCATCGCCAGATGACTCTCGAAATCAGGGTCATGCAAGTCGGTGTAATACTTGAAGACCTGTTCGGAAGTCAGCATCCCTTTGTAGATAATGACCTTCGTTGATAACGAACACATATAGAACTTGGTTTCGTCGGCGATCTTCTCAAAATGGATCTTGTTCGATGATCGTTTGACGATCAGAAATAATTGGCGTTCGAGTGCCTCTTTGTCGAGCCCCTCAGCGGCACCGATAAAGATTTGTTCGATGTGCGGTTCCGACAGCATGGCGGTCTTGCCGACGTTGGCTCCTTCGCCATCAACGGGCATCTTTCGCCAACCGAGCAGAGTTTGCCCCTGCTCTTGAATGATCTCTTCAACGAGATGCTTACACTGAGCGCGTAGTGTTTCATCGTGTGGAAGAAAGATGTTTCCGACGCCGTATTTACCATCTTCGGGGAGATCGATGCCTAGGTCGCTTTTGGCCACTTTCCGTAAGAATTTATACGGCAACCCGGTCAGCATACCGGCTCCGTCTCCGGTGTTGGCATCGCAACCACAGCCACCACGATGATCCATATGACGCAACACGCGTTCGGCATCCATGATAATCTGATGAGACGGTTCGCCTTTGATATTTGCGACGAAGCCAATTCCGCAGTTATCATGCTCATTCGCAGGGTCGTACAAACCGGTTTCTCCGGGTCGCCCCAGTTGTTGGCGAGTTTCAGATTGCGGAACAGGCAGATGATCGGTATTCGATGTCGTCATAGTCGGTCTCTATGTATTTCAAATCGCAAGTGATTGTGTTTGGTTGTTTTTGATCTCTATGTTTTGGTTTGCCGGGATGGAGACCCCGCGAGTTTCATCTGTGTTCCATTGCTGGAAGAAAAAACCGCGAAGTCAGCATCTCCGCGAGTCTCAGGTTTGCCGGAAGGCAACCGTCGGTTTGACGGGTGTTCCTGTTGCAATTCCCATCGGCTTCCCATCCGATTTCAGCAACTCGATAAATTTTCGAGCTGCCGGAGAAAATCGCCGCCTGCGTTTGGAGACGATTCCCAAAGGTCTCGTCCAATCGATATCGGTAATGGGGATGGCATGAAGTAACTCAAGCTCAACTTCTCGCTCGACTGTTTCCAGCGGCAGAAAGGCAATTCCGCTGCCGATTTCCACATCCCGTTTGATGTTCTCAATATTATCGAATTCGTGCCGAATCTTCAGTCCCACGCCAGCCTTTTTCAGCCATCGATCCAGTTTTTTCCGAATTGGAAGCTCGCTCGTAAAGGCAATCCACGATTCTCCTTCCAATTCTCGGAGAGAAACTTGGTCGCGTTCGCAGAGTGGGTGACCCGCAGGGACCACCAGTTGAATCGATTGTTCCTGCCAAGGTTCTGATTGAAATTCGCCCGATTCCTTCGGGAACGAAACTAAACCCAGCTCAGCCGATTCTTCCCTCACATGTTGATACACGACATCCGGGTGAGCATACTCAACCTCAATCACAGCATCGGGATACAGCTCTTGGAACGCCTTAATATAGCCATCCATACGGAGTAGGCCGATGGAGTAAATCGCCGAGATTCGCAGTGTTCCTGCTGTGACGCGATTTTCGATCTCTTGGACGTTCTGCTCGAGCTTGTCTAGTGAAGACAGAATCCCCCGAACACCATCCAAGTAGTATTTCCCGGCTTCCGTCAGCCCCAGCGGACGTTGTGACCGGTCAATTAACCGACAATTCAGTTTATCTTCCAGCGCATGCACGGCCTGAGAAACTGCGGGCTGCGAGATCTGATGCAGTTCTGCCGCTTTGGAAAAAGAGCGGCACGCAGCAACATCGCAGAAGATTTTGACGTTTCGCAGGTGCATTTAAGGTATAACTGATTGCTTATGGAAGAGTGTGGCACGATAAGAAATCCTGATGCCAAATTATGGCGAGTGTCCCCGGAGAGGTCAAGGGGGCAGGGAAGGAACGCATTTCAGCTGCGAAAAACATTTCCTCTGAATTACTGTCTGCTTTATGGTAGAGGTTGATCCAATCATCTTCTGAAATGAATTTCACTATTGATTCTGGCTGACAATGTGAGGTCTGAGGTTCTTGCCCATGAAAAAATTACTGCGAAAAAAGTATCTCATTCCGCTCGCCATTCTGGCAGTAATCATTGGCCTTGCACGTTATAGGTATCACCAAATCTATCCCTATGGCTGGAGCCATTTCTGTGAGACGCAGCTTTCATTTGCTCTTAGAGATTATGCAGATCGACATGGAGGAAAATTCCCCCGCGGCGGTTCATCCCCCGAAGCCTCTCTAGGCTTACTCTACCCTCACGACGCCAATGCTTATCTTCTCTCCGGTAAGAGAGCGCCTCCTGAACAAACGGAAAAGGTCTTGGTAAGTGGTGGAACACTCACTCCTGAAACTTGCGGCTGGCATTACGTCGAAGGTCTCACGATAGATGACAATCCCGAACTGGCTCTTTTTTTGTGCAAAGAACCGCTTGGTCACAATGGCGAATTGAGTGAGGGGCATATCGTTTGAGAAATTAATGCCATCAAAGAATTTATCCCGCTCGACGAATGGGACCAGTTTCTGAAAGTCTAGGAAGAGTTGCGAAGTCAAATTGATCGTGTTGTTGAAGAGTGAGCGTCACCTCAATCACTTCAGCAGCCCGTCCGTGAAATCGAGGAACCAGTCCCAGTCTTGTTGTTCCAAGCCGTGACCGCCGGTCCGCACGTGATAACCGGTCTGGCCGACAACTCGCGGACTGTTCAACGCGGGCATCACGGGAGTCGTGATCGACTTCTTGCCCAGTAATTGAAACACAGACGCCGAATTGATGAGCGACGTGTATTCGCCGTGCGGATCGGCCCAGAGGTCTTCATCGGCACTGGTCACATAAACGCCCCGTGGCGCAATCAAACCCATCAATTGATGTTGGTCGATGGGCAGTTCATTTTCTCGGCCCGCATACTCGGCAAACGGTGGGCAAAACCAATGTGGAAAGCTGCCAGTGATCCGACCGACCGTTTCGCCATAAGACCGACGCGTTAAAGCCGCTCCTCCACATCCTGAATTATTACTGTAGGCGACGGCGAATCGACTATCTTCAGTGGCAGCCCAGAGTGATGACTTGCCACCTCGTGAGTGACCGACGATGGCCACTTGTTTGGCATCAATGGCGTCGATCGTTTCCAGGTAATCAAGAATCCGGCTGGCTCCCCAGCCCCATGCGGAGAGCGAACGCCACGCCTTGTCTTCGGGCGGCTTGCCATCTGCAAAGAAAGCGCGGACTCCCTGTTCGTATCCATCTTTCTTATCGGGATCGACATCGGAAGTATGGAATGACGCCGTCGCGTAACCACGTTCGATCAACGTCCGCACTGGCCAGAAGGAATCGTGTTCCTCGATCACTTTGTCCATCGAGAGAAAGTAGCGATTGTTAATGTGGATCACGGCCGGGACTGCCTGAAATTTTCCGTTGGGAATGAACAATGTAAACGGGTAGGAATAGCTGCGGTCTCCAATCGTGACGGTCGCTTTCATACTGCGACCAGTGGCGGCTCCCTCGAACAGGTCTTTCTTTTCTTCGAGAAGTTCATACGTCACCGCATACTCTGTTTCGGGACGATTGCCGTACATCGTGTCGCGGAACAGTTGGAGTAATTCGGGACGACGCAAGTTCTTCCAACTCGCAGGATCGGTGATCTTTTGACCGCTCTGAGAAACCAATGCATCAGGCAAGCTGTACTCGGGAATCTTGGCTTCGTCGTAATTGAAGTCACCACCGCGAGCTTCAAACTTTTTCAAGACATCGGGCCGTGCCGTCCAGGGTGTCTTCTTCTCCTCAGCTTGTGAATTTGAAACACCGCACAATAGAAGAAGAGCCAGCAAGGCTTTTTGAGAGCGTTGTATCATGAGAGTCGTATTCCAGATGAATTTATGGTTTTGAATGCGATGAGTTTTTGATTATGCCAAGATGTCTTTGACGACGTGACCATGCACATCGGTCAAACGAAAATCTCGGCCCGCGTAACGATACGTGAATTGCTCGTGATCATACCCTAACAGATGTAGTATTGTCGCATGCAGGTCGTGAATCGATGTCGGGTTTTCCACCGCTTTGAAACCAAATTCATCGGTGGCACCATAAACGGTCCCACCTTTGATTCCACCACCGGCCAACCACAGCGAAAATCCCCAGTGATTGTGATCGCGGCCTTGCGACGCGCCGCCACCATTTTGTCCTAACTCGACACTCGGCGTCCGCCCGAACTCACCCGTGCAGAGAATCAATGTTTCGTCAAACAAACCTCGCGCTTTGAGGTCGGTGATTAACGCGGCCAGTCCCTGATCACATTGATTGGCCACGGTTCGATGAGCGCCGGCAATATTGCCGTGACTGTCCCACGGCTGCCCACCACCATGCCACGTCTGCACAAAGCGGACTCCACGTTCGACGAGACGACGGGCTAATAGTAGTTGACGATTCTGCGGTCCATCACCGTACATTTTGATGATGTGTTCCGGTTCCTGCTCGATGTCGAAAGCGTCGGTCGCTTCCATCTGCATGTTGTACGCCAACTCGAAGGAACGAATTCTCGCGTCGAGTTCGGCTTCTCCCGGTCGTTGTTCCAGATGCCTGCGGTTGAGCGACTGCAACAAATCGAATTGCGACTTTTGTTCTTGTTGGTTGAGTCGTTCATTATGAACGTAGGCGATGAGCTTTTTGGGATCAGTCTGATTGGTGTCAACGTGAGTTCCTTGATAGACACCCGGCAGGAACGCCGACCGCCAATTCCCCGCACCGCCGACAGGAAGTCCTCCCGGACACAATGCGATGAAGCCGGGAAGATTTTTATTTTCGCTTCCCATACCCCACGTGAGCCAAGACCCGAAACTCGGGCGCACCAATCGCTGATCGCCGGTGTTCATCAGCATCAGCGACATTTCATGATTCGGTAACTCGGCGTACATTGAACGAATGACGGCCATGTCGTCGATATGCTGCGACAAGTGCGGAAACAGATCGCTGACCGGCGTGCCGCTTTCGCCATGCTGCTCGAATTTGAATGGCGAGGGGAGCGCTACGCCCGTTTTTCGTTCGGTCTGCAAGTTATCGAACGGCAACATCTGGCCGCCCCGTTTTGTCAATTCGGGCTTGGGATCAAACGTATCAACCTGAGACATTCCCCCATTCAGGAAGATATGAATCACATGCTTGGCTTTGCCGGGGAAATGCGTGCTCTCCTCACCGGCGAAACTGCTGTCGCCCATGAGTCCAGCCAACGCGAGGGAGCCGAACCCCATCCCGCTGCGCTGCAGGAATGTGCGTCGATCTAAGGGTTGAGGTTGTTCGAATAATTTCATAATCAATCCACAAAGACGAATTCATTGGCCGCCAACAGCACGTGAGCCAGTCGCTGCCAAGGGTTGGTTTTGCTTGTTTCGTTATTGTTGCGCACATAATTCAACGCGATTTTCAACTCACGTTCATCTGGCTGACGCGCAAACGTCCGTTGATACAGACGCTTCACCCGTTCTTCATCAGACTCCGCCGAACTGACTTCGGAGTGAGCGGCTAACTTGGCGGCACGATCCTGAATGAAATCTGAGTTGAGCGCAAACAGAGTCTGTTGCGGAACATTGGTGTCGGGTCGTTTCGCCGTACAAGCATTGGGATTCGCACTGTCGAAGGTGCTGGCTAAATTGTGGACTATGTCCCGATTCACAAAGGCATACACGCTGCGACGTGGGTTGACCGGATTGGAGAGATAATCGAACGGTCGGCCCCGTTGGGCGGGATTCAGTTCACCCGATACCGCTAACATTGAATCACGCATGGCTTCCAATTTCAGTCTGCGTCTTGGCATTCGCCATAAAAACTTGTTGTCAGGATCGATCATGCGTGCTGTCTTATTCTCAACGGCTCCTTGCTGATAGACGACCGACAACATGATTCGCCGATGCAATTTTTTCAGCGACCAGCCATCTTCAGCAAATGTCGTGGCAAGGTGATCAAGCAATTCGGGGTGTGTGGGAGGCTGTCCCCGAGTTCCAAAGTTGTCCGGCGTGCGGACCAGTCCTTTGCCGAAATGATTTCGCCAAACCCAGTTGACAAACACTCGTCGCGTGAGGGGATTGTCGGGGTCGACAATCGAACGTGCGAGGCCAAGCCGACGTTTCCCATCGGGGAACTGTTCCAATTCACCTGTCGATAACGCGGTCAGAAAGTGAGCTTCAACAGTCTCTCCGCGACTGACGGGGCTACCCCGCCGGAAGATATAAAAATCGTCTGTTTGCTGATCCTCTTTCAATGCCATTGCGCGGGGGGGTGAACCGGGAGAAGACAAATGCAGATTATGGATTTGATTGGCACGGCCATTTAAGCTGTCGCGAATGGAACGATTCAATTCTCTCGCAGCCGCTTTTTCGTCCATCGATGTCGGCGTCCCCGGTTTGTAAAGATGCGTACGGAGTTGACGATTGATGGGACTGTTCACATCGGCGTGCCGAGCATCCTCATCGGGGATCACTTCAGCTCCTGGCACGGCTTCTTTCACCGTTTCCTGTAATAGCTTCAACCATTGCTGATGAACGTCGGCAAACAGAGTTCCGTACGCTTCGGCAACATCGAGCATCGACTTCGGCTGCTTAGATTTGATCGCTCCAATCACTCTTGGGTTCCATCGCGGAGCCGCCGCACCGAGAGATTGTGGAGCCGCCCACTTGGTGGGATCACCATTTTCGTCAGTCATCTTCTGGAGACTTTCCAAACTCCGTTTTTCGAATTCTTCTGCCTTGAGTGCCGATAATTGATGCCAGGCTCCGAAAACCGGATCGGTTGCATCGAATTGTTTCAGATACTTTCGCCAGGCTTCCAAGACACGAGGACGTAAATCGTCCGTCCGGTAAGAGAGAAAGACTGACGCCAAATCTTGCTCGGGAATACCCTTCGCAAGTTCCTTGAGGTACAGCCCCACCTGCATTTTCAATCGTCCGCGCATCACGGCATTCTGCTCGCGAGCCATGTCATCATAAGCGGCCTGCCGATCAGCAAGATCGGCCTGATACTTCTGATACGCGGGTGTTGACTCGGGTGTTCCCACGACCGGTAACAATTGTGGAGACTCGCTACTAGCGAGAGTTGCGTAGAGCGAATAATAATCGCTGGTCGGAATGGGATCGTATTTGTGGTCGTGACAACGGGCGCAGGCAACCGTTAATCCCAACATGCCGCGCGAGACGACATCGATCTGGTCGTCGATGGTGTCGTGAGGGTTTCGGAACTGCATGCCGACGGTCAAAAATCCCAATCCTGCGAGTGCGGGATCATTGGCCGGTAAGCCAAGTTGATCGGCGGCCAATTGTTCCACGACAAACTGATTGTAAGGAGTATCGGCATTCAACGTGCGAATCACGTAATCGCGGTATGTGTATGAGAAAGGGAACTTGGTAAAGCCGATGGCGGCTCCACCATGCGTGTCGGCGTAACGGGCGATGTCGAGCCAGTGTCGTCCCCAGCGTTCGCCGTAATGGGGAGAAGCCAGTAAGCGATCGATCACTTTTTCAAAGGCGTTCGGCGATTCATCGTTGACAAAGTTTTGGACCTCTTCCCAAGTGGGAGGCAAACCAATCAAATCGAACGTCGCCCGTCGTATCAATTGCTGCTTGGTAATACGCGGAGTCAATGACAGCCCCTGCGATTTTAATTTTGCCAGTACGAAGCGATCAATGTCGGTCTTCGCGGCAGGATAATCGGGCGGTGATTCCGGTTTCTGAATTGGTTCGAACGCCCAATGACCTGCGTAGTTCGCTCCTTCACTGACCCATTGTTTGAGCAACTGAATCTGTGCCGGTGTCAGCGCCTTTCCCGACTCGGGTGGCGGCATCTTTGTGAATTCGTCCGTCGACAGAATCCGTTTGATCAATTCGCTCTCGGTTGGTTTGCCCGCGACAATGGCTTTGGTTTTAGCAGCGTCTTCCAGATCGAGACGCAATTCCCCTTCGCGTTTGTCGGCATCCGGTCCGTGACAATGCAGGCAATTCTCAGCCAGAATCGGTCGAATCTGTGCGTTGAAATCGATTTCGTCTGCGCATAACCCCTCACCTATTGAGAGAATGCTCGCGACAACAAGACTGGTAATAACGCAACAAAGTTTTTTCATGCGTCCATCGTAACGGCAACACACTGCGAAACTCAATAACGTATTGCTAGATGCTTTCTTCAGGGGATCTGCTGACATCCTTATTGGAAAGATGAGCGACTGACTCTTTCGAACAGATCACTTTAATCGCATAGCCAATAAAAAGTAAGATGCCTAAAACGATGCCTAAAATAGCAAATCCGGCCGTCCACAGCATTCGAGTAGGCGCTGAAACCAATGTGGCAAACTCCTCTTCTTCATCGGCAACCGGTTCGGGGTCGGCGTAATAAACTTCGGCATATTTCTGTTCGACATTGAGTCCCTCGGCAATCCATTTCCGTTCGTTCGCGAACACCTCAGTGGCCCATTTGTCGGCTGATTTTAGTTCTTCCTGAAAGCGTTTTTCCAGTTCTGGAAATTCCAAATCGCTACTTGCTTTGGGAGAATAAATAGAACTGGCAGCGTATAATGCCATCTTGTGATACTTTTCTTTCATCTCCTCGTCCTCGACGCCATAACTGGCTTTGAGGAAAGCGCGGCTCGCCAAGTGGCGATTGGAATCCCTTTCTTCTCCATGAAAGAACAGGTCTCCCAAGCATTCCAACAAAATTGGAGAGTCGTGATTTCCGAACCGCATCATTCCGAGCACACGCTTGATCGCTTTTTTAACCTCTGCATCCTGTTTTTTCTTGAGTTCAGGATCTTTGGAATCAGAGTTCTGAGGAGTCTCCAACGAGAGTTGAGAAAATAGAAATTGAGTGAAGCCGACGGCGTCCCCATAACCCTCTCGATGGCTCTCTCCGTCCAATGGCAACATTAATCCTTCATCCGTCGTTTTTGACAACACATACTCGACGACATACTTCTGATACCGCTCTCTGCCAAAGTGGGCATCGGGGTTGATGGCGATGGCTTTGTCGATGTATTTGACGCCTCGTTCTAAATCACCATTGTGAATATAAAACGTGCCGAGATTGGCGAGAGTTTCATACCGGTCGGGATCACGGCTTTCCATTCCTTCCATCACTTCGATGGCTTTCGCGGTCTGTCCGGTTTTCTCGTAAGCGACTGCCAGATCGTCGTAAGGAGCTAAAGAGTCGGGATATTTCTCAATCACGGCAAGTTTTTGTTCGATGCGCCATTCGTAGAACTCGGGCGAATGTCGGAGAAATCCACCCGTGATCAACGCCAGCGCATCGGGGAACGCTTTCTCTTCCATGCTGCGAGTGTCACTGTCCCACAAACAGGCAGTCAGCAATGATGCATTCAGCAGCAATACTAAGACCAGCAACAGCCGAGACGAGGATTTGACAAGCATGGCATAAGCCTCCCGAGACAGGAATGACAGGTTCTTTATTGTCCCTGCTCCCATTCACGCTGTCAAATATTTCTTATCAGCGAACTCAGCGGTTGAAAATAATCGCCAGTAGTTTCGTAGGCTGGGACTCGTCCCAGCTTTTATGGTTTGGGTACTTGGTTGGACTGTTGGCCTCTTACGCCACCCCGCTTGACGAGCACGGTGCTACCCAATTTGTTTTCCTCTGCGCCGCCGCGCCTCTGCGTGAGGCAAATTCTCACACTGGCGGACAAGCCGACCAGTGCCACCCATTTTTTTATCTGGGGCCGTGCTCGCATTCCGAAATACGAAGACGGCTCGGGAATTCAAAGTCCAGTCTTCTTTGCAAACTTTGAAGAGCCCCAGCCACACATCAAAATCGCTCATGCCGACAACAACGCGTACACTTTCTCAATTTATCCGAGACATCTGCGTGATCCGGGGTTCTCTTCATGATGGCCACAAGAAGCACAAGAAATCACAAAGAGTTTTTTTCGTGTCTCTTCGTGTTTTTTGTGGCTGAGTATTTCCACAAGAAGATGTGGACCCTGACTCCCGTAAAGCGTCGACGTGTTCGTCAGCTCCTGAATTGCCAATTCGGGATGAACATCGAATCGAGTTGTCGGGTTACGACTCGCTTTGCTCGGCTAACCCGACCTACGGCTATGCGTCAAAAAAATGATCGTTCAAACTCATCTTGCCAAACGCGGTCTACCAGAGTTAGCGTTCGTGGTTCGCCGACAGGCGACTCGATCTTTGGCAATTTGAACGTCATGACAACGCGTAGACCCCCGCGGCTTTCGCCGCAGGGCTATCAGGAAAACTCGCCCTGATAACATAGCCCCACTGCGCAAGCAGTTGGGGCCGGTTCAGGTGTTATTGCGTGTCGAGGGTCATCTGTACGAGCCCGCGGAGCTTGCGCTCCACGGCTATGCTATGCCTCTTATGCCTTCGGCACCCCGTTTGGCGAGCAAACGGAGCCACTCGGCTTCCTATCTCTTCATGCTCTCACCGCAACGCGGGGTGAGCATGCGCATTGGAGGCTCAATCAACGAATCGTGTGTTGAAGAATGACGACCTCTGCAACGTGAAATCGGAAGCGATTTCGTGTGGCGAAGAAGATTCGTCCCGACAAAAAGTAATTTCTCTTCTAAGCGAAGCAATCAACGCAAGCCGATGGGTGCCAACAGCTTGCTCAAGGGTATGGAAGATATGGAATCAAGATTCGGCAACATTTGGGGCAAGATTTGGTCAAGATTCGGTCGAGGTGTGTCCCCCATTCACCGAATCTTGACATCTTGAAACGGGTGTTGAGTGTTCGGGAATTCGACGATCATCACCTATTGCTTTAATCGTTATTCTTTTTCAACTCCTGCATCAGTTCCAGAATAATTTTGGTGATTTTCACCGAAGCGTTGAATTCGACCTTGTTCGTTCCCATCCAGGTTTCGTAGCCGCCGAGTTTATGTTGTTCGGGAGTCGGCAGATAGCCGTTGTAATCGTTGGCGAGTTCGATGGTGAAGGCATCGCCGAACGGCGTTTTCTCTTTGATCTCTAAACCGATCTCGACGAACGTCTCAAACGGGATGGCGGCGATTCCCAAATCGCCGATGCGAACTGCTTGCAGCGGGATTGTGATTTCATCGGGACCATCGAGAAGATTTTGCACTCGTCCGGCGTAATTGGTTTCGTAACGATGAAACTTCTCTGCATCATTAGGTTGGGCGAGGACTTTTTTGAAATAGGCCTGCATCTTCGCGTCGGGCTTGCGGACTGTGAGAGTTAAATCGCGATTCGCAACTCCCAACGGAACCCAATCGTTGTACTCCACGTTCTCATAGGCTGACTTCACTTTTTGAGCCACCTTCTCGGCCACTTCGGTCATCTTTTCGTATTGTGCATATCGCTTCGTGCCCGGCTCGGGAAAATTGATGTTGTTGATGTCACCGCTCGTGCCGTTCGACATCATGCCGACAAACGGCGGGTGAGAATAATGCTGCTCGGCACCGATCAATTCGCCAATTCGATTTGAGAAGATACCGAAGTAATCCGAGGAAACTTCCCCTCTGTTGACTCCACCCACGTAGTGCAACGAGTAATTTCCCAGCAACGCGAGGGGGCGACCTTCTGTTGTCTGCACGCTGATGAATGACACTTCGGGATCGATGGGGCCGGCTGGCTTGATCAGCACTTTGCTACCGCGTGGAGGGTTCATGCGAACTTTATCGACTCCGCCGAACGGATTTCGAGTCAATTCTGGATCGGTCACGTACCAGCGACGATTGAATACTTCCGAAGGTTCATCGACACTGGACCAACCAATTTTGGCGGGCTCCAGATTTTCGTTTGCCCGACGAATGCAATCGGCAATGCGTCTGATTAAAAGCGGTTGATAGGTCTCACTGCTACTAGGAGTCGCGGAGTGAGTATGAGTGGCTGCCAGCAGAATGCTCGCGGGCGACAGATCGGTCTCTTTCGCCACCAACTCGCGCACTTCCGCATAGACATCTTTACGGATCCCGAGATTGTCACAAATGACGATTGCGAATTTTGTCTGGCCGTTATCGAGGACCAGACAGCGAGCATGCAATTCGTCATGGATGTTCGTGGACGGAAACGGAACGAACCCACCGATCACCCGTTCTCCCAGTGGTGGCGTGATATTGCTCGTCGCGGCCCCGGCTCGGAGAACTTTTGCGGCGGGTTCCTCTGCGAATCCTGAATTGGGGGACAGCCCTAATAAACTGAGAACCAGCGACAGCAATAACAGGCGACGGCAGACGATCATGATTCTCTCACTTTCAGAGGTAGGACATCGAGGAGGGCAGCATTGATCCTAGTCGAGGAAATCCGTCCAAGGCAAACATCGTTTTTCAGGTTCCTTTCTTTTTTGATTTGTTACAATAAAAGCAACAGTTTTATTCTTATTGGACTCATTATGTCTCGTTGTCTGCAACTTGTCATTATTTGCTGGTTAAGCCACTTTACCCAGGTCGGTGTTGCTAGCGCGGCTGACAAATCGTTGATTCGTCAGTCGATTGAGAAAGCGGTTCCCTACATTGTCACAGAGGGGAATGCCTGGATCGAATCGAAAGATTGTTCCAGTTGCCATCGAACCTCGTTCATGACCTGGTCGCTCGCAGCGGCTGCTGATGTTGGTGTTGATATCGATCTGGCAGAACTCGAAGAACTTCGTGTCTGGTCGCGTGACGACCTCAACAAACTCAACGAAGACGATCAAAAGCCGGCTGCGACGCGCAATCTGGAATGTGTGAGTCATATCCTCTGGGCTGAACGTAAACGATTTACACCTCGAAACGATCACTCGACGCGAGCGACCTTCCTGAAATATGTCGTCGATGGGCAACTTGAAACGGGACTCTGGAAAGCGAACGGTCAATTGCCACTTCAGCGAAGAGACAAAGTCGAAACCGCGTTGGTCTCGTCGATGTGGCACGCGTTGGCTTTGGGGACATCTCCAGACTCGGCTGCTCAGGACGCCCGCAAGAAAGCGATGGTTCCCATTATCAAAGCAACACCGGGAGCAAGCACCGAAGAATTTATGCTGCGTATTTTGCTGGCAGATCAATCACAAGACGACAAGCAAACGGACCACTGGGTCAGTGAACTGAAATCTCAACAGAGAGAGGACGGTAGTTGGAACTGGGTTGGCGAGACGGGCAGTGACCCGATGGCAACTGGCATGGCATTGTATGCGTTTCGTTCCGCCGGTCTTCCCAGTAATGATGCTGCGATTCTGAAAGCGGTCGATTTTCTATTGTCTCATCAAGCCGAGAATGGCAGTTGGGAGACCACTCCCGGTACTAAAACAAAAGCGAAGGGTCAGCCGGTCGAAACTTCCATTTATTGGGGGACGTGTTGGTCGGTCATCGGTCTGTCTGAAGTTCTGAAGGATGACCCACGCTGATACTCAAGATCACGACACTCAACTTCACAAAAGGGGAATGACAATGATTCGAATGTTAGTCGGGGGGCTACTCATCCCCTGTATCCTGCAAGTCAATTATGTGCTGGCCGATCTCACACCCGAACAGGAAGTGCTCGGGCGCTATGTTGGCGAATGGGACGGCGTCGATCAGGGTGAAAAGTTTACTTTTGACAGCCATACAACATGGAAGCTGAATGGGCAAATTATCGAACAGAAACAGGTCTTTCAGGATGGAGAGGAAAGCTTAATCTTGCGAGGTTATGACAAACAGTCGAAGAAATATTTCCTGTCTCTTCACGACTCTCGCGGGATTCATTTAATGTTGACGGGCGCTTGGAATGAAGCGACAAAGACCTTCACCTATACGGGACATTCCGGCGAAATGGCGGTGACTGTGAAGTCGACGTTCCGCAATGATTTCACGGAAGACTGGACGATTACGCTGGTCTTAGTCGGTGGGGCTGTGACCGAACTTCGCGGCACCAATACGCGAGTGACAAAGTAAGAAAAGATAAGATACGAAGTTAAGTAGTCTCAATAATGTATTTATTGAAGGTTTGGCATGAAGCAGAAACGAATAATCGTACGGGTGATCTTCATAAGCATTGGCTGGTTGGTCGCCTATCTTTACACCAACATCGATGATCAGGCACAGGTCGTACCTCAGCGTTCTGAGGCACCGCCGAAAAATGTCGTCTCTTTGGGTGACGCAGACCTCGTACTTTCCGAGGCTTTTGAAAATCATCAAAGCGACGTTCAAGTGATGGGTCACGGCACTGTTGATCGAGTCTTGCCGGACGACAATAAAGGGAGTCGTCATCAACGCTTCATCCTGAAACTGGACTCCGGCCAGACAGTCATGGTAGCCCATAACATTGACGTGGCCGCGAAGATCAAAACATTGCAGGCGGGAGACCGAGTGGTTTTTTATGCAGAGTATGAGTGGAACGCTCAGGGGGGTGTGCTGCATTGGACCCATCGGGCTTCGCACGGCAATCATCCCGGCGGCTGGCTTAAACATGACGGTCAACGATACGAGTGAAGAACTTCGTGCGAACACTAATATTTATTGAGGTTCATTGGGATACCACACAAGATCTCTGAGAGGTATTTACCTCTCTCTGATCGTTTGGTACACCTCATTCATATGTCATCGTCTGTTTCCGAGAGCTAAGGCGATCTCACATTTCGATCTGTCTTTAACATGGCCTGAATGAAATGCCACTTCCCGTCGCGATCCGTCGGATCTCAGAACCCTCTCAAGAGACGCCGCGTTCCTTACGAGGCACGTTTGCCGGGTATGTGTCGCCGGGTGAAATTCCTGTGAAGTCAGTTCAGCAGTTAATACCACGTGGGAGTGGGATCACTCCGCTCGACTCGCGTGGCAAAAAAACTCTTCCCGCCATTTATTTGTTTGGAAAACAACGCTGTGTCAGAAACGTCTGGGGATCATGGGAGTTTCAATACGGCTTTGGTCTTGAATACGATGAAGTGTTAATGATCATTCCCAACTTACAACTTCCAGAATCGACAGAGCTGCCTGCGATCCCTCGTGTCACTCTGTATTCGAGAATATTTCTGAACAGCATTTGTTCTTCGGTTCTCGGTCGATTCATGTACGGCTTATCAAAACATCATGGGCGATTTGAATTTCAGCCGGGACGGTTTCGAACTCTCAACCGCCATGGTCACCAGATTTTTGAGGCTGACATTAAACTAGGAGAAGGCGCAGTTTCAGAAGACTCAGTGAATGCGATACGTGAGTTGCTGGCGACTCCGGTGGTGTTTGCGGGGCGGCTTAATAAGTCATCGGGATGCGCACTTTCGATTCGACAATTTGACTACGAAGTGTCGGCAGAGGCGATTCAGCCGATTGAAACGACCATCACAGTGGATGAGAAATTTACCAAGAAAATTCCGACGCAAACTTTTCAGACCGTGGGGCTCGATCTTGATCCTAATGGGTCATTTCAATGTGAGTTCCCCTGGGTGATGACCGACTATCGACCCGCCGCATGATCTGTTCAGGTCATGAATATGGGGGTAATAGGGATTCGATAGAATCTATATAACCGGTTTCTCATTCCGGTGACCTTGGGCTCTCAATGAATTGAGCGAACTTCTCAATTCGGGGGTTGACACTCCTTCGAATGGACGCCCAAAATGCTTTTAACAGTTAGAGATCGACCTTATTCGATTTTTGATTGCCTGGTTTCCCCCCTCGACTAAGGCTTGTTGATATGCCCGAAATGCCTCCCTCTGAAGATCAGACTCCTGAAAACGCTGTGGCTCCCGAAAATTCGGGGGAAGCAGTTGACGCAACAGACTCAGAACACCCTGAAGGTGTTGAGGACGGACAAGTTCAACTTGCTCAATAGGGACGAAAGCTCGAAGTCATCGGCTATATTGCCGTGATTCTCATTTCGCTGGCGACTTTGGGCGTGAAATGGTCGATGCGTCCTCCAGAACCATTGGCCAAAGGCGATCAGTTGCCGGTGTTACAAGAGCACTTGTCAGCCGATAAAGATCAGACCATCGTACTGGCGATCTCTCCCAATTGTCCGCATTGCACGAAGAGTATGCCGTTCTTCCGGCAAATTATTGAAAACGTGACGCAGAAGGAATCAGCAAATCTGTGATTGTGGCTCTCCACGAACAGACGCCCGTTGAGGAAGAGCAAAAAATTCTCGACAAGAACAATGTCAAAGTGGATAAAATTATTCAGCTCGATATGGACAAAATGAACGTCCAAGGCGTTCCCACGATGTTGCTGGTTGATAAACAGGGCAAAGTTCTCGAAATCTGGAATGGTCGATTACCAGAGGACGAGCAGAAGAAAGTGCTGGCTGCACTTTAAAGCCAAAGTCTCGAAGTGCATCGCCTTGCTGATCGCTTGATTTTTTACTTTTCCGAGAGCTTTCTCCATGAATCAACCACCCAATCAACAACCACCGAACTCTGGCCAGGATTATCGCTTGGGTTGGATGAACGAGTTTAGTCCGGGCCGAAAATTATTAGTGCTGTTCACACCACTGCTGTTGGTGGTCGTGGCTTTGACGCAGATCGTCCGGGCTTACACGGTTGATCAATCTCCCTGGAAGGGGGGCGGTTTCGGGATGTTTGCTTCGGTCGATTCTCCGGGAAACCGTGAGCGGCGTGCTTATCTCGTCACGAGTGATTTTGAATTCGAAATTCCCGTGCATTATAACTTCATTCTTGATGAAGGTGGCGTGTTGGACGAT
>JAQWSQ010000178.1 GCA_029243145.1 Planctomycetaceae bacterium | reverse complement strand
CCGTTGAGCAGATGCGAAAAGGGATCGACGACGGCAATCATGAAATGTTTCGCGAAGGTGTCAGCACAATCACGAAAAAATGTGCCGAGTGTCATACCGATTACCGTGAATAATTTACGAAAATATTAATTCGACGATCATTTCTGATAATTGGATCAACCATGCTGAACCGACTTTTTCACGGCGTGATTTTCAGTCTCCTGATGATCGGCTCTGTTTCTGCCGATGTCATCGAACTCAATACGGGACAGCGGTTGGAAGGGGAAGTGCTGAAAGAAAGTGACGACGCTGTCTTTATCGATCTGGGAGTCGATGTGATCAAGATTCCTCGAGATCGCATCCGCTCGCGAGAAACGGTCACCACGAGCAATAAAGAGACACAATCTGCCGCAAAAAACCCGAACTCTCTGTACCTCACCGCCAAGCTGCCCACCAAAAATGTCAAAGATCTTACCGAAGAATTCGGGGAGGGTGTTGTGCTGGTACAAACACCGGGTGGGCTTGGCTCGGGATTTATTATTAACTCCCGCGGATTCTGTGTTACCAATTACCATGTGGTCGAACGAGAAACTCAAATTGCCGTGACGATCTTCGATAAAACTAAAGCAGGTGACATCCAACGCCGGCGTATTGAAGATATTAAGATCTTGGCACTCAACCCGTACTTCGACCTCGCACTCTTACAAATCCCCCTCCAAGATGACTTCAATTTCGAGCCTGTTTTCTTGAATGATGATGACGATTTCAAAGAAGGCGATTCTGTCTTCGCCATCGGGAATCCTCTCGGCCTCGAACGCTCGGTCTCAGAAGGGATCATCAGCACTAAAAATCGAAACTTTGAAGGCATCGTCTATATCCAGACAACCGCTCAAATCAATCCCGGCAATAGTGGCGGTCCGTTATTCAACCGTAAGGGAGAAGTTGTCGGCGTGACGAATATGAAACTCACATTCGGTGAGGGGCTCGGATTTGCGATCCCCATCAGCTATCTTCGCCACTTCCTGAAAAATCGTGACGCCTTCGCTTACAACAAAGAAAACCCGAACACCGGTTTTCATTATCTATTGCCTCCAAAAAAAGAGACAAAGTAAATTCAGGCTTGGGAATAATGAAGTTGATTCTCGGCTAAAAACTGTAGTAGTTGTTCGCCGTTGAACACTCCCGTTGTCGCACCCAATGCCTGGACACAACTGGCCCCCAATGCGCTTCCCATCGCCAAACGATCTTTCATTGGTCGTTGTTCGAGCATGCCGAGTATAAACCCAGCCGAGAAGGCGTCACCGCTTCCCGTTCCATCGACGAAATTTACCTCGAATCTTCCCGCCTGAATGGTCTCTTCATTCAAAGCAACCAATCCGTCGTCGCCACAGGTTATCACGACTTCTTTGGCACCGGCTGAGCGAAAACGGCGTGCCTGTTCGAGTGGGTCGGCGATGCCTGTAATGGCCTCTCCTTCATCATTGTTGGGGAGAAAAGCGTCTGTGTATCTCAACACGGGCGCGATGCGTTCCCAAAACTCGCCCGCTTTGGGAATGACCACATCGAGTACCGTCAGTGTTCCACCTGATTGAGCATCCTTGAACAATTGTACGATATCATCCACGGGCCAAGTGTCCGTGATACAATATCCACCCAGATACAGCACACGACAATTCTTCAAGATCTCTCGATCGATATCTGCGGCAGAGAACAAATCATTCGCACCTGTAGAATGAATAAAACGGCGGTCATCGCCACGAACCGGGATGATCAAAGAAGCCGAAGTTGGTTTTTCGTTCGAAACCGTCAATAAGTCGGTTTCCACTTTCGCGTTCTGCAAAAACTTGATGGAAAAGTCGCCCAAAGCATCCGAGCCAACAACTCCTGAGAATTTCACACGACAACCAAGTTTTGCCAGATCAACAGAGACGTTTGCCGCACAGCCACCAATTGTGATTGTGGTCCCGTTGGTCAGAACGAGTTCTCCCGAATGGGGTAAGCGTTCGATCGGTTCACAAACGTGATCGGCTACAACAATTCCGGCACACAGGCAATCGAGAGATTGAGTCATTACAGAGGCTTTTCCAAGGATTCCTAATCCGAGTCAGTATCTTTGAATCCTTAACGGCGATCAAGAACTTTCTGTAGGACTGACGCTTCAAGCCACCATCGATTCCGATTGATCGACATCATCTTTCTCTTCGGCAAACGTGACCTTTTTTTCTCCGCGAAACCATTCGAGCAACCAACGCATCAGCGGATAGGTCATAATGCCGGCAGGAATCGAAACGATGGCCGTGCCGATCAAGAGGGGCTCTCCCAAGCCAATCGCTAAATCAACAACCGTGTTCCACCAATCGGAAAAGGAGTTGTACTCAAGGATCGCGGAAAATTGTGCGCGAGTCACTTCTCCGCCGACAAAGAACGAACCAACTTTGTACAACGCCCAATAAATTGGCACGATGGTGATGGGATTGGAAACATAAACCGCCATCAGTGCGGCCATCACGTTGAACCGAAACAGGCGACGAGTGCAAACAGATAACACCATGACCGTCAACATCTGAAGACCGACAGTCGGTGTCAAACCCAGAAAGACTCCGATCGCTGTCCCCAACGCGATGGCATGTTCAGTATCATCGAGCATCAATAACGACCGCAGAAGATTCCGCGGTTGAGGAGCGATCGTAAATTTAGGAGTTTTCGGACTCATGAATAGTAATCAACAATCGTCTTGATATTCTCACAAGAGCCCGGATTCCTTGACGATGCTCTTTCCTTATTCCTCTGCAGATTCCAACAGTGATATCAGTTTTGGAAGAATATGATCTGCATAAGTGAATTCGTCGCCATACTTTTGTGCGTCATTATCAAATCGCTCGACGAGTTCACCATTGGTTCCAAAAACATACACCGCAGGAATCGAGCCGAGATCAATTTTTACAAAAACCTCATCCGCAGGCTCATTACATAAGTAGTTATCGAACATTGCCTTCTGCTGAGTGAGGAATTTTTGCACTCGTTCTTCGTAATATTCAGGAGGTTTTGAGGAAATCCCCACGTAATCAGTGCTGCATGACAGGCAAACCACCTGATTTGGGTATTTTTCACTCAAATCGACGAGGTTTGGGAATTCCCGCAAACAGGGTGGACATGAAGTCGACCATATGTCGAGAACCACAATTTTTCCGGCATGGGACTTCGCCGCAGCCATAATTTCGTCCCAAGTTGCCTGCGTTAACTTCACTGCTTCCACAGTCTTTGAATCTTCGACTTTTTCGGCAGAATCAGTCTCTCTCTCCGAATTGACGGGAATTGCCACTTCGTTGGAGGGATCAGGATTCTCAACATCAGTTCCAGTCTCAGTTGCACCATCGCAACCTGACAACATCATTGAAAAAGACGCAATCACTGGGAACCACAATTTGATCGACATGAATTTTCCTTATCGTTCAACTTTTTTGAGACCGGCTGCTTTCGCGGCTGGCACTGGATCTTCATACGGCAATGCTTTCAAATATTCCACCAGATCATCCAGCTGCTGATCATTCAAATGACTGGTAACACCATGTTTATCGTTTGGATTATGAATCACTAACACATCTCTTAATGTTTCAGCCTTGCCATGATGAAGGTACGGAGCCGTTCGATAAAGCCCCAATAATGTGGGAGTATCGTACTTCGGCCCCATCAACTCACTCGCGTCCGCACGACCAGTATCCACATCATGGACTTTTCCAGGCCAAGCCGGGTTGGAGTCCGCATAGAAAGGCGGCTTATGGCATTCCGCGCAACGTGTATTTTTTGAGAAAAAGAGTTCTCGCCCACGAGTGGCAGATTCTGAGAGTCCTTTCTTGGCATACGGGCTCAACGGGAACTTGTGAGAATTATTGTAAACCGTTAATGCATCGAGGAGTGGTGATTGACCCAAAAGTGGGTCTCCCAATGCCTCCGAGATTTGCCCTTGAACCAACCCGCGCCCTTGCATTAAAGGACCACGAATCGTGTGTTCAAAATCCTGTGTTTCATCACGGTCTGCCGACCAATGCAACGGATGAGTCCAAGCAACTCCCGCTAGAGAGGGTGTATTCCGCAGTCCTTCCGGGTTCTGCCAGGTACGTCCATCAGAGTCACCATCGGGATGACAGCTCGAACACGAAATCCAACGTCGTCCCGTCATTGGTTGCAGAGCCGTGTAGAACAGGATTTTACCAGTACGATGCTCGTCACTATAAGGAATCTTACACACATCGATGGCCTGGGTTGGTCGATCGGTTTGTGTGCTATATTCAACCACTTGAAAATCGAGTGCGTTGTAAATATAGAAATGCTTGCCGTCCGGCGCCACTTTCACAGCACGCGGGTTATGTCCTGTGCGAATGTAATCGCTGTAAACGAGCTCCCGGTAATTGTCATCGAGGACATCACAGACAAAAACATCATCCGTACCACCAAAGACCACGTACAAATTTTGTCCGTCCGGAGAGAGATCGCATTCCCAAGGATTGGCGGTCACCAAAGTCCCACGAAAAGAATCCATCGGGATTCGCTTACGAGACTTTTCATCCGATGTTGGCTTGGTATCAATAATGGTGACATATGGAAAAATCGATCCCTCACCGTGAGCCACATCAATCTTTGATCTCATATGAGGCATATAAGCTCGGTCGAGAGTCGGGTGGAGCACAATCTGACGAGCCAGATTATCGGTACTGAGTCCCGGCCACCGGTTCAGTTCTTTCCCAGTCGTCACATCGTAAGAGATGACACTCCCCGTCAAATATTCTGTGACGTACAGCGTCTGATCATCGGCAGCGAGTGCCAATCCGCGAGGAAATTTCCCGCTATCAAATTGACGACTGATTTTCCCGGTCTGCGGATCAATCTCGACAATCTTGGACGGATATTCCAAACAGGCGTAAAGTCGAGAGCCATCATGGTTGCTGACAATCCCGTACGGCTCGTCGAACACATCGATCTGGTGTAACAGCTTTCCCGAATCGGCATCAAACACCACCACTCGATCATCACCATAAATGCACGCGGCACACTGATGACTTGTACCCAGAAACGTCAATCCTTCCGGTTTATGTCCCAATGTGATTTCTCGCAACTTCTGTCGTGTTTTGAGATCAATAACTGTGGCGGTCCCGGAGTCACGGTTTGTACAGACGAGAAGTTCGCCGTCCGCCGATATCTGCATCAACGAACTCGAAGAACCAGCGGCCGACAAAAAGTCTGCGTCTGTGGAGAAAATGGTTGTGAGAATCAGCAACGGAGCAATCCATTTGAACATGGCATCATCCTTTACGGGTCAAAAACGTCTCGTCCCTTTTTACCAGAAACGAGCACCGGCCAACAGGATTCGTACGCACATGACATCCTGAGAAAGTTCTCGGCCTCAAATAAAACTCATGAAAACTTAAAAATTCCCAAAAACCATTGTCCTGAAATTCAATCCGAAGCCGATGTACTGGTGTGTTCATAGCAAGAATACGCTTTTCACTTCTCACCACAAATGCCGGAGAGCCTAATAACCCGCGTAGATCCGTCATCATCACCAGAGCCGCGAATGCGGATCGATGACGCATCTGTCTCGCAACGACTCTAACCGACAATTCGTGAGAAGTGTTTTTGATAAGCCCCGGTACTCTCTTTTGAGTCCGGGGCCCTTTCATGCGCAAATCAACTTA
>JAQWSQ010000170.1 GCA_029243145.1 Planctomycetaceae bacterium | reverse complement strand
TGTTCTTCCGTGGGGAACTTTGAGGCCGGCAGGCTGACAAGCAAGCCGTTGTGAACAGTTCCTCGCGAAGATTGAAATGAAAACTTGCGAAACTCGGCAACTTGATCGGCTGTCGAATTTAGCTCAGTGAAAGACCAGTCTGCTTGATAGTGAATTCGAGAATTCTCCCAGTCACCACTCGGCAAAGTTGCCGTGGATGAAATCTCGACATTGGCAGGCAGTAATTCTTCCGTGGAAAGGTCCCACATGCGGGGAATGTTCTGTTGAACTTCCGCGACAGTCAGGACGGGGCTCAACGTCGAAAGGAACACACCGAGCGAGACAACAAACAATAAGCAGGCCGCAGAGAAGATGCCGACCACGCGACGGCGTGACGGTCGTTCTTGTGCCGTGACCTGTTGTGTCTTGAGGAATTCGGAACTGTCATCAACGCTAGATTCTGCGGATTCTTCGAGCAATGCCAAGAGTCTGTCTTGACCGCCAGTTGGGACTTCCAATTCACGGAGAGTGTTGCGTAGCTGAACATCAAACAGTTCGCGAGATCGCATCTCGTCGGCCCATTCGTGATGCTGATACAACTCGTCTTCAAGTTGCCGTTCCTGGTGGGCGGATACAATCTCTTCATCCTCATCAATTTGATGAGCAAGTCGATCCATCAGGTTTTGCAGATCGGAAATATTCATGAATCACGAGGTGATGAAATTTAGTGTGGTGTTTCAATAAAACCGCGGGCGATCAATTTTTGTTTCAGATGCTCACGGCCACGTGCCAGTCGACTCATTACAGTTCCGAGAGGAATCTCCATCTGCTCCGCGATTTCGGTATAGGAAAAATCTCCCAGATAAAACAACAGGATCGGCGTTCGGAAGTCCTCAGGTAAATCATCCAAAGCCGCTTGTAGAGCCTCGGAATCAAATGTGTCAAGACCGTCTCCGTCGGAACTCACGACATCGAGTTCCGGGACCAGGTCGAGTGATGTTTGTTTCGATTGATTGGTTCTGAAAAACAAGTGTCTTAAAATTGTACACAACCAAGATTTGACAGCATCGGGATCCTGTAATTGATGCAGTTTTCGTTGTGCGGTCAAAAACGTTTGCTGTGTCAAATCTTCCGCATCTTCTTTCGAGCCGGAGAGACGCCAAGCAAATCGGTAGAGCATTTCATAATGCTCGACGACTAATTGGCGAATTTCTGGTTGAGAGGATGCTTCAGACATCTGTACTCATTAAGTAGGGAGTCGGAGGGGGATTGGATTATTCCCGGAAAATGGGAAAGTTTCAAAAATTGCGATTCTCTGATCTAAACATTGTTGCAGTGCCAAAGTTGTCATGCAACAAGTGGTCTGATCGATTTTGTAATCAATGGGGTATGAATCTGTGATCTGTCGTGATTCTCTGCTAGTATTATCGCATTGATCCTTATCAGCAGACTGCTTTGGATAGGATGAAGTCAATACTTTCGTTGGAGAAACACGGATGAAAAACATCACATTTCTGATTCTACTCTTCTCGGCAACAATCTGTTTGACAGGATGTTCCGATTCGGCGACAACTCCAGATGTTCCAGATCCCCCTGCCCCGTCTGAGGACGATTTGGGAGACGCATCCGGCTCGCCCGAAGACATGTTTCTCGAAGATACAGAGAGCGAAGGCAGCTCAACCAGCGAATGAATCGGTTTAGTCAGCAGCGGTTTAGTCAGCGATTGTCGGCAATAACCGTCTCTGAAGAACTCGTGGTTGGCTGTTTCGGTGCTTTTAACGAGCCCAGAAATTTGAGAACAGCGAGCTGGTCGTTTCGATCCAGCTCTAGGTATTGTTCCCGGGCTTGTCTGGCTGCTCCGTGGTGAGCTGAAATTGCCGCTTCGAGAGTCGCTGCCGACCCATCGTGTAGGTAAGGTGCGGAATCTGCCACGCCCCAGAGGGGTGGAGTTTTCCATTCGTCTGGCTGTGGTTCGCCACTCGGTATCTCAAAGTCTTTCGGGAACTCTTCGTAAGAGTCCCCCCCTGACTCAGAACTTTCGAGTGAATATAGTAGGAAGTCGCTATAGACTCCCGCAACGCCGTCCACTCCAGGCGTATGACAGGCCGCACATCCCACTTCACCAAACAGTTGGCGGCCATGTTGGATGTTACTTTGTTCTGTCAGTGTACCGCCAGCTACCTCTTGTGGAACCGGAAGTGACGCACAGAAATGGACCAAGGCTTTGAACTGCCCGCGGTCAATATCGAGTCCCGCGTCTTGATCGGGTTTGTATGTATGGGGGAGATCTTGTTGGCGTCTATGGTTCGTCAAGCCGATTTCAACCGCACAAGCGGCTGCAACAAATTCTTCGAGTGTCGCAAACTGCGCTTTCCAACCAAATTTTCCGACACGACCATCAGGGAGAATATGAGGACGTCCCGATGGGATTGAGCTGAAGTTTCCTTGTAACTCTTGTCCCACATTGCTCAAGAGTTTCCATCGCCGGGCATTTCTGATCGTAGTGCCCGAAATACGATCAATCTCACCCATTCCGAACAAGGCGGGAGTATTGATCGAGGCCACAATCAATGGGTTGAAGTCGGCTTCTTGGTAGGAACAATGCCCGTCACTTCTGACGACACCTTTAATGATGGGGAATTCGTTCCGCAATTTTTCAGTGGTCTCCAATTGCGTCGGCATCAATGCGTCAGCATGAATGACCCCTTGGATGATTTTGGTTTCAGAAGTATCCGTGTTTGAAAACGCCGTGAACGCAGTGACATTATGCTCGTTCGGGCCGGCGCCACCGACACCACCTTGAAAATGGCACGCTACGCACGACTTGGCATTAAAAACCGGGCCGAGACCGTCTCCGTTGGGGGAAAGAGGATCGTTGGCAGTCCATTCATGAACAAAGAGTTCTTGCCCAAGTTGAATCGAGTCGTCAGTGGGGCCGTTCCATGAACTCCATAGTTGAGAAGAACTCCAGCCGAGAAAAAGAATCATTCCCACCGAGAGTGACCATTGGGTAATTGACCAATCACGGAGATCGCCAAGTGTTTTGAGTGGCATGGATGCCTCGCTGATAGAAAATTATGTTTGATCGGCAACTCAACAGACTGCTGAGATTAAGTCATCAACTCATCGAATGATTGCAAAGCCGATGGTTGAAAAACCGTTGAAAGTGAGACTTCGAGTTCGATAGTTTATATGATAACGAAAGTGTTTGAAATCTGGATCATTATTTTCAGGAGAAAACTCTCGCCGTTCACAAAATTCGTCTAAATCCCGATATGATTTGCCTTTCGGTAATTTCAACCGTTTACCGAATAAGACATAATTGGGAGTCTCACTTAGCACCATTTCAGGAAATCAGAAACGGAGAGTTCATGCGTCATCGCGTCAGGTCACTCACGATTGTTTTGGTGGTTCTCTTTCTGGTTACGTTATCTCACTCCTTGGCGGAGGCGAAAGAGTGGCCCGGGAAAACCAGCCAATGGAATGGATATACACGCTACAATATTTCTCTGCATGATCGCTCGGCGATTGTCGTTGAGCCTAAGAGCATTGCTGACGACCGTCCCTGGGTTTGGCGTGCCCGGTTTTTCGGTCATCGTCCTGAACTCGATCTGGCGTTGTTGCAGGCCGGATACCACTTGGTGTATTGCGACGTGGCCAACTTGTTTGGCTCGCCCGCAGCCGTGGCACATTGGGATAAGTGTTACAAGACACTCACGACAGAATATCAACTGGGACCAAAGCCGGTGCTGGAAGGGATGAGTCGGGGAGGATTGATCGTCTTTAACTGGGCAGCCAAGAACGCCGACAAGGTGAGTTGCATCTATGTCGATGCACCGGTCTGCGATATCAAAAGTTGGCCCGGTGGTCGTGGTCAAGGGAAAGGCTCCCCGCCAACATGGAAAAACATGTTGCAGGCGTACCACTTTGAAAACGATCAGCAGGCTGTCGATTGGGACGGTAATCCGCTCGATCAAGCGGAGTCATTGGCGAACACAAAGCTGCCGCTGTTTGTCGTGACGGGTGATGCCGATGATGTGGTGCCGATGGCGGAGAATGTGATTCCCATCATCAATGCTTGGAAGAAAGCGGAGGGGCCACTGGAAGTTGTTATCAAACCGGGCATCGGTCATAAGCATGGACTCGATAACCCGCAGCCTTTAATTGAATTCGTACTGAAACATTCTCGATAAAGTAGTCTCTGAGTTATTTATGTCACGCCATCAACAATCAAACCGCGACTTTGCCGTTGATGTTGTCAAGCAACTTCGCGATGCCGGCTTTCAGGCATTGTGGGCGGGTGGTTGTGTGCGTGACTTGGTGCTCGATCATGACCCGTCAGATTATGATGTGGCGACGACAGCGACTCCCGAAGAGGTTCGGTTACTTTTTGGTAAGAAACGAACCGTTCCGGTGGGGGCCAGTTTTGGTGTGATGCTGGTGCTGGGACCAGACGGAGTGGAACCGATTGAAGTCGCCACGTTTCGGCGTGAGGGTGAGTATCTAGACGGTCGTCGTCCTGAATCGGTCGAGTATTGTACTCCCGAAGAAGATGCACTCCGTCGCGACTTCACGATCAACGGCATGTTCTTCGATCCACTCACGGAAACCATTCACGATTATGTGGGTGGTGAAGAAGATCTGAGACGACGCGTCCTGCGGTGTATTGGAGATCCCGACGATCGATTTGCTGAAGACAAATTGCGAATGTTACGAGCGGTTCGATTTGCCACTCGCTTCGGCTTTGATGTGGAAGCCTCAACTGCGGAGGCGATTCAGAAGCATGTGAGTGAAATTACGGTTGTCAGTGTTGAACGTATCACGCAAGAATTACTCAAGATGCTTGGGCACGATCATCGTCGCCAAGCAGTTGAATTGTCAGAGACATTGGGACTATGGCCCGTAATCCTTCCTGAACTGGTCTTGCCTGTGGCTGATTCAAGCGAACGTCATGATCTGATGTTTCTGCTGCAACAATTGGAAGGGCCA
>JAQWSQ010000165.1 GCA_029243145.1 Planctomycetaceae bacterium | reverse complement strand
GGTGGTTCGAAAAGTTCGCAATTTGGGGATCCAGGCTTCGACGATCTCACTACGGACATCGTCGGACAATTCGACTTGCAGGTGAGTGCGAAACATCTGTGTCGTCTGATCGGGTAATAGTGAGATATACCGCGTCTCCGTTTCCGTCTGCTTGATGGCATTCAACGAGTCCAGTGACATTTCAATTTCCCAGTTTTCCGCATCCGGGAAAGTGGATCGAAAATCTTTCTGCAAAATACGCATTGCCTGACGACGGGCGACGTTTTCCGCTTCGCTTTGACTTTCTCTCCAACCACTATGTACGGGAACCAATGCTTTTCCGGTGTAGGAGATTTGGCCATTCGTGACCCAAGGTGAGATCCCTTTGGTGGCCACCTGAAACTGTCTTTCGGTTTCTACTTCTAACCCAGATTGATAGCGATAGAAATGCGACGTTTCTGCCTCGTACTGGGTATCGCGTTCTAAAGGAACGAGCGACAACAACGGAGTATAGAGAGACCCAACCCAACCCACTGCAATAAGCATGGGTAAAATCCAGACAAATTGTCCTGCCGCTTGCTGAAACTTTTTCATCGTCCAAGCCTGACCTTGGTGGGCGATCCAAACACCGGCCCCAATCAGAATCGCCAACAGAAGAAGAGAAATCGCGCCACCGATCACCAAATAATCGGTCCTGAATGCCAACGCGGCGGGGATTGAGTGTGATTGTGTGTGCGAATTCGCTTCACCGGCATGATTCTCGGTTGTTGCTTGATCTGATGCCAGATCCTCCGAAGCGACAATGCGTCCTTCGGTAATACTGGGGTTTTCTGAAGTCTCGTTTTCGGAACTTCCTAAATCTTCGGGAGTCATAGGAATGAGACCCGAACCAAGTTCGGCTTCCCGAATCGTCGGTTCTTGCTCTTGCAGAAACTGTTCTCGCTGAGCAATAGAATCTTGCTCCATCCGTTGAACTTGAGCCGTGCTGACATTGACGACTTCTGCGGAGCGATACAAAAACAGAGACGACATGATCAACAACACAAACACGATCCCCACAGGTATAAGCACCCATTTGTGCCGATGTTGGGCAATCCAGAATCCACCGCCAACCAAGAGTGCCAAACAAACGAGCCCGAACAGGCTCAAGTTGACTTGTGCAACGGGAGAACTCTGAAAGGTCTCTTGAGGGGTTTCGGCATATGCCGACGTGGCAAGGTCGGATTCCAAAGCGGCATCCTCTTCCAAAATTGGGCTGTCCGTTTTTCTCACCGATCCGGGATCGACTGTTAGGAAAGGAGGTTCGAGAATGATCGCATCGTTGGAGACGAGTCTGGCAGGCTGCGCCACTTGAGAGACGTTCGGTGATGAGCGTCGACTCACACTCCACGTCAGAGTGAGCAACAGGAACACACCCAACAACACGAAACCTCCAAGAAGTGCACGGACGAAGACCCATCCTCCTGAACGGGGCTGGCCATGATTGTGAGAGTCAGGTTCGTACTGGTGATCGCGCGACTGATCGTGTCCCTTTGACAGAAAAGGCAACACAAATACGCAAATAATCACCAAGCAGAGAATCGCCGCATAAGAAATTATCATACCTCACCCCCCATCTGTTGCCGTTCAAGCAAATCGTTTCTCGCTTCGGGGGGACAGATCGCGGCCGAAAGTTGGACCACTGCCGACAAACTGGTCGCGATCAGAATACTCCAAGCCAAAGGGATCGAGACAAAGACCGGCAGAAACATTGCCAGCAAATATGTTCCGATGAGGGACGAAATGCGAACTCTCGAAGAACGAAAATTATCGGTATGCCACCACCAACGACGCAGGCTAAATAATAATGCGAAGTAAATCATTAAATCGGCGAGAGGGCCTCCCGGCAGCGAAATCAATCGATCCGATCCCAGACCACGCATCATTTCATCGACTTCTAAAGCCGTCCCAAAATTCAAAGGCGTAAACAGCCAAGTGTTGATCCAATAAATCCCGGCTCCGACCAGACCACCGAGAAACGCCATTCGTAATCGACGAAGTAACGGATCGACCCGACGTCCTTCCAGGAATTTTGTCTCCGTTAAAATGCCCCAGCTCGCCAGAGTCAAACAAAGAGTCAGCGTGGCGGCTTCTGGAGGAGAACGGATCGAATCGCTCCACCACAACAGTAATACCGAGACAATGGCTGAAAAAAGTGTCGCCAACCCTAAAGAGTTCATTAGTTCGGCAATACGGCGTACAAACGGTAATCGATGGGGTACATCGGGATTGAGCACAATTGAGGGAGTGGACGACCGATAGGATGATTGTTTGAGGTCCGAATATCGAGCATCCGAAGGGTATGTGTCGAGTTCTGCGGGATCAAAGTGATTCGCGCGATGTTTCCAACGTTGTCGCTCTCGTTTTGCTTCCAGATCTTTGACTGAGTTCCCGAACGTCGCTTCATAGATTTTCACGCCGGCAAAAACCAATAATCCCATAAGGACCGCAAAGGGTCCAACGATCATAATGGGACGAATCGCGCCGAAGACCATTCCCGGAGCCAAAAACAAAATGATCAGAAAACAGACGGCCAGCCATTTCCAATTTTGTTGGAACCAATGACCCGTATTGCCTTGAGGTTGTTGATGGACGTGTTTTGGTTTTTCTTGAGATTGACCGGCATCATAGATGGGTTCAACGGCGACCGACTGACCGTTCAATGCCGCTTCGAACTCAGCCACCAATCGACCCGCTGTCGCCGTTCGCTGTTTGGGATCTTTCGCCAACGCTCGTGTCAGAACGGGACGAAATCGCTCAGGGACTTTTGATAAATCGGGATGCTCGGTGAGATGACGCATCAACACTTCGCCGGGTGTATCTCCCCGGAACGGCAATTGACCCGACAACATTTCATACAGCATCACACCCAAAGAATACAAATCGAGCTCTCGACCATATTTTCCCCGAGAGACTTCGGGCGCCATATAGCTGACAGTCCCCACGCTTTGTGTTTGGGTATGATTGGAGGCATTGATATATTTCGAGAGACCAACATCGCCGATCTTCAGCACGCCGTTCTCTTCAAAAATGTTGGCTGGCTTCAAATCGCGATGAACGAGTCCCTGGTCGTGTAGGAAGTCGAGACCGGCGGCAATCTGTGTGAGCCAATCTCTGACTTGTTCGAGCGGGAGCCCTTGCGGATGGGCATCGAGGATATCGGCCAACGTCGGACCGTTGACGTATTCCATGACGATCCAATGATCGCTGTCGCTATCTTCTTTGATGTCATGAATGGGGACGAGGTTGGCATGCTTGAGATTCAAACAGTGTCGAATACCGCGCAGCTCGATTTCGAGATTGTCTCGTAATAACTTCAGAGCAACTTCTTTTCCAGCAGCACTTTCCGCAAGATACACTTCACCAAATCCACCTTTCGCGAGGGGACGAATGATCGTGTACCCTTCCAGCGGTTCGGCATTGGCGGCGAAAGTGAATTTCATTTTAGAGCGGCCCTGGTTTCGCGCCGGTGTCGGGGCGCGGGTTGCGTTCAAGATGGTTTCATTCATCGTAACGTCTTACTGACAAAGATTGGGAGATTTCCCGGTATGATTATCATACGCTTCATGTGATGATTCAGATCTCCATATTCTGCCGATTTTATACTTCTTTTCTTCCGCCGGGAAAGGGTCGGGTCTTCCGCCGGGAAAGGGTCGGGCTCTGTGAAGAACCCGACCCGTTTGTTCCAGGCACGGAATCCATTCCCTCAATCACTCGCCGATGGCTCGCAAAGCGAGGGGAGTTTCAAGCGGCAACACTTCCCGTTGATCGTCCGCAGAATCGTTCAGGTAATCCTGAATTTGTGACGTCAGGTCTTCAGGAACCGTACGGACATCTTCCGTCGGGATCAGATTCGTAAATCGTCCTTCGACTTCCAGCATCCGTTCCTTAACATCCAGTGACTTATTTAACTCACGGATGGCAGATTTTGCCTGAGCCAGTTGTGAGTCATCGAAGTTCAATTCGCTGACTGTTTCAGCGGCTTGAATCGATTTCAGACGTGCGTCTAATTGAGCAATCTGAACTTCCAAATCCTGTTTGGCCGACAACATGTTGTCGAGCTTCTGTTGGTTGGCAACAAGAGCTTTCTCGCGAGCCTTCAAGATCTTGCGATCTCGCTGCAATGCTTCCTTGGCGACTTTGAATTTGTCAAAGCGAACCGCCAAGTCGCGTTTCACTTCGTCGGAAGTGTAAGTCCGAGAAGCATACTGAATCTCTTGATGACCACCATCCAAGTCCTTAGTCATGCTGAGCAGGATTTTTTCCTGATCGGCGACAGTGTCTTCGCGACGCACGATATCGGATTGCAAGTGCTCCATATCAACTTGCTGCCCCGCAATCACGTGCATACATTGGCGAATGTCGGGAACCAGATTGGCAACCATGTCTCGGACTCGTTCTACTTCAAATTCCGCCGGAATTTCCTGCTTCACGGCGTCACGCATGTTGTTCTTGGCGGTGTGGAAGTAACTGGATGCGTCTCTTCCAAAGAAAAGAGCAGGTAGAACAGCCAACGCTCCGACTCCCATAAGTACTTTCTTAATCATGATTGGTTTCTCCTGTGCCTGAAAATGTCTTTGAGGTTAATCGGGACGACCTCACTCGTGAGTCGTACCCGTTGTTCATCCAGTCATTCGCAGGCCGCGGCAGAATCTTGGAATGTTTCGGGAGGAATTTCTGAAAATCTTATCAATAATCACCTATCTCTATATCTCACAACTAGATATGAATATTCTTGATAGAGGATGAATCCCCCACGACTTGCATCTAATTGCAAATTGTTAACAATATGCAATCAGTTCGGGACCAAAGAACGCCCTATTTTGAAGAACGAGGCCTCGTCCACATGACGCCCATCAATCGCACCATCCGAGAACAGGTCACCGATCAAATTCGTGATGATATCGTCTCGGGAAAATTCCCGGCGGGCCAAGCATTGCGAGAATCAGAACTGGCGGAACGGTTTGGTGTTAGTCGCGGACCAGTGCGTGATGCGTTCCTGCAATTGTCACAAGAGGGTTTTCTCGCGTACCAAGCCAATCGGGGAGTGACCGTCTGTAATCCTCCCGATTCTGAAGATCATGAGTTTATCGTCTCGCTACGACAACAGATCGAATGTCATGTGATTAAGCGGGGGTTGGATAAAATCAATGAAGCCGATTGGAAACAATTGGAGAAGGCTCTCGCAGAACTCGAAAGTGCCTGTCAGACCGAAGCGGTTGTCAAAGTTGCCAAGGCCGACATGAAGTTTCACGAAGAAATCTTGGCAGCATGTGGAGGAACCGATTTTCTGCCTCTCTGGAAAAAGCTTTGCTCGCAGATGTTGCTTGGCTATTCACGACTGGAAAACTATGCCGAAATTCACGCCGAACATGTCTCGATCCTTGAGGCTCTCAAGTCAGGTCGAACCAACGCAGTGACAACCGCAATTATTGCCAACATTCAATAGACACCCGTGACGGACATCATCATGCCAATTCGAATACTTTTCCATATCGCCATCGTCTGTGGCTGCTTTGCACTAGTCACCATTACGGACGCGAAATTATTGGCCGAGGACAAACCGACTCCTGCCGCACCGCTCACACAGCCAGACGCAGAAAGGCTATTCGCGTTGAAGATCGCCCCTCTGCTGAAATCGAAGTGCCTCGCTTGTCATGGAGAAAAGCGGGAAGATCTCAAAGGGGATTTCGATGTCAGTTCTCTCGCCGGTTTACTGAAAGGAGGAGAGTCGGGTGACCCCTCTCTCGTTCCCGGTGAGCCAGCAAAAAGCACATTATTTTCTGCCATCAATTGGGACGGCTATGAAATGCCTCCCAAAGAGAACGACCGACTCACTGAGGATCAAATCGAACTGGTACGCCAATGGATCGTTGCCGGAGCCCCCTGGCCAAGCGATACGAAACAAAGTGAATTACGAAAAGCCGAGTGGAGTATTGAAAGTAACGAAGATGGCTTGATCGTCAAAACCAGTGGCGGACTTGCCGATGAATGGACGTATCGTCGATACGATCCAGCGGATTTATGGGCATTTCAGCCGGTGAAACCGCCAGTAGCCCCGAATGGCCAACATCCCATCGATTGGTTTCTGACACAAAAACTGAACGCGGTTGGATTTGCTCCAACCGAAGAAGCCGACCCCCGCACTCTCATTCGTCGAGCGAGTTTCGATTTGTTGGGACTGCCACCTTCGCCTGAAGAGACAGAGGCGTTTGTCAAATCATACCGCAAGAATCCTGAGCAAACATGGAAACAACTGATTAACCGCCTACTCGCTTCTCCACATTACGGCGAGCGCTGGGGACAACACTGGCTTGACGTCGTCCGCTATGCCGACACGGGTGGCTACTCCAACGATTACGAGCGTTCGAACATGTGGCGTTATCGCGATTATGTGATTCGCTCATTAAACGCCGACAAACCATACGATCAATTCATCGTGGAACAACTGGCCGGAGACGAACTGGCGGACGAATCGGTTCGCAAACGAAAAGAAGGTAACGAGAAAGCCGTCCGGCAAACGCGTCTCAAGGGTGACTATAGTGCAGAAGAAAGTGAATGGTTGACGGCAACCGGCTTCTTGCGGATGGGACCGTGGGATAACGCCATGGTGAAGGCTCCCGAATCGCGACAAATTTATTTGGACGATTTAGTGAATGCAGTCGGACAGACATTTCTGTCCACAACCATGCGATGTTTCAAATGCCACGATCATAAATTCGATCCCCTACCGACTCGCGATTACTATCGGATGTATGCCGCCTTTGCAGGGACACAAATGGCCGAACGACCGGCTCCTTTTCTGCCCTCTGAAAATCTCAAAGACTTTGAGGAAGGAAAGAAGCATGTCGAGAAGATGCTTGCGTATGCCGTTACTGAAAAAAACAAACTCGTCAACAAACGCGAGACGGCAGCCCGAAAATGGTTTGAAGAGCATGACCTGAAATATCTTCCCGAAAATGAACGCAAGTCGCTTCCCGATGAAGAGAAGCCTCCCCGACATGTCGGACTCGATCACATCGAGCAAGGGCAACTTAAAGTCCGCGAACAAGATGAGCGGATTTGGACTCGTCGCCTCGAACGCTACGAACCCATGGTGCAAAGCGTCTACAATGGATCGGACGCACAAGTCAAAGCGACTTACGCCCGCAAACTGCGCATCAAAAACAACATCGATTTCTCTCAGCGTCCTCAATCCACCATCTTCACAGGAGGATCGCTCGAAGCCCCCGGCGCAGAAGTTCAACCCGGAGTCTTGAGTCCAGTCGGGCTAACAGTCCCTCAATCAAAGCTCGAAGATCCTTATCGCGTCCCCAACGATCTGGACGGCCGTCGGTTGGCCGTTGCCCGCTGGATTGCACATCCTGAGAACTCACTGACAACGCGCTCAATCGTGAACCGTGTGTGGCAACATCATTTTGTGAATCCACTTGCCGGCAATCCCAACAACTTCGGAGCTAAAGGCAACAAACCCACTCATCCCGAATTATTAGATTGGTTGGCCCATAATTTTGTCGAAGAAGGATGGAAGCTCAAAGGATTGCACCGACTTCTAATGACATCACACGCTTACCGACAAGCGAATACTCATCCTCAAATGAAAGAACTACTCACGCAGGATTCCAGCAATCATCTTCTGGCCTATTTCCCCCCTCGACGTTTAACGGCAGAAGAGATTCGCGACAACTTGCTCATGGCCACCGGCGAGTTAAACCGAACGGTCGGTGGATTACCGGTCATGCCGGAAATTAATATGGAAGTCGCGTTGGAACCCCGAATGATTCAGTTTTCGTTGGCCCCCGCCTACCAACCCTCGCCAACTCCCGAACAACGTAATCGACGCACCGTTTACGCTTATCGCGTTCGTGGTCAGGCCGATCCATTTCTGGAATTATTTAACCAACCCAACCCCAACGAATCATGTGAAGTCCGCGACTCGGCAGCCGTTTCACCGCAGGTTTTCACACTGCTCAACAGCGACGTAATGACCGACCGTTCCATTGCTCTCGCGGAAAAAGTGCAAGAAGAAACGGATCAAGCCGACCAACAAATCAAACGAGTATTTCAACGAGTCTTGGGCCGTTCGCCCGCTGCTCAAGAACAGATACGCATGTTGGCATACGTGGAAAAGATGCGAGAGTATCACCAGCAGGTGACTCCCGAACCGTCCTTATATCCCTCTCAAATTACGCGTTCGCTGGTCGAAGAACTTTCGGGGGAACCGTTCGAATATGAAGAGATTCTCCCTGTATTTGAAAACTATCAACCCGACAGCAAACCCAACCAGGTGAGCGCCGAAACTCGTGCCTTGGCCGACTTCTGCCTGTTGTTGTTTAACTCGAACGAATTCATGTACGTGTATTAGCGATAAAACTAATCGTGTGTAAGTGTCGTGTCTCGTTTTTTCAGGGGATTATTTTAGTAGTCAGCGGTTTTGGAAAATTGGATCAGTATTGAAGATCTTGCCAACCTGCATGCCACCCTCTCCTCCTTGGGAGGAGAAGGAATCTTGAAAATGATCACTCCAAAGATTTACAAACAGCCAGATAAGATTTCATCTATGTGATGACACTACACTATCGCCCGGTAATAAACTCAAATCATCGACTGACTGATTACGGAATCCTCCTATGACTCTCCCACACAACTTTCCCAACACGAATCGACGCGACTTTCTCTACGGTCTGGGGGCATCTCTCGGTTCGGTGGCCTTCACAGACTTGCTGGCTGCTGAAGCCAAAGCAGGTCCATTGGCACCCAAAAAACCGATGCACCCTCCGAAGGCCAAAGCCTGCATCATGCTCTTCATGGAAGGTGGTCCCAGTCACGTGGACACTTTCGACCCGAAACCAAAGCTGACAGAAATGCACAAGCAAGAGTCCAAACGCAACGCCGGCCTCGCGACAGGATTCCGATTCTTTGTGGGAAGTCCCTTCAAGTTCAACAAGGTCGGGCAATCGGGCCTCGAAATGTCGGACCAGTGGAAATATCTGGCAGACCCTGAAGTCGCCGACGAACTATGCAATTTTCGCGGTTGTCAGGCCGAGTCTTTGAACCATCCTGAAGCACTCTTTCATATGAATACTGGCAGTCGTTTGGGAGGAGACCCGGCTGTCGGATCTTGGGCCACTTATGGATTGGGTTCTGAGAACCAGAACCTTCCCGGCTATGTCGTAATGACCGAACTGGCTTTGCCTCAAGGTGGTTCACGCAATTGGAGTAACGGCTTCCTGCCCGCCTATTATCAGGGAACCCGTTTGCGCCCCAAGGGATCACCGATCCTCGATTTGCAGTCTCCCGGCTATAAAAATCGGGAGCATCAACGAGAAGCATTGCGAGAATTGTCCTTCCTCAATGAACGACACGCTGAAAATCACCCCGAACATTCCGACCTTGCCGCCCGCATGGAAAACTATGAACTCGCCTTCCGCATGCAAACCGCCGTTCCTGATGTCATCGATCTCGGTAAAGAGCCACAACACTTGCAGAAAATGTACGGCCTCGACAATCCCGAAACAGAAGCCTTCGGTCGGCAATGTTTGATGGCGCGACGGCTCGTGGAGAACGGCGTTAGATTTGTCCAAATATTCTCGGGAGGCTGGGACTCTCACGACTATCTCGAACGGGGACATTCCTCGCGCATCCGCAGCGTCGATAAACCGATGGCCGCGTTGATCAAAGATCTGAAAGCCCGCGACATGCTTGACGAGACATTGGTTGTCTGGACGGGAGAATTCGGACGAACTCCCGATAACAACAAACGGGGTGGCGTCTATTCTCTCGGCCGAGGACACAACATCGACGCCATGACAATGCTGATGGCGGGTGGAGGCACCAACAAAGGAGCCATCGTTGGTGGGACCGATGAACTGGGAGCCGAAGCGGTCGATTGTGTTCACCCCATTCGAGATGTTCACGTCACGCTGTTACATCTGTTGGGACTCAACGACAACAAGCTGACCTACTTCCACGCCGGGCGTTATAAACAGCTCTCGCAATTCGGTGGAGAGATCATCCCGGAACTGATTGCCTAAGTTTTGGCAATCTTTTGCCACGCACTGAGATTCTTCGTGATATCCTCCTCAATAACACGCCCAATGCTGTATGGGCTGTTTTCGGTCCATTTTTGGTCCTGAAGAGAGGGTCGTCTGATGGCATCTGTCGTTGTTACTGATTCCAATTACGAATTCGTGCCGCCACACACCAATAAATTGTGGCCTCGATTCCTGAGTTGGTTTGTGCCGGGTATCTTGCGTCGAAATTACGGAGTCACCGAGCTTGAATATCGTGGAACCGACAAGCTGAAAGTTCTCACCGATGCCGGTCATGGTGTGTTGTTAGCTCCCAATCATAGTCGTATGTGTGACGCGTTCGTTCTTGATGGCCTATCGAAATCCATTCGTCGCCCGTCTTACGTGATGGCAAGTTCTCACTTGTTTCGACAAAGTCGATTTCAATCCTTCCTTCTGCGTCGGCTGGGAGCCTTCAGCATTTATCGAGAAGGGGTCGACCGCAAAGCCGTCCAACAAGGGATTGATATTCTGCGAGAAGGTGATCGTCCGCTGGTCCTCTTCCCCGAAGGAACCGTCAGTCAGGCCAACGAACGCCTGAAAGCCCTCATGGACGGCGTCTCGTTCATCGCCCGGTCAGCCGCTCGAAAAGTTGAGAAAGAAAATCCCTCGCAAAAAGTGTATGTCGTGCCTGTTGCTATTCGCTATCTGTTTCAAGGTGACATCCAAGAGACAGCCGGCAAGATCTTGACGGACATTGAGCTTCGCCTTTCCTGGAAATCACAAGACCATCTCTCACTGGTTGAACGAATCTACAAAGTCGGTCTGGCACTGTTGAGCCTGAAGGAGATGGAGTATTTAGGTGCAGCGCAAGAAGGAACACACGAAGTACGTTTGGAAAATTTGATCAATCACCTGATGCACCCTCTCGAAAGAGAATGGTTGGGAGAAGAGAGACACGATTCGGTCGTTGCCCATGTGAAAGAACTTCGCAAAGCCATTCTGCCCGACATGGTTGCCAACAACCTTGAGCAAGCCGAACTGGATCGACGTTTCAAACAACTCAAAGACATTGAAATGGCACAACAACTCTGCCTCTATCCTCCTAATTATGTCAACGAGAATCCGACCGCAGATCGAATTCTGGAAACTGTCGAACGTTTTTGGGAACACCTTTCCGGTGATGAATCTCCCCACCCTCCTCTGAAAGCCGTCATCGAGGTTTGCGAGCCGATTGAAGTTCAGGGAAAACGAGACAAGTCTCTCGCCGAAGACCCTGTCATGAAAGAATTGGCAGAATCATTAACCGAGAAGATTGCCGAACTTTCTTTGGAAAGTCAGACTTATCGTACCCCTGCGAAGAGAGTCACAACGACTACCCAAATGGCGGTAGTTGAACATGTCGGCTAATTCACTTCGTAGACAACAAATCTTCGCGGTCGTCGCGATGTATTTTGGCTATGCCATGTTCATGGTATTGCGAATGATTCCCGGAGTCGCCGGTGCGGCCATGCAGAAAGATCCTACCTTGGGGATTGATCTGGAAGTCTTCGGACAAATTCTCTCATTGGGAACCTGTGGAGCGATTCTCGGAAAATTTATCGGCGGGTACGCGGCAGATCGATTTGGTGGACGAATCACTTTCGCCGTGGGTCTCGCCGGCTGCGCGGCGTTCACTGGGCTGTTTGCTGCATCCAGTTCCGTGATCATGTTTCAGATGATGTTCTTTCTCGCATTGATGTCCAAGTCGTTGGGCTGGCCCGCAATGACAAAGATGATCGGAAACTGGTTTCAACCGAATGAGTACGGACGTGTCTGGGGCATTATCTCGACCAGTTCGCGAGTCGGAACTTTGATTGCCACTTTCGGATTTGGTGCTTTACTGGTTCTACTCCCCTGGCGAGTAATGCTATTTCTCTGCTCGGGTGTTGGAATTTTGGTGGCCATCGCGTTTCTGATTCTCATGAAGGAGAAGCCTGCCGAGGAACTTGCTAAGCAGGACACGGAAACCTCTCCTTCAGACGACATCGTTCACCACCCGTTGAATGGCACGACCATTTGGCAATCTCTGTCGTATTTCGCCAGAAGTCGTCAGTTTTGGTTGATCACCGGTAGCCTGATGGGACTCACCATCCTATGGGATTTCTTACTCATGGTCCCTTCTTTTTTGGGTGACACGCTCGACCTTCCAGTGGAACAGGCTTCCATGGCTGCCTCAGCGTTTCCCTTCGGCAGTCTGATCTCGGTTCTCGTGGGTGGATTCGTCTTTGATAAATTGAACCGGAATACGACTGCATGGCTGATGGGTGGGTTCTTGCTACTGGCTTCGGGATGTTTGGGTGTCTTTCTGCTGATGCCTCAATTCAACATGACGCTGCAAGCGCTGACGTACCTGTCACTCATTTTGCTGTTTCTGTTTGGGTTATGTATCTCGCCCTGCTATTACATTCCGATGAGCGTATTCTCGATTGAGTTTGGTGGCCCACATTCGGGTGTACTCATTTCGTTACTCGATGCGCTGGTTTTCGGCGCGACGGCTTTGTTTTATTTCTTCGGTGGCGGTATCGCGGCGGCAAGCTGGGAACGATTTCTCATCGTTCTGCTGGGGATCTCTTTATGGTCGTGCGTGACCACTTTTCTGTTTATGAAAGGCGAGGCCAGCCAACAAAAAACAATGCTTGCGACAGACCGATAGAGCAACTATCGGTGCTACTCGGATTCGAGTGAGTCAATTGTTTTTCCTCTTTGCCTCTGCGTGAGAAACGCGTCGGGTGGCTGGGGCGTTATCAGGGTTGCGATCCAGAAAGAGATGGTTTTCGGTATTGCCTGCGATTCACTTGAATCCAAACATAGCCCCAGATGAAAGAGGTATTCGCTGAAAAACCTGGGGCTATGGATGAGCAGACGTCATTGGTCGCCCGATGCTCAATCAAACGTCATTGTAAATTGAAAGGCTGTTCGAGCCCCAGACACCCATATTGAATATTCTCCGCGCTCTCTGCGAACTCTGCGGTAAAAATCCATTCTCTGCGTTCTTGCGAACGCAGCTACAACCTCTCTCAGTCTTCGCGGCTATGCGTCAATTAATTGATCTCTCAAACTCGTCTTGCCAAACTCTCGCAACCAGAGTTAGCGTTTATCGATTTCCGATTTTGCAATCAAATGATCCAATACCATTTCGATCTTTGGCAATTTGAACGTCATTACAAATCGTTAGCCTGTTGATGAATGACGACCGCTGCAACGTGAGAAAGGAGGCGATCTCGCGTGACGTGGAAGGTACGTCCAAACAAAAAGCGACATATCACCAAAATGACGCAATCAACGCAAACCGATGAGAGTCAACAACTTGCTCAAGAGTATGGAAGATGCCGGGGCAAGGGTATGGAACAGTATCGGTCAAGAGTATGGAAGATCCTTTTCAAGTGTGTCCCCAAATCTTGACATCTTGAAACGGGTGTTGAGTGTTCGGGAATCATCGAGGGACGACGGATCCCTCTTGGCACCTGGAACAGACTCAAAACAAACTTCATGCAGCAAGGCCGAATGAATCTACAAAAAAACAGGGCTCCGTTTCCGAAGCCCCGTTGAGAATTTTGAAATTTTGCGGTGACTATCCTTGAAGTTGTAACAGCATCAAAGTCTCACCTTCCCACTCGAAACTGTAAGCGGCAGTCGGGTCGAGTTGGAATTCCACCACTTCGACGCCGTTATGGTATTTGATCAAGTGATCTTTAGGAGACACGCTTTTCACAAGTTCCACATCGTCGGCCTGCATCATCTGGTAGTCCAACCCGTTCAGGCTGAAGAAGATTTTCGTTTCGGCATTGTTCATCAGCTTCATCGTAAATTTCTTCATGGGTGGCTTGTTGATTGGCGGCTTGTGGCAGTGACAAATGTGACTATGATATTTGTGGCAAATGTGAACCGGTGGCTTCACGATGGGTGGCTTGCAAACGGGTGGTTTCGGATGAATGTGACCGTGTCCCGGATGCGGCAAAATGATCGGTTTGTGAATCGGATGATGAATTGGCTTCGGACCAAATTTTGGTCCGTTAAATTTTGGTCCATTGACGGCGTGATCAATCGCGTTGATCGTTCTGATCACTTTGATGAAGTCGTTGGCCTCAACAGTAGTCGTTGATGTTCCTGCAAAAGCTGTCAGCACGGCAATCATCGTGATGGCTTGAAGTTTCATAGCTGTATCCCTTATTCGAAAGTGTCTTGTTGTTTGGCTCCGCGTCTGACAGTTCATCCGACTGTCATCACTTTTTGGACACACCATTTGGAAATATTTACAAAATCAGCACAATCACTACAGATTAACATCCACCTATTACGTTTATATATAAGGACTTATCGTATATACCACACCACAGAAGGTCGTGGTATTTTTGACAACACATCTACTACCACGAATCGATCAAGCTCGGTCGCAGGGGAAGGCCAGAACATCTTTCAAAGACTTCTGGCCTAAGAGCAGCATGACAAGTCGATCGAAGCCCAGTGCGACTCCCGAGCACTCCGGTAGTCCGCTTTCCATGGCTGAGAGCAAATGTTCGGCAGCGGGAAGCGCCATCGCCCCATCAGACAGGCGACGAGAATTTTCTTCGAAGACACGCTGCCGCAGAACTTCTGGATCGGTCAATTCCTGATATCCGTTACAAAGTTCGATGCCGTCCCAATATAGTTCGAATCGCTCAGTCACAGGTGGATCGTCGGCCCGGACCTTGGCCAGGGCGGACTGAGATGTGGGGTAGTCGCACAAAAACTCGGGATTATTGGTTCCCAGCGTTGGCTCCACTTTCTCGGCAAGCAACAAATTGAGCAGCGCATCACGGTCCTCGGTGTCGAGTGAGGGGGGTGGTTCGACTCCCTCAGCACGACAGAGAATCAACAATTCTACGGCAGACTGATTCAGCACTCGACAATCGAGAACCCGCTCGCAAGCGTCGTCATACGAAAGACGATGGAACGGCGAGTCGGTCATTTTGAGTCGAGAATTCATGGATGAAACGCCCGGTTCCAACTCCAACACCCGTGCCGCTAAACGGCGAACCAGCCGCTCAGTGAATGCCATCTGTTCCTGATAGGTCGCCCCAAAACCGTACCATTCCAGCATGGTAAACTCAGGGTTGTGTAAATCTCCACGCTCGCAATTACGGAAGGCTTTGGAGATCTGAAACAAGCCCGCCGGTCTGTCTGTTGAAGGGGATTGATTAAGATCGGCCAACAGTCGTTTCATGCCGAACTCAGGCGATGTTTGCAGATACCAGACTTCAGGGTCGGCCCCGCGATGAGTTTTTAAGTGCGCCTCAATGGGATCCAGGTTTGCATCGACGACAGTCTCCTGCGAAAGACTTGGCGTTTCGACTTCGAGGTAGACACTCGACGTCAAGAAGTCTCGGATTTCCTGCAAGAGAAGAGACCGCCATTTGAGCAACCTCCAGGAAGCAGTTGGCTGCCATAATTGAGATTGCTCTTGAAACGCCATGTCGTCTACTCTCTCTACACTGTTGAATTGCTTTTTTTACAATCCAGAAACCTCATTAGAATGCGAAAATAAGAAGATAGAGGAGATCTCCTCACTCGCCGGATCCATAGACTTTATAACAGTTTATGTCTCCCGCAACTATTCAAAATGGACAATCTAGGGGATCTCCGCAAGGTGGTGGGGTGGGTGTCGTTGACAAAGCCTCAAGGATCTCCTCTAATTTTGTTAGTGAGTGATTGTCGGCATGAATGAAAGATGGGGATCTTTCGCAGGCATCATTCAAAGTAGAAATCACGTCTGACAACGTGAGCGAGTTAAAGATTATCTGATTTACTGAATGCACGGGTTGCGTGACTTACTCCATGAGTTCTCGTCCCCGGGGTTGAACTTGCCTTCAGTAAATGACACCGATTTGGTCGATAGATAAATACTGTGAGAGCATTCTCTCAATCAGTATTTTGATCGCTATTTTCGTGATGACCTTATTCTCGCCATTCCGTCATGCGATTTCGGAAAATGTCATTGGATGACAAGTATCCAAACAAAACTGCTTGTTCAAGTGGGACTCTGAACGACAGTAAGGACCGACCAAGATGGCTGGACCTGATCAAACTCGAACAGTGATTACCGGAGTGGGAGTGGTTTCCCCGATCGGGATCGGTCGAGATGCGTTCTGGTCGGGGCTGATGTCGGGAACCTCCGGCATCGATTACCTCAGTGCTTTCTCCACGAACAATCTCCCTTCCTGCGTTGGCGCGGAAGTCAAAAACTTCGACCCGACCCTCTATCTCCGCGACCGCAAATTTCTGAAGGTGATGTCACGCGACGTACAATTGGGTGTCTCTTCTGCCAATCTGGCGATGCAGGATGGAGACCTGAATCTCGGCGACATTGATCCCGACCGCTTAGGTGTCGTTTACGGTGCCGGTCGAATGACGACCTCTCCCGAAGAAATTGCCGATGCTGTCGCGGAAATCGTCGACGACGTTCAAAACGACGAAATGATGCTGACACGCTGGGGCGAAGAAAGCTCTGGACGAATTGCTCCTTTGTGGCTATTGCGACAACTTCCCAACATGCCAGCGTGTCATATTTCGATCGATCACGATGCACGCGGCCCCAACAATACCATCACCAGTCGCGAATCATCTGCCTTGCTGGCACTTGCGGAAGCCGTTCGGGTGATTGAACGTGGAGCTGCGGATGCCATGATTGTCGGTGCGTGTGGATCAAACATTTCACCCATCGACATCACCAAGCTGAGTCTCTACGAAGGACTCTCACACCGTAAAGACAATCCCGAAAAAGCTTGTCGCCCCTTTGACTTTGACCGCGACGGAACCGTTGTGGGCGAAGGAGCCGCGTCGTTTATTGTCGAACGATACGAACATGCCGTCGCCCGCGGTGCGGAAATTTACGCCGAAGTAATTGGGTTCGGTTCGGGTTGCGACGGAGCCGGATATAATAACGGTGCTGGTGGACGAGGCATTGGCCGTTCGATAGAAGGGGCCATGCTTCGGGCCAACATCACGGCTGACCAAATTGGTCACATCAACGCACACGGTAAAAGCACACAGCGTGATGACCTGGTCGAAGCCCGCGCCTATCACAGAACATTCGGCGATCACATCGCCAAGATCCCGGTGGTGGCACTCAAAAGCTACTTCGGTAACTTCGACGCCGGTTCGGGGGCCGTTGAGTTGGCGGGAACATTGCTTTCGCTTCACAACGGTCAGCTTCCGGCGACGTTGAACTACGAATATCCCGACCCTCGCTGTCGCCTGAATGTGACATACGGACAAGCGGTTCCGCTGATCGGCAGGACGGCATTGTCCGTGAATCGTACCAGCGTTGGACAAAGTGCGGCGACCCTGCTGCGTGCTCTCTGATTGCTGTTCAATTCTTGCTCATTTCGCATCTTTCTTAATTCGCAATTGCGTACGGTCGTACAGGTTGCCATAATACTGATCTTTCGACCAGTCCCATGAGCCGCCAATGTCATTCGCCCCGAACCATGATCCCGAACTTCTCGACGCATTGCGCCTGAGTTTAACTCGCGGATTAGGCCCTATCGCCCAGACAAGATTACGAAATCGATTGGGGAGCGCGGGTGAAGTCTTTCGAGCCTCACGCGAGGAATTACTGTCGGTCGAAGGGATTGGCCCCAAACTGGCGTCTGCGATTGAACGACAACGAAATTCGGACCAGGCCGTTGAGGAACTCAATTCTTGTGAGCAACTCGGGGTCGATTTGTTGCGATTGGAAGACAAGAACTATCCTGATGGCCTTCGAGAAATTCCCGACCCTCCACAACTGTTATACGTGCGAGGTTCACTGACAGACAGCGACCGGCTGGGAATTGGAATTGTCGGATCACGCCGCTGTACGCTTTATGGTCGTCAACAGGCAGAACGATTTGCTCGGGATCTGTCATTGGCGGGAATCACGGTCATTAGTGGACTGGCACGCGGCATCGATGCTTGTGCCCATCGTGGCGCGATGGAAGCGAATGGGCGAACGATTGCCGTGTTGGGAACTGGCGTCGGGCATATCTATCCTCCCGAGCATGGTCCTCTCTCCGAAGAAGTGATCGCAAATGGTGCGATCATCAGTGAAGCCTGCTTGCGACAAGCACCCGTTCCCGGATTATTCCCTCAACGCAACCGCATCATCTCAGGACTCAGCCAGGGTGTGTTGATTGTCGAAGCCGCACGCAACAGCGGAGCACTCCACACAGCTCGACACGCATTGGAACAAGGGCGCAATGTCTTCGTCGTTCCCGGACGACTCGATAGCGCGGCGAGCGAAGGTTGCCATGATCTGGTTCGCGATGGCGCGCAACTCGTGCGTCACGTTGACGACATTCTGGAAACTCTCGGTCCGCTCACTCAGCCCACAATCTCGCCCGAAGGAAAAACGGTTCTCACCCCTCGCGAATTGAACCTCAACGAGCAGGAGCGCGAACTTCTCGATTTGATTCCACTCGAACCGGGAACTGTTGATGAAGTTCTCCGCAGTTCAGACATCGACGACGCGCGGGTTCTTGCCACGCTCACGGTGCTCGAAATGAAGCGTTTGATCCGGCGACTTCCGGGAGGATACGTCGTGCGAGATCCACACTAACCGTAAAGCGTTTTCCCGGAGTGGTTTGCGACGACCAAGCCGCTCTAGCCACAATTCGCGAAAACTGCTATAAATCCGCCCGTTTCCGATCACTTTGTGTTACCTGTCAAGGTCAAGGACGATGCGACAACCTATTCGCCAACGCCGAGAATCAAAAGACTGGATTGTTTCCGGGGGACTCACGACTTTATTTGTGGTGGGGTCTTTGTGGTATCTCGATTTTCTGCCACCACTCGATCAGTGGGTTGGTTCATCAGAACCAACGACGGTTGCCGAGGACGGGACCGAAACCACCCTTGGTAACAATCCGCTCGAAGAGTTTCTTGCACAGCAGGATGAACCTAGCGAGACAACCGAGGCTGTCCCGCCTGCTCCGACACAGTCAGAGCCGACAATTACAACTTTAGGGGCAGACAATCCCGCGATTCCGGCGAACGCTGTCTCTTACAGCAAGTCGTTTCCTCCGCAACCTGAGCAACCACCGAGTAACACAGCCTACACTTCAGATCTCTCACCTCAAAACACTCGTTCCAATCAAAACACGATCTCGCTGTCTGAGCAGGAACGCATCGCGCGAATCTTTGGAGTTCCTCAAACAACACCCCCCGAGAAAACAGCTTCGAACATTGTTCCCGCCTCGGCAGAAAAACCAGCAGCTCCCGAATTCCCACTCACCAGCAATAATCCCTACGCCGAAATTGATGCCTGGATTGCTGAAGGACAATTCCTGAAAGCACATCGCGAGCTGTCTCAACAATACTGGAAAGAGGAGCAAGCCCCCGATGCTCTCCTGACTCGTTTGAACAAAACTGCCGGCATGATCTACTTTGCACCACAGCCACACTTCATGCAGGCGTACGAAATCAAGCCGGGCGACTTATTGCAGAAAGTCGCCCCGAATTACAGCCTCTCTTGGGAATATCTGACACGACTCAATCGTGTTCGCCCCGAACGTGTCAAAGTGGGTCAAAAGCTGAAAGTGATCAAAGGACCGTTTTCGGCCTTCATCGACCTGAGTGATTTCTCGCTGACGATCCACGCGCACGGTTACTTCGTGAAACGTTACGACATCGGCATCGGTGCGGAAAACTCCACGCCCATCGGAACATTCTCTGTCAAAGAGAAGTTGAAGAACCCGACCTATTACGGACCGGATGGAGTGATTGATGCCGAAGACGCCAATAATCCTCTGGGAGAACGCTGGGTCGATATCGGCGACAGCTACGGCATCCATGGTACGATCGACCCAAACTCGATCAAGAAAGCCGAATCGCGAGGCTGCTTGCGACTCAACAATGAAGATATCGTCGAAGTTTATGACTTCCTGACGACTGGCTCCGAAGTGGTCATCAGACCGTAAAGCGTTCTTCATTTCAGCGCATAAAAAACGGGAGGCCGTTCAGGTTCGGCCTCTCGCGTTCATGCGCTCGTTCTCATGTTCTCATCGATATCTTGTAGGGTCCGCTGTGCGGACCGCTCTTCGATTCACCATCTCTTTGAGCAGTTTCAAGTGCTCCCTATTTGGCAATGTTGTTGATAGTCACACATCAAATCGGACCTCAACACAATGGTCCGCACAGCGGACCCTACGGTTCTCATCACCCTTGTGCGCGAGCACAACGGATCTTGGCAAACATCTCTCGGCGTTCCACCCATCCCGCGTGCTCGCACACGTGGGCTATTGATCGATCACTGGTTGCCGAAGTAGTAGTTGACCTGCAGATTGGCTTGCCAGTCGAAAAAGCGATCTGACGGATGAGGGCGAACAGCTCCATCGCGTGTAATATTCGACCCATCGCGAACCGGCAACACAATACCGGCCGTGATCGTCGTGCGGTCGTTCATGATGGCTGTTAAACCGGTCGTCAGATTGAGTTGGTCGGTCTCTCCGAGTGCTCCAGGGAAAGCATTTCCACCATTATCACCATAAGCCTCAAATGTGCCGGTATAATGTATTTCAGTTTTGGCCTGCAAGCCGGTTAATCCCGAGCCACCTGTGTTCCGGTATAACCAGTAACCGAGCTGAGCATCGAGATCAAAATAATTGGGTTCGCGAAAGTTACTCACAACACCACTGCTGGTAAAATCGTCGGTTTGCAGACGATAAGAAGCAAAAGCCTGGAAGAACAGGTCATCATTCAGATTGATTAACGTCGCCAGATAGGGTGTCACGGCCCATACTTCGTTGGGAAATGTGAGTGTCACTCCGGGAAAATTGAAGTCCTCTTTCGTGGGAGCTTCAACACGCACCCCGGCCGAAATCGCTTTCCTGTCATCGCTCAAGAGCAGGGCTTTCAGGCCGAAGGCGATGTTCTGCAGTTCCACATCGGAACCCTGCAAACCCACGGCATTCGGAATCGTTGATTCTGGCACATAGGCGAACGGGATCAGCAGTTCGACGGACATGTTTCCATTGAACAGTGTCTTTTCCAGGCCCAGTTCGTAATGCGTCAGGTCACTGTCGTAATCGGGAGCAGCACCGTCTAAAAAAAGAGCATCTTTGGCCGTGGGGACATCATTCAAATACTTATACACAAACGAGATGCGATTTTGCGGGATGGCCGAGTTGTTTTCCGACACGCGGGAATAAAAGTTGGTGAGTAAGTGGAGCTCATCACCGTCGGTGAAACTAAAAGGTACGCCCAAGGACGAGCCACCGATCATCGTCGGTGCGGGAGCCGTGCGGCAACCGCATTGGTTCGTGGTACAACCAGAGTTGCCACACTCGGAATCATCACTGCAATTATCGAGATTGAGACTCGAATTGCTACTGTTGACCCAATTGGAAACTGGTTGCAGTTCCTCAAAGACATCAAACACATCCGCTTGTGCGTGAGCTAGCGGACAGATCAGAACAGTCGAGGACAAACAAATGGCGAGTCGCATCGCATCCTCCATGATGATCGGGAGTTTCTGCTTTTTAATGAGTTGAACGAGGCACCATGCCATCAACGGTCCGCAGATTTCACAATAAAGCAGTTATCGGCGTTCACCCGCCTTGAACTCATCGTTTTGGTGAGATCAGTCGCGTTCAGTCATTTGGGGCGTTAAACTGGTTCTCATCAACACTGACTGACAAGGAATAAGCAATGTACGACCGCGTCCGACTGATGGAGCTGTTCCGCGAACGGGCTCTCAAATTTGGAGATTTCACCCTCGTTTCCGGCAAGAAATCAAGCTACTACCTCGACGGTAAGCAAGTCACCCTGCACGCGGAAGGACTTCGGCAGATCAGCTTGGGACTATTGGACATGCTCAAAGAGACCGAATATGACGCCTTCGGTGGGATGTCCATCGGCGCTGATCCCATTATTGGTGGAGTGCTCACAGTCGCCGCTGAACAAGGGCTCGACATCAAAGGATTCATGGTCCGCAAAGAGTCCAAAGGGCACGGCACGAATAAATTCGTCGAAGGGCCTGTCGAACCGGGCATGAAAGTGGTCATCGTCGACGATGTGGTCACGACGGGAGGCAGCAGCTTGTTAGCCGTGGATCGCGTCGAAGAGTTCGGCTGCAAGGTCATCAAAGTGGTCGGCATTGTGGACCGTTTACAGGGCGGTGCCGAAAACTTTGCCAAGCGAGAGATTCCCTTTGAATCATTGCTCTCCATCACCGATTTCGGGATTGAACCTCCGAAAGAAGATGCGTAGAGTTTTTTAAGCCGACAAGAAACTCAAGCACAAAACAGGGAAAACTGTGTGGCAAGGGTTTTTCTCCCGTAATAGTTCTCAACCAATCTTTCTAAAAACTCATTGAGGTTTCGTGCTGACCTGCCACAATAGATAATAGAGAAGCTTCCCAACACGTTGCCTGATTGTGGGCAGCGCCTGCCTGAAGTTGTTCTTACTTACTTATCTGTTGTCCACACATCGGGTTTTTGGCATGCGTTTCAAATATCTGCTCAATCATTCTCGACTGATCACGACAAGCCTGCTGGTTCTGTTGTTTGTTTCACCGGCGTTGGCTCAGGTGGATTACAGTCGCGAAATTCGACCGCTCTTAGCCAAACGCTGTTATTCATGTCACGGGCCGGGCGAACAGGAATCGGGTTTGCGCGTCGATACTGAAGCCAGCATCAAATCGGAACTCGAATCGGGCGAACACGCCATCATTTCAGGAAAGCCGGCTGGATCCGAACTCATTGCCCGTATCACCAGTGATGACGAATTCACGCGGATGCCCCCCGAAGGGAAACCGCTCACCGATCAGGAAGTCAAACTTCTGGAACAATGGATCTCTGAAGGCGCTCATTGGGAATCCCATTGGGCTTTCAAAGATGTTGCACGCCCTGAGCCTCCCTCAGTGAAACAACAAGATTGGATCAAGACCCCCATTGATGCATTCGTGCTGGATCGTCTGGAGCAGAACAACCTCTCACCCAATCCGCAGGCCACAAAGCTTCAATTGATTCGTCGAGCCACTTACAATCTCACCGGCTTACCGCCGAGCCAATCAGAAGTCGAAGCCTTTCTCAACGACGAATCTTCAAACGCATTTGAGAAAGTGGTTGATCGCCTGCTCGATTCTCCCCGATATGGAGAACACTGGGCGCGGCATTGGCTCGATATTGTCCGCTACGCCGAGACAAACAGTTTTGAACGTGACAGCTTGAAACCACATGCCTGGCGCTATCGAGACTATGTCATACGATCCTTCAACGATGACAAGCCGTACTATCAATTTGTTCGGGAGCAACTGGCGGGCGACGAAATTGATGAAGTGACCCCCGACTCCATCATCGCCACCGGGTACTATCGACTTGGGATCTGGGACGACGAACCTGCCGACCGGTTACTCGCCGTCTACGACAATCTCGATGACCTCGTCTCGACCACCGGGCAAGCGTTTTTGGCGCTGACAATCAATTGCGCTCGTTGTCATGACCACAAGATCGATCCGATCACTCAAGCCGATTACTACAGCATGGCGTCGTTTTTCAATGGCATTAACCCAATGGCCCGAGGCGGAGGGCCGAATATTGAACGAGCCATCTTTGAAAATGAGGCAGCTCGCCAAGAGTATGAAAATAAGGTTCAGGAATTGAATGAGCAGCGTAATGCGGTTCAAGCGAAAGTTCGCGCGATTGAAGATGAGTTCCGTGAGAAGTACAAACAAATCTCGCTCGCCGAGGTTCAGCAGCCCGACCTCGCGAACCTCAAATATCGCTTCTACCGAGACACGTTTAAGACGCTTCCCGATTTTGATAACCTCAAAGCCGAGACGGAGGAGTCGCTCGATCCCCCCTACTTCGACATTCGTCCCGCCACACGCGAAGACTTCTTCGGATTTGTGTTTGAAGGAGAGCTGATTGTTCCAGAAGACGGAAAATACACCTTCTGGCTCGACTCTGATGATGGCGCTCGACTACTGATTGACGGTAAAAAGCTGATTGAATACGACGGTATTCATGGAGTCGGCAAACCACATCAGAAACCGCTTGAACTGAAAGCCGGACGCGTGGCGATTCGTCTCGAATATTTTCAGGGACAACATGGCAAAGGTCTCGCAGTACGCTGGTCGGGGCCAAAGTTTCGAGATCGATACCTTTCAGCTACCACTGCCGACAATGTGCTCCTTTCGGAACTCAGTTCACGACCGCTGCCGGAGCTGATGCGAATCTCGGGTCGCAAAGTTCTTGGCCCGAAACGCTTCAAACACTACAACGATCTTAAGAAAGAAATGAATCAGCTCTTCGGCAAGAAAATCCCCTCTGATTATGCACTCGCTGTAACGGAAGTCTCTGAGCCTCCCGAGATGCACATTATGAATCGCGGGAATCCTCGTTTGGTGGGAGACAAAGTGACGCCATCATTCCCCGTGTTACTCACCTCAATAAAACCCTACATTGAAAAAACATCCTCGAACACATCAGGACGCCGCCGCGCACTGGCGGACTGGATGACTTCGCCTGACAACAAAATGACCGCTCGGGTGATCGTCAATCGCATCTGGCAACACCAATTTGGTCGCGGTATCGTCCGCTCTTCCAACAATTTTGGTCTCTTGGGTTCCGCTCCGACTCACCCCAAATTGCTCGACTGGCTCGCTTCCGACTTCATGGATCATGGCTGGACCATCAAACGTGTCCAGAAAATGATTTTGATGTCCAACACCTGGCAACAGTCGTCCACTCCGAATCCTGACGCTTATGCTATCGACCCGACCAACGATCAGTTTTGGAAACACGACATGCGGCGTCTCAACGCCGAGGAAATTCGCGACTCGCTGTATGCCGCGACGGGTGAACTCAACGTCAAAATGTACGGCCCCGGTATCTATCCCATCATTCCCGCAGCGATTTTGGCGGGACAATCGCAACCTGGTTCGGGTTGGGGCGATTCGTCTCCTGAAGAACGCGCCCGACGCTCGGTTTACATTCACATTAAGAGATCGTTGATCACGCCGTTTCTGGCAGAGTTTGATTTTTGCGAAACAGACAGCAGTTGCGCGGATCGATTCAGCACCGTGCAACCCACACAGGCACTCGGCATGCTGAACAGCGAGTTTGTCCACGAACGAGCGCTTGTTCTCGCGGACCGATTACAACGCGATCACCCCGATAATCTGGATGCCCAGATACGTCATTCGATCTGGCTTGCCTGCCAGCGACCGGCCACCGAAGGTGACCTCGAACGAGGTCGCAAGTTGGTCAAATCGTTGAAATCCGAACATGGTCTCAATGATGAACAGGCTCTCGACCTGTACTCCTTGATGATCGTTAATTTGAACGAATTCATGTATCTCGACTGAGGTCATATTAATATGTCACAACACAACCCGAATCAATTTTGCGGACGCACACGCCGAGAGTTCCTGTGGGAATCCGGCGCGGGTTTCACGGGGCTCGCTCTGACCAGCCTGCTGTCGCAAGACGGCTTTCTGGACAATCAGACGATGGCCGCCGACGGCAAATCGGAGTACACCAATCCGCTAGCACCGAAAGCACCGCACTTTGCCCCCAAAGCGAAGAACGTGATCTTCTTATTCATGTATGGCGGGCCGAGTCATGTCGATACGTTCGACTATAAGCCAAAACTGTACGACCTGGACGGCCAAACCATTGATGTGAAGACCAAAGGTCGCGGTGGAGAGAAAAGCCAGGGTCGAGTGGTCGGACCAAAATGGAAGTTCAAACAATACGGCGAATCGGGACAACACGTTTCAGAACTCTTTCCACATCTCGCCAATCACGTTGACGATATCGCCTTCCTGAAATCGATGACGGCCGACTCACCGATTCACGGGTCGGCCATGCTGCAAATGAACTCCGGGAAAATTCTCTCCGGTTCTCCGGCTCTTGGTTCGTGGATCAATTACGGTCTCGGCAGCGTCAACGAAAACCTGCCCGGTTTCGTTGTCATGCTCGATCCGACCGGTGGACCCATCTCGGGAGCCAAAAACTGGTCGAGCGGCTATATGCCGGCCACGTACCAAGGGACATTAATGCGTCCCAAGGGTGATCCGATCCTCAATCTGAATCTCCCCAAGAACATCAGCAAACCGATGCAACGACAACTGCTCGACACGCTCAATGCCGCCAACACCGAGCACATGAAACAGCGGATCGACAACAGCAACCTCGCCGCGCGTATCTCAAGTTACGAACTTGCCTATAAAATGCAGCAGCACGCGCCGGAAGCAGTCGATATTGCGCAAGAGACACAACAGACGCAGGACAAATATGGGCTCAACAACGAACGGACGCTCGACTTCGGACGCCGTTGTTTGCTGTCTCGTCGCTTGATCGAACGGGGCGTTCGCTTCGTCCAGTTGTACTCGGGCGGGCATCATAACGACAACAACTGGGACGCTCACGGCGACCTCGAAAAGAATCACAATTACCACGCCTTCAATACCGATCAACCCATTGCCGCATTGATTCAGGATCTGAAAGAACGTGATCTGTTTGATGAAACACTCATCATCTGGGGTGGTGAATTCGGACGACAACCAACCGCCGAATACGACAAAGGAACCGGACGCGATCACAATTCTTACGGCTTCACCATGTGGATGGCGGGTGGAGGCATCAAAGGTGGTCAAAGTGTCGGTGCCACCGATGAACTCGGGGCGGCAGCGGTGGAACGTCCGTTCCATATCAAACATCTGCACGCCACCATCCTGAACCAACTCGGTTTTGACCCGAACCGCCTGAGTTACTTCTACGGCGGCTTGGATCAAAAACTGGTCGGCGTCGAACACGTCGAACCGATTCACGAATTGATCGGATAGTTGCAAGAACCGAGTGGAGAGCAGGTTCAAATGAGAGACATATTGGCTAGAACCGACTTACTTGTGTTCTGCACACTTCGGTTTGTTGCATCCATCTCGGCTGGTACTGGAATGTACGGGATCACCTTTTACCTGTGCGACATTCTAATTTCATTATTGTGGATCATTCTGAACATTACGTTGTGGAATAAGTATTCTGTTGGTCAATTGGAAATCTATGCACTCAAGTTCCTATCGGTCGTCTCGATTTTGATCGTAATATTTTTGGCAACGGTCCCTCGCAGGGATTTATCGACCTCGGCCCCTCCATTTGGCGAAGTGTGCTTGAATTGCCAATGGCACGTCTACCGGATGCTCTGGATTGGGCTCTATCTCGGCGTGATGTTATATTTTCTAAAAGCAAAAACACCGAATGAGAATCTAGCGAGCAAGCCGAGCATTTGAAGAAGATCTTAGAGAGACAATTGCTCTCGACTTCGGGATAGGAGTAATCAATAATTGAAAGATGCTAACACCGCCACAGTTAATCGTTCTTGCCGGTCCCAACGGAGCAGGAAAATCAACTCTCGCTCCTCATCTCCTGCGTGATACTCTCGGTATCAACGAATTCGTCAATGCGGATAAGATCGCCGAAGGTTTATCGGGTTATTCTCCCGAAGGAGTTGCCGTCGAAGCGGGTAAGATTATGCTGCAAAGACTGTACGAGTTGATGGAGAGTGGACGCAGTTTTGCAATCGAGACAACCCTGTCTGGAAGAAGCTGGCTGAAGCTGTTTCGAAAGTCACAGGAAGAATATGGATATCAAGTGAATATTAATTTCATTTGGGTCCGGAACGTACAAATCTGTGTTGATCGAGTTAATCAGCGACAAAAGCACGGTGCGCATGACATTCCTGAGAAAACGATTCTTCGACGCTACAATCGATGTTTGAATATTTTTGTTAATGAATATAGTCATCTTGCCGATCAATGGAGATTTCTTGATAATACACAACCATCATCAGTTGAACTGATCGCAGAGAAAGTAGCTTATCAAGAAGCGAAGGTCCATGTGCCTGAAGTATGGAATACTTTGACTCAGGGAATCGAATATGATTGAGAAAAACCAACCCGCGTGTTCCAAAGAAAGCCAAACGGTTCTCACCGCCATGCGCAAAGCTCAAGACTCCGCGATTCGACTCCACCGAGCCTACAACATCCCCATGATCTCTTGGGAAGACGGGAAAGTCGTGGAAATTTCCCCCTTCGACCTGCAAACTGAAGATGAGAAAGCGGCCAACACTTCTCCTTCAGAATAAACGCTCACTATGTCTCGATCTCTGCTGCTGCTATTGCCGTGGTTATTTGTCTCGCAAACAGCCTTCGCCGAAAAACCGTGGACTCGGCACACCGTCGACGATTCTTCTCGTGGAGCCGATGGTGTTCGCGTCGCCGATGTGAATAGTGATGGCCACCCCGACCTGACCACCGGTTGGGAAGAAGGAGGCAAGGTACGAGTCTATCTCAACCCTGGCCCCGAGAAGGTAAAAGAACAGTGGCCGGCTGTCACAGTCGGTAATGTCAAAAGCCCCGAAGATGCGGTCTTCGCCGATCTTGATGGTGATGGTGTCGTCGATGTTGTCAGTTCGTGTGAAGGATCGACGCAGACAGTTTTTGTTCATTGGGCTCCTAAAAACGCCGATGACTATCTGAATCCCGACAAGTGGTCAACCGCCGCGTTTCCGGCGACCAAGAAGAAAACACGCTGGATGTTCTGCTTGCCGATGGATATCGATGGTAAGAACGGTATCGATCTCATTCTCGGATCAAAACAACCGAACGCCGTCGTCGGCTGGCTCGAATCACCCAGCGATCCTCGTAAACTGAGAGACTGGATCTGGCACCCGTTGTATGATGCCGGTTGGATCATGTCACTGATGAAAGTCGATTTGACCGGTGATGGACAGGACGATGTGTTACTCACCGACCGCAAAGGACCAACTCGCGGCCTCGTACTGCTCGAACACCCAGGACACGAGAAGGCGATGGAAGAATGGCTCATCCACCGTATTGGTGGTACTGGTCACGAAGTCATGTTTCTTGATCACCGCAATGTCCCGCCTCCCGGCTGGGAAATCATCGTGTCCACTAAAGACAACGATCTACTCGGGTTCTCGCGTGGCGACCAACTGCACGCTTGGAATCAATCCGCGATTCCCGCTGCTAAAAACACCGGCACGATGAAGTCAGTCCGCTGGATGGACGTCAATCTCGATGGCAAATTCGATCTGATCTATTCGTGCGAAAACGCGAACGGAAAGCTCTCGGGTGTTGCCTGGCTGGAATCAACCGGCGATCCGAGAAACTGGAAACGCCACGAAGTCTCAGGACCGGAAGGGATCAAGTTCGATCTGATACAGTTACTCGACCTCGATCACGATGGTGATCTGGATGTCGTCACCTGCGAAGAACGAACTAATCTCGGCGTCATCTGGTACGAAAACCCGACGCGGTGAACTCATTAAATTTCCCAGCCCTTACGGAACTCGGGAACTATTTGAGCAGCGGCGGCAGCGTTACCGATGGCTTTGAGTTTCTCAGCGTTCCATTCAAATTCTTTTCCACCAGCACGGAACGCAACATTGCCCAACAAAACGGTTTCTGACAGTGGACCAGAATAACCAAACTCACAAGTTGCGGGGGCATCACCCTTACAGGCATTGATCCATTCCTTGTGGAAGCCGGGAGATTTCGGAATTGTCTCGGCGGCTTTGAAGTTCTCGAACTTCTCTTCTGGATAAAGTTTGTAGTTGCCGAATCCTGTGACGAGGATTCCTTCTGTCCCGACGAAGACGGTATTCATCCCTTTCGCGGAAAGACCTTTCTCTTTCAGAATATCGGGACCGGTCGCTGAATGACCCCAATGTAAATTGACATCCTGTTCTGCAAAATAGAACTTGGTTGACATCGATTTGGGAGTCGTCAAATCGTGGACGGTCGCCGATTCCGCAGAAACAGTCGTCGGGTATTTGAGATCGAGTGCCCAGAATGGAATGTCGAGAATATGGCATCCAAAGTTCCCGGTTTCACCCGTGCCATAATCCCACCAAAACCTCCAGCCGTATGGACAGATGGTGGGATGATAATCTCTCATCGGTGCTGGCCCGACCCATAAATCCCAATCGAGAGTTGCGGGAACTTTGGGGGAATCTTTCGGAACAGGAGGCATGCCACGACTACCTCCGATCCACGAATAAACATCGGTCACTTTGCCAATGGCTCCGGCTTTAATGATATCGACGCTTTGATGAATGTTGTTGAGCGTATGTCGCTGTACACCGAGTTGAGTGGCGACCCCCTTCTCTTTGGCCTTCTTGGTCATCTCGCGAATTTCCCACACGCTATGGGCCATCGGTTTTTCGCAATAGACGTGCTTGCCCATGTCCATGGCCATCATGGCGGGATGGAAATGTGTGTGGTCGGGCGTACTGATGACCACGCCATCAATCTCGTTCTCCATCTCGTCGAGCATCTTGCGGAAGTCGGTGTATAATTTCACACCGGGATATTGTTCCAACGTCTTACCCGCACGAGAGGTATCAACATCACAGAACCCGACAATATTCTCACCTTTGACGCCACCCACGTTGGCGGCCCCGCGACCACCCACTCCGATACAGACCACATTCAGCTTTTCATTGGCCGACTTTTCAGCACGGGCGGATCGGGAATTCGTGGCAAACCACATGGCGGATCCCGCAGCGGCTGCCGTTGTTTTGAGAGCATCGCGACGTGTGATATTTTGTGACATGAATGCCCCTTATTGATTCAGTATTTTCGAAAGCAAACCCTTTTAGTCTCTCGTTTTAGTATAGCGACACTGTAAATTCATTTCTCACATATTTTTAGCCGACCTGACAATCAAACATTTCGCATTTTTGTCACCACGCGAGTGATGCGTTCAACTGCATCATCCATTTCTGCTAATGTGTTCTGAACTCCGACGGAAAATCGGACCGCTGACGAATAAACGTCTTCCGACTTGTTCATCGCGAGCAGAATGGGAGCAGGCTCTGCAGATCCACTCGCACAGGTACTTCCCAGCGAGCAGGCAATACCGGCAAGATCAAGAGCCACCAATAACGCCTCTCCATCGAGACCGGGAAACGAAATATTCAAAGTGTTGGGCAGGCGATGTTCTAGAGAACCGTTGATCTCCACGGGACTACATTTTTTTGTGAGACCCGCTTGCAGTCGATCTCTCAAATCGGACAACGTCTTCACTCTGGTCTCATAATCATCGATACAAACTTCCAATGCACGAGCCATGCCGGCAATCAATGCCGTCGGCTCGGTCCCCGGCCGCTTCCCCTGCTCTTGAAATCCGCCCGTCACGACGGACTGCATCTTGAGCCCCTGACGGACGAGCAAGGCTCCGACTCCTCGCGGACCTCCGAATTTGTGAGCAGCGAGACTCAACGTCATCACACGCATATTTTGAAAATTGATCTGAATGCGACCGACGGCCTGAACCGCATCCACATGCAAGGGAACATCGTGCTGCACACACAACTTGCCGAGTTTGCCAAGGTTCTGGACGACACCGGTTTCATTGTGGGCCAGCAACACACACGCCAGACGAATCTCCTCCCACGGCAGATCGGCGAGCTTCTCCCGGTCGATGAGTCCGTTATTGGTCACCGGAATCTCACAAATTGGCCAGCCGCGAGAGCGTAAGTCCTCACACGTTTTTCGCGAAGCAGGGTGATCGCCGGGAGTCATCAGGATTTTGCCCGGCTTGCCGTAAGCGAGCCCACGGAGTGCAAGGTTCGTGGATTCGGTCCCGCCGCTGGTGAAAATAATTTCTTCGGGTAAACAACCGAGTCGTTCGGCCATCGATTCGCGTGCTGCTTCCAAAACTCTGCGAGCTTGTCGTCCTCCCGCGTGACGACTGCCGGGATTGGCATAAGCTATTTTGTAAGTTTCGGCAACAAGATCGATCACCTCTGGGAAGGGAGGCGTCGTGGCGTTGTGGTCGAGATAGATGCGAGACGGTGCTGACATATCAATACTGTGACAGACGAGACATCATTCGCCAAGCGAGTTGACAAGAAAAGTGAATACAGAAGGAAGCTTCATTTTGAGCCGCTTGCGAGAGCAAGCTGAACTGCTAAGTCTCGCCACAAAAAACACAAAAAGTCAGAACCGTTTCGCAAACCAAGACTAAGTCGATTCACGTTTTTTCCCATGTCCAGTCTTTGACACCCTCCAGGTTACGAATCTGTTCTGTCGGCCATCTTCCCGCGTGTAGGTCAATAATCGTCTGGGCGTTCATGCCGAACGTACCGTCATGCGATTCATGATCGAGTCCCGCGACATGTCCCGAGAGCAACACGTTTTCCATACCGACCAGCGGACTTGTTAGCGGCAACGGCTCTTCTTCAAAGACATCCAACCCTGCCGCACGAATCTGTTTGTTCTGTAACGCCGCGATCAAAGCGGTTTCATCAACAAGCGATCCACGTGCCGTGTTAATGAGAACGGCGTCCTCTTTCATCATCGCCAATCGATCGGCATTAACAAGATGCTTGGTCTCTTCGGTGGCGGGGCAATGCAGCGTGACATAATCGGCTCGCGAAAACAGCTCATCCACGCCGACCAGTTCGATCCCCCATTTGGCAATGAAGTTATCATCGGCATACGGTTCGTAAGCGATCAACTTCATACCAAGCCCGGCTGCTCTTGTTGCCGTCGCTTGCCCGATGCGTCCTAATCCAACCAGTCCCAACGTACGCCCCATCACGCGCGGACCAGCAATTCGTTCCCATTTCCCTTGGCGAATCCACATGTCATTCCAAGGAAAGCCACGAGCGATGGCCATCAGTGTTGCGATGGCATGTTCGGCGACGGCGTGATGATTGACCCCCGGCGTCGTGGCAACAACGATCCCAAGTTCATCACATATTTTTGTATCAACGGCATCATAACCGACCCCTGAACGGGAAATGACTCGCAACTGAGGCAACGCACGCAAGACTTTTTCGGTCCACGGCTCGGAACCGGCAATCACTGCGTCATAACCTTCCGCGGCGGTGATCAGCACGTCTTCCTGCCACAGGTCCAAACTTCGATCAGCAATATCCACTTCAAATCCATTCTCAGCAAACAGATCGAAATGAGGGCCAGCTTCTCCATTGAGAGAGGTCACAAGAACGCGAGGCATAAGAGCACTTTCTGTGTCGGGCATATTAAGATATCAGAAAACATCCTAGTCGCCTCACGTCGGCAACTCCAGAGAATCTCGATACTTGTGCCAGATCAATAGCCCCAGTGGTCTCCGAAAATGAGCGTTTCGACTCAACGTCAGAAGCGGCTCTCACGGGGCAACACATTCGATCCTCAATGACTCGTCTTCGCGCTCGTCAGAATCGAGCAATAGCTCCTGAACCCGACCTTCTTTGTGTCCAGATTTCTGAGCGTCAACGAAGCCCGCTTGCTCGAGAAGTTTTCCCAGAGTTTCAAAGTCATAAGCATAGAGATGTTCGTAGGACCGAAAGACACGATTGAAGTCGTGTGCAAAGAATTATGATGGAGAGCCAGTTCGAGAGTTCCCGCGACCGCTCCGAAGGCTTCTGAATAAACCGTCACACAACCATCTTGAGTATTGTGTTCTAACACTGACTGAATCTGAGGATTCGGTTCGTAAGTATGAATGTGCTTCGGCTGAAAGCGATTCAAGGCTGCCAGAGTGAACAATCCAATGTTCCCCCCGATGTCCACGATCACATTCACGGGAGAATCAATTTCCATCAATCGATAACAATCATCGACGAGAATGAGAGACAATTCGTGAAGCTGAATCTCCTCTTCACCGGGAGGAAAACGCAACCGACGATACTGACCATTCACCGTCACAGAGCCCACAGGAAGTGACTTCCAGGGGGACCAGACTCCCAAACGATAACGCTTCCAACGATAGCGGAGGGAACGCGACAGGCGACTCATTAAGACCTCACCTCCCGCTGAAAGGAACGATCATAAAATCAGGCTTCGTCGAGGACGGCCACAGTCTCAAAGGTTTTCCCTTCGAGTAATGCAAGTGATGCACCACCTCCGGTACTTACATGAGAGACCTTGTCTTCAAAACCAAGTTGCTTCACGGCAGAGGCGGAATCTCCACCTCCTATGATACTGACGGCTGAACTGTCCGCAATAGCCTGTGCGACGGCTTTCGTCCCCTCATCAAAGGGAGGCATCTCAAAGACACCCATCGGGCCGTTCCAAACCACTGTTCCCGCAGCACGAACAATGTCTGCATAAGCCTTGGCAGTGTCTGGGCCGATATCAAGACCTTCAAAGTCGTCTGAGATCTCGCCTGCTTTGACGACTTCTTTATTGCAGTCGGCAGAGAAATCATCGCCGCAATGGGTGTCTGTCGGTAATTCCAGCTTGTCGCCACCCTTTTCCATGAGTTCTTTGGCCAGATCGGCTTTGTCCGGCTCGACAAGACTTTTGCCAACATTGCCACCCTTGGCCAGTGAGAAGGTATAAGCCATCGCACCACCGATGAGAACTTTATCACAGATATCGAGCAGGTTCGAAATCACTTTGATCTTGTCAGAGACTTTGGCTCCACCAACGATGGCAACAAAGGGACGTTTCGGATTGGCGATGGTTTCTGTTAAATACTGAAGTTCTTTCTCCAGCAGAAAACCAACCACTTTGGGCTTGTCACCCATCGCGAGTGGCACGCCGTGCAAAGAGGCATCCGGTTTCGCACACGAGCCAAAGGCATCATTGCAGTAGACATCGCCCATATCGGCCAGCGTCTTCGAGAAGTCGGCGTCGTCTTTTTTCTCACCCGGACAAAAGCGAACATTTTCCAACAACAGAACATCGCCCGGTTGCAGGTTGCCCGCTTTTTCTTTGGCATCGGGTCCATCGGTATCGGTGGCGAATAGAACGTCTTTGCCGAGCAGTTCCCCCAAGCGTGCTGCTGCCGGTTTGAGAGAATACTTCTCTTCGTATTGACCCGCCGTCGGGCGTCCCAGATGGCTCATCAAAATCAGGCTACCACCCCGTTCGAGAACCGAGTTAATGGTCGGCAATGTCGCCTTGATGCGCAAGTCGTCGGTGATGTTGAGATCGCCATCGAGAGGCACATTAAAGTCGACTCGCATGAGGACTTTTTGGCCATTCACATCAACATCAGAGATCAATTTTTTCGGCATCGTATCTAACTTTCGGAATAGCCTCGTGCGCAAGCACGTGGGATGGGTTCAAATCACATTCGCAAACTGGACGCTATCGTAATTTTCTGGGGTGGGATTGCAAGCGAGCGAAAATGGAAGGCAATTTACTTGCCTCTCACTCACTCTCTATTTTTTGTCATCCGGCTCGGGAGCAAAACCTCGTCGCATCGTATTTTCGGTCACGTTGACCGGCACCAGATATTGCAACAGATAATCGGGACCCCCCGCTTTGCTGCCGAGACCCGACATTTTGTAACCACCGAAGGGATGGCGTTCAACAAGGGCTCCCGTAATCTCGCGATTGAGGTACAGGTTTCCGACTTCCATCTCCTGCCGGGCACGTTTCAAATTTTTCGGCGAGCGAGAATACATGCCGCCTGTGAGGGCGAATTTTGTGTTGTTGGAAAATTCGAAGGCTTCATCGAGGTCGTCGGCTTTGATCACACACAACACCGGCCCGAAGATTTCGTCTTGTGCGATTTGTGAATCGGGATCGACATCGACAAATATGTGCGGCCCGATGAAGAATCCTTTGTCTCCTAAATCTTTCACGTCACCCGCCAGTGCGAGTTCGATTTCGTCCTCTTGGCCGATCTTAATATATTCCTGAATTTTGGCCAACGCCTCCTTATCAATGACCGGTCCGTAAGCGACACCGGGTTCTTCCGCGGGACCAACCTTCAGGCTCTTCGCCGCGTCGACCAATCGCTTCACAAACTGATCGTAAACTTTCTCCAGGACAATCACTCGCGAACAGGCCGAACACTTTTGACCCGCGTATCCGAACGCGGAATGAATCACTCCTTGGACGGCTTCGTCGAGATCTGCATCGTCGTCGATGATGATCGCATTTTTGCCACCCATTTCTGCGACGATATGTTTGACGGAAACTTGACGATCATCGGTTTTGGCGGCCGCTTCGTTGATCCCGAGTCCGACGGGCAACGAACCAGTAAAGGCAATCAAGTCCACATCGGGACTCCCTACCAATTCGGGGCCAATATCTTCTCCGATACCGGGAACATAATTCACCACGCCATCAGGAATCCCCGCGTCGTGGATCAAATCCATCAGTTTGGCGGCAATAATAGACGCTTGCTCGGCCGGCTTCATCACGACGGTGTTACCTGTGACCAAGGCAGCAGTAGTCATGCCTGTCAAAATTGCCAAGGGGAAGTTCCACGGAGCAATCACGACGGCGACACCTCGCGGCTTATAAAAGTAGCTGTTCTCTTCTCCGGGGAAATCGGTTTGCCGGGGTTCGTCGAGTTGTCTCATCTGGAGGGCATAATACATACAAAAATCGATGGCTTCCGCGACATCGGCATCGGCATCGGCCCAAGGCTTCCCACACTCGAACACAATCCATGACGCCAAGTCGAAACGACGATTGCGCATTTCGGCGGCAATCAATTCGACGTATTCGGCACGATGACCGGTTTCGACTTTTGACCAAGTCGCGAAAGCATTCCGGGCTGCCGAGATCGCTTCCACCGCGTGATCTTCGGTGGCGAGCACGACACGCCCGAGTTCTTCGCTTTTGTTACTCGGATTGACGGACGCCATCGTCTTGCCGCTCTCTTCACCCTTGCCGTTGATGGTCAGCAGATACTCTTGACCGAAATCGTCGCGGACCCGCTCAAGTGCTTCCTGCATCGCTTCGCGATTCTCGTCCTTCGAGAAATCGGTCAACGGTTCGTTCTGGAATCCTGTTTGTTCTTCTTCCTGAACCTGTGGCATATCGGCACCTGTCTTGACCGGATTAATAAGAAGTTTGGAAATATCTGCGTCGCGATCAACACTCTGTCTTAGAAAAGAATCATTGGAAGTGTTTTCCAATAAACGCCGAACGAGATAAGCCATTCCCGGCAACATCTCTCCAAACGGCGTATAAATCCGCACGCGATGCCCCAACTCGGCAATCGCTTCTGCCTGGTCGTCTCCCATGCCATACAACATCTGGACTTCATACGAACCAGGAGGCAATTCAAGCACTTTTGCCCAAGCAAGGCCGTGGGAAAGAGAACGTAAATTATGGCTACCCAAAGCGGGCCGCAACCACTCGGCATTCTTCATCAAAAATTTCGTCTGCTTTTCGAAGTTCGCATCCGACTCCCACTTTTGTTGATAAACGGGAGTAGGCCAGCCGCGATATTTGGACCGGATGGTTTCGTAATCCCAGTATGCGCCCTTCACAAGTCGCACCCAGATGGGTGTCCCTCGTTTCTTCGTCCATTTCAGCAGTTCTTTGAGGTCTTTTTCCGCTTCGGGCATATAAGCCTGAATAACAATTCCCGCATCGGGATAGTCGCGAAACTCGTCTTCCATCAAAATTTCTTTGAAGATGTGCAGCGTGAGATCTTTATGATCGTACGACTCCATATCGATATGGACATAGGCGTCGTACTCACGGGCGGCACGCAGGATTGGACGTAAACGTCCTTTGACTACTTCCGCCGATCCAACGGGATCAATCGATTTGAACTGGCTGTTCAAAGCTGAGAGTTTCAGTGAGACATTTACGCGCGGAATCGAACCAAATTGATCGGAGTCCAGAACATCATTCGAGGGCCATTGAGTCACTTGTGGACCGAGACCCCGGATGATGTCGAGAAACGATTGCTGATAAGCGTCGGCTTCGGCCTCTGTGAGAACTGCCTCTCCCAACAGATCCAACGAGAACGCATAGCCACGATCACGAAGTTTCTGGACCGACTGGTACACTTCATCAACTGTTGTACCGGCAATAAAACGCTTGGCCATTCGATGCACGTTCATTCGTGCGTTGTAGGAAACGGCTTTTCCGAGAACCGTGTTAGGCTGCGTGAGTTCCAAACCCATGCGGGCTGCCCAAGGAAGATGGTCGCGCACCTCTTCGAAGTATTCCTGCAGGTGACGTGTGACCGATTCGTGATCCCGCAACATCGGCAAAACATCCACGAAACGGAACATCTGAATTTTGACCGATTCGTCTTCCATCGCCCAATCGAGAATACGGTCATCCCACCAGCGACGTTCGAACATCGAGGGGCGACGATGCGGGATATGATCCCAAATCTCTTCCCCCAACCGTTTGGTTTCCTTTTCCACGGCTTTGGTGATGTCTGCCGTTTTACTTGGCACGTGTGTCAGATCCTTCTTTGTCTTTTGAGGTCTCCTCACCCCGGCCCGAAGGACGGAAAAGGAGGTTTCTTCACATTGCCCGTCGAGCTTAAGAACGCCCGATGGTTTCGAATGAAATTGTCTATTTTAAGGTCTATTTCGCATCCCCATTGTTTGCGCAATTGGACGATGACCAACTCCCTATCATTACGTTGTGTACTCAGAATTCAACCGGACGTACTCCTGCGTCAGATCGCATGTCCAAAACCGGATGTTTTCTGGTCCCTCGCCACACTTCAATGTGATGTGGACTTCCCCCGATTGCATGCTTTTTGAGACCATTTCCTCTTCATATTCAACCGGTTGCCCCTGTTCGTAGAGCAATGTCTGATTTAAATGTAACGTCACGGCGAGCGGATCGAACGGGACTCCTGCATAACCGGCTGCCGATACAATTCGCCCCCAGTTCGGATCGTTCCCCGTGATGGCAGTTTTCACGAGCGGTCCTTCCGCCACCGCTTTAGCAATTTTGTAAGCATCCGCGTATGAATCCAGACCCGTCACATCAATGGTGACAAAATGATCGGCACCTTCCGCATCGCGAATGATCATTTGAGCCAGTTCTTCACTGACCTGATCGAGGGCCGATCCAAACTCGCCTAACAGCATATCATCAACCGACCCACTTTTGGCAGCTCCATTCGCGAGTAGCAACACGGTATCGCTGGTGCTGGTATGTCCCTCGACACTCACACAATTGAAAGATCGATTGACGGCGTGACGCAATAAACTGTCCGCTTGTTCTGTGGTCAATTCTGCATCGGTCATGATAACACTCAGCATCGTCGCCATATTGGGAGCAATCATCGCGGCCCCTTTGCAGACTCCCGTGATCCGCACCTGTTTGCCGTTGACGATCACCTCACGCGAACTGATCTTGGCAAAGGTGTCGGTCGTCATGATGGCTTCCGCAGCCGCTTGCAGATGAGGCGACTCTCCACCGAGTTGCGGGACAATTGATTCCACGCCTGAGAGAATCTTATCCATCGGCAGGAAGTGGCCGATGATTCCCGTCGAACAGACGAGTACATCTTCCGAGTCACAACCAAGAACCTCAGCCATTTTTGCCGTCATTGCTTGGGCATCTTTGATCCCTTGCTCGCCCGTGCAAGCGTTCGCATTTCCTGAGTTAATCACAACCGCACGAGAACTTTCACGACCAACGCGTTCTTTCGAAACCGTCACGGGCGCACCGCAGACGAGATTTTGCGTAAAGACTCCCGCGGAGATGGCAGATTGCTTGGATACGAATATCGAAAGATCCGGCTTGCCAGAGTCCTTGATGCCGCAAGTGATCCCGGCAGTTTGGAATCCGGTAGGCAGTTTGTGTAATGTAATGTCGGTCATGGTGAAGAAAATAGAATTTAGAAACTAGAAATTTGCAAAGTGGATTTGACGTATTATTTCCCTTGAAAGCCAACTGGCGGTTCAGAGATCCAAACCTCTATTAGACCAAGAATCGCGTGCCGCGTGAATTCTCCCGGCAAAGACGATTCGGAATTTCTGAACTCCCCAGAATACTTTTTCGTTTTTCGGCCTCGCGGAGTACAGTAATTGGAAATCCGAGACACTTGAACTCAACTCGCCTACTCCAGCGGTCCCGAACTCGAATAAGACTAAAATCATGACCAATCAGCCAACCTTCACCCGCCGACAACTTCTACAAAACTCACTCGCAGGAGCCGGACTCCTTTTGACCGCTCAGCCTCAACTGTTTGGTCAGGAAAAGCCAGACGACGGCCTCGACTGGTACAACGTCGAAGATTGGGGCGTCGAAGGAAAAGGCTTCACCGAGTGTGAGCGATATTATGATCGCCTTCCCACATCGGCAAAAGACGAAGTCCGCGGAGCCGTCTGGTCACTCAGTCGTCACTCTGCCGGAATGCTGGCCCGCTTTGAAACTGACGCTCGTAACATCCACGTCCGCTACGATCTGTTGTCGGCATCACTAGCAATGAATCACATGCCAGCGACCGGCGTGAGTGGCATCGACCTTTATGGTCGCAATGAAGCAGGAGAGGATCGCTGGGTCAAAGTCACCAGACCAAGTGCCCAGCATGTCGAGCAAAATCTAGTGAGTGGCATCGATGCTCGACCGAACGGCGAGCCCCGACTCTACACCGCCTATCTCCCTCTCTATAACGGCGTCAATAAAGTCGAATTCGGAGTCCCCAAAGGAGCCGTCTTCAAAACGGTGGCTCCACGGAAAGCCAAACCAATTGTCTTTTATGGCACCTCGATCATGCACGGAGCCTGTGCGTCACGTCCGGGGATGTCAATCAGCGCATTGGTGGGGCGACGTTACGACATGCCGACCATCAATCTTGGCTTCTCGGGAAATGGAAGATTAGAACTGGAAGTTGGCAAATACCTCGCGGAGCTTGATCCGGCGGTCTACTGCATCGACTGTCTGCCGAACGTGCAAGCCCCCGATGTTGCCGCTCGTACCGAGCCGCTGGTCAATTTGATTCGCAAATCCCGACCGAACACACCGATTGTGTTGGTCGAAGATCGCACCTACACGAATGCTCCGTTCTTCAAATCGATGCGTGACCGTCACTCGGCCAGCCGCAAAGAATTACGGACAGCGTATGAAAACCTGAAAGCCGCGGGAGACAAGAACCTGTATTACCTTGGGGGAGAAATCCAGTTGGGTGATGACGGAGAAGGAGCCACTGATGGCAGCCATCCGAATGACTTGGGCATGATGCGCAACGCTGATGCCTATGCGACGGTCTTGGATACAATACTGAAAACACCCGGCTCCTAAAATCCTGGCGTAAAGTATTCAACCGATCTCTAACACCAATTTTCCGAACTGATCAGAAGTTGCCATGGCTGCTAACGCTTCATTCGCTTGTTCCAATTTCACAACGCGATCAATGGCCGGTTTGATTTCGTGCTGATTCACAAACTCGAACATCGCAGCAAAATCTGCCGGCGAACCCATCGTCGAACCGACAAGCTGTAACTGTTTCCAAAACAACTTGAACAGATCAAACTTGGCGGGGGGACCTGCGGTTGCTCCATAATTGACGATGCGGCCACCGGGACTCACAATGTTGAGCAGCGTTTTATATCCCTCGCCTCCGGCGGAATCGATGATCAGGTCGGGACTTCCCTGCTCGGCCACCAATTGCTTCCCCCAATCGTCGGCACGATAATCGTAGCCAGCCACAGCCCCCAGCTTCTCTGCGAAATTCCGTTTGCCTGTGGACGATGAAGTCACGGTGACCTTGGCTCCGATAGCCACGGCATATTGCAGTGCAAAGGTAGCGACTCCGCCGCCGACGCCCGTGATCAACACATGCTGGCCCGATTGTAACTGCCCCTGTGTGAATAAGGCTCGATAGGCCGTCACGCCGGCAAGTGGCATCGCGGCTGCTTCTACCCAACTGAGATGCGGGGGTTTATCATGAAGCTGTGACGCAGGCACGACGACTTGTTCAGCGAACGTGCCATTCATGGGCATGCCAAGAATATGAAAATCATCACGCTGTACTCGCTCATCTTCTCCCCAACCGATGCCGGGATTGATGATCACTTCACGTCCCAGCAGTTGTTCGTCAACACCATCACCGAGCGCCGTCACAATCCCCGAACCATCCGAACCAGGGACGACCGGCAATGAAAGACCGGGATACATTCCTAGAGTGATCCAGTAATCGCGGCGATTAAACGCAGCCGCTTTGAGCGAGACCACAACTTCACCAGCAGGAGGCGTAAGACCATCGCGATCTTCGAGTTCGTACGGTTGTTTGATGTCATTGAGGACGAGAGATTTGATGACGTTCTCCTTTACATTGACTGATATCATTTAGACTTGGAGCCCTCATACCAATGGACGCATTCTCGGGTGGCTGGGGCGCTGACAGAGGTAACAACTCCCCCGAGGTACACAGCCCCAGATGCATCATCACTCCATCAACCATTCTGGTGGAATCTCATCGGGAATCAATGGAACATCAGTTTGATCATAAAACCAAGCTGCACTGGACCATTTCCAATCTTGCGAGTGTTCCACAAGTTTTTTTCTAACAGGATTCAGATGAATGTATTCCATCATGAAAGCTAATGTTTTTGAATCAATTATATTTCGATCATAGCCGCCGCCTGACTGCCAGAACAAATATTCTTTCCGATTGCCCCTCGTGCGTTCTATTTTCTTCAACCATTCGGGAGAATTCCCTTTCATCCATTTGATTGCGTTTTGAGCAACTGGCTCTTTGATCTGCTTGCGAATGATTGATATGTCATAAATTTCACGGCGAGGATGCACTATGAGATGGACATGATCGGGCATGAATACCCAAGCCCACACATCAAAACCCATCTTCTTACGCGCATCAGTGATTGCATCGACCAACCATTGACACGTTCTCTTTTTGGAGAGAAATGGATAGTTTTGATAACAAGAAAATGTTAATTCGTGAGCGTGGCCTGGTTCATTGTAGTTTTTTCGGCGTCGTTTTTGAGAATAATCTGGGGCCATGTCTACTGTCATATCCTTGTCCGGGAAACATGAAAAGACAGCTCTCTGGACTTTGAATATCTGATAAAGCCCAGATGCATGATCGAAAGACACTCGGAAAAACCTTCAACTGTAAGTTTTCACCACAATTCTGGGGCTATGTAAGTTCACATAAAATTCAGGCGGACAACTTTTAAATGACAGGCATCGTTCATCATTGTCTTTTCACGCCCCAGCCACCCTGAAACAGCAACTGCTCGATTGATCAAACGCAAATCACCATCGACCCAGCTTCGTCAGTTCGTCCAGTCGGATTTGTTCCAGACCAGATAATTGAGCAAGATCGGCAATTCGTAAACAGCCAACAGAAGAAACAGCACGAGCCCTTTTTGGTACTTCTCTTTGAACGCCGCCATGTCTCGTTCTTTATGATAAAACTGATGTGCCCAGTTCTGATACTTGTGGGCGGCAAGAATCAACACGACATACAGAACAATCGTAAAGCTGGCCAACCCACCCAGCAAGGATATCAGCGGGCAAAGAAATACGGCCGCCGAAACGATGATCGCCACCATCGCCAATGTCGAAAGCCAGACTTTAAAAGGCACATTAAACAGCACCACCAACATGTAGGGAGTCACCAATCCGACAATGATGTATGCGGGGGGATATGCATAGCCCACGAAGAGAGTCGTGATCTCCCAAACAATCGCACACAAACCAAAATAGACGGCAAAGACAGAACCCAAGTGGCCAACATTCAAGCCGAACTGTGAATGCCGACACAGGTGCCGTTGGTAGAGTTCTTCAAAATTGATGTTGAGAATATTCATGATCTTGGGCGATTTTGTAGGTATTATTTGCGACGAAGTTTGGCGGCAACAATCAGTTTAACGGCTTTGGCAATCAGGATGGGCAAAGGACGATTGAAGACTCGTCTCAAGGTGTTGGCAATTTGTTCGATCTCGTCATCCGTGACCGACAGTGGCGGCGTAAATTTCATGATATACGGTTTATACTGACAGAACCCCATGATCATCGGTAACTCACGATCTTGCAAGAGGCCGACAAAATAGAAACGGAACAGCATTTTCTGCAACCGAGACCTCAACCAACCGGTCCGTTTTAATTCTATGGCCAACAGTAGCCCGAAGACTCGAACGTCTGCCACAGCCGGGCAATCATCGAGTGCCTCATGCAGCTTTTCAGAAAAGAGTTGCCCCGCATCACGAACCCGTTCACTTAACTTGTTTGCTTCAGCATGATGAAACGTATTCGCGACCGTTTGATAACCGAGATCATAGTCATAGAGTGAATCGAGTGCCGGAACTAAATCGGATTGCTGTGCTTCCAGCTTCTGTTTCACCCTGTCGCTGAAGAGTGTGAACGCGAACGGAAACATCATGTCCGAAGTCGCTTTGCCGGTGGAGACCAAGTCGGGAGCGACGCCGCGATCGGCAGAATGGAGAAAAGGCCCCGTACGAAACATGCCGGTCTGCACTTCATCGACGAAGATCAAATAGTCGTGTTCATCTCGCTTGTTTTGTAGATGAGCAATCAATGGATCAGGCAGAGAGACAACACCCCCCACTCCCTGAACCAACTCAAACTGGACGATGGCAATTGAATATTCGTCGAGAATTTTGTCAACCGTTTCGCAAACATCGCTGGCGAAGGGATCGATATAGATGACATCTTCGTAGAGTGTTCCCAGATGGGCTTTGTATTTCGGATTGGCGGTTCCTGTGAGGGCGAGCAATGTTTTGCCACCGAACCCTCCTTGAAATGCCAGCACGTATTTTTTCGGGAACTGAGCCGCCAGGCCGAGTTTCAGCGCCGTCTCAACCGCACCTCCACCACTTACTCCGGGAATGTGATGGTCGAGTCCGCTCAACGATGCCAATTTCCGCGACACATATTCGCGAGCTTCTTTCGGGGAATCACCCGTTTCCAGTTCCGAAACATAAGTCGGAGGATTATGGCCGCGAATCGAACACGCGACGCCCGCAACACCATCAAAAAAACAACGCTGACCGATCATCACGTTGTGTCCCTGAGCAATCACTTGCTCCTGGTTAAAATCGAGTGTGCGGATCGCTTTTCGCAATGAAGGACTGAATAACGCGGCAAAGGTATCACTGCGGAATGCTAAATCTCTGCGAGCTTGATCGAGTGCTGATTGGATCCCAGCGATGAAATCGGGACAAGCCGCCGTCAATGAGTTCACGAGATGAAGTGTGGAAATACTGTTGGGCTGGTAGGTCGTCGAGTGAAATGTCGAAGTTCCCGGCTGCATCCAGCGGCCGTAGACATCAGATCGAGCCGTCATCGCGCTAAAAGGCACATCTTGATTGACGAACGATTCATCAAACACGACGACATCAGGACTCAACCCGGTTCGCCACTTGGCGTCACGATCGCTGTCTAACCATAAATCCCGGTCGAGACAAACAATCTGTAATCGATTGGCGAGAGCCGATTCCCAAACCGATTGATCCGGTAATGCTTCCGGCAAGATGACAACAAATCCGAAATTTTGATCTGCTAGCTGTTTGACCTGCTCGCCGACATCTGGACCGGAGAGAACAACAATGTCGGGAATTAATGTGATTTGATTTTCACCAATCGAGATACTCTCAAAGTATTTCAATCGACCGGCGGGATCGAGAATCAAACCACGTTGTGACGTTCCCCGACACTCGGTTTCATAACGAGCCAGCTTACACGCTCCGCTTAAAACCTCTTCAAACGCGTTTCCCAGGTATGTGGGAAGTCGTTCTTCGGCGGTGTAAGAAGAGGACCAAGTCTGCTTGAGGATCGCTTCAAGACAGACACAGGCTTGAGCAACGTACGGATTGAGATACAAACGAAACAGATTCGGAATCTGTTTGTCGATCAATTCTCGGCAAGTATCCAGTATCGGAGGAGGCTTTGTCATGATTGTGTATCGGGTGGTCTCTCAAGAAGATCAATTGCTGTGCTTGCCAGGATTATGAGCGACATTTTCAAAGTTCTCTGAAACGTAAATTTCAAATGTCTCTTTGTGTTTTTTCACCATAAAGACATCGGCAGAGATGCGGTCGGATTCGCCGAACGGAGAATGTGGCAAGCCATCTTTTTTAACATACCGGAGTTGAATTTTGGAAATCGGTAACGACTTGTGGGTTTCCCAGAAATGTGGGAACTCTTCCGGGGTAAAGAACAGTTCGGTGTGATAGCCGAGTGCTTTCATGAAGGCGTGAAACAACCAGGCCGAGACCGCGTTGCCTTCGATTTTGTCCCAGATTTTCCCGATGTTATCACGGGGAAACTCCATCATCGCGTCTTCGTTGGCATCATCGGCAGTGAAGTAAGTGTAAAGCTCAACATCATCAGAAGCGGCTTTGGATTTGCGAACCTCGACGTTCGATGCTTCCGGGTGGTGGAAGACCGACATTAGTTTTTCGCTGTCGGGATTCGTGAGTGTTTCGCGTTCCATAAAGTATTGCGACTTGTCTTTGAATCGCAAATACAATCTCAACAAAATCACTCGGCTTCCCTGGTGATACATGTGTTTGCGAAAGATGTCGCTATCCCGCTTCACGCATTGAATTCGGTCGATTTCAGGATCGTACAGAACCACTTTTTCGATGGTTTCACCAACGGTCGTGTACTCGGCGGCCGAGCCATGAATGGGCACAAAAAAGGCGGTCCCCATACTGACATAAGAGTAATTGGGGATGACGAACATCTCTTTTCCGCGCGGGCGAAGAGCCTCGATCACCTGCTTCAATAAAACGCCGTTATCCAATTTGACGATGTTCTCTTCGACAAATTCAATTCGTTGGCAACCAATCGTAGAGACGACCGTCTTTCCGGGGTGTTGATGCCCGAAATGAACCACGCCGTTATTATAGCCGACGATTTTCAAAAACTGATCGCTGTATGGATTACAGAGTTCGAGCAACTCACGTTCTGATTTGATTGTGAGGGTATCGAAGTTCCAATATCGCAGTCTGGGAGAGAACCATTGGAATAATTGAAAGATCAATGCCGCCAATTGGCCAAACTGTAGCACACCACCGATCCAGGCGAGTCCTTCTCGATACCGATGATACCAAGTCGGCTTCCGATACCGCTTGAGGACATCTCGCCACCGCTCATTCTTACCAAATAGCGTGAAGGTCCGATTGCGTCGTGTTGAAGGCTGACTTAATTCTGTCTCGATGGCTTGAAACAAAACGTCGCCCTCAAGGATTGTGCTACGCAATCTCTGTGACACTAACGGATATAAAGGCGCTAATTGACGGAACTCGCGTTCGGCTCGTGAAGATTTCCCCAGCAGAATACCCGGGCGAAAAACGGTAAGACGTGCTGAAGACTCGGCGAAGTGACCGCGAATGGCATCTTCGAGCTTGATCGCTTCGGGGTCATCAAAATGAACTCGAAAAGAACTAACAACGGCCACTGATTTTGGCGGAGTGTTCTGAACAATGGTCGAAACCGTCTTCATGACCTTCCGGGTTCGCTTGCCATACTCTTCCCCCAGAAAGACGACGACTTGTTCGAGCTGTACATCTTCACGAAGTTCTTCGTATTTCTCTAAATTAAAGTCATAGATGGGACAGGTCTCGTGAGCCTCTTCGATTTTCTCATCAATGACGGGATGAGTCACCACCACGATACGCCGATCATTCGACTTGGCCGCGTGAATGGTATAATCGATGACCGACGGATTGCCACAATCGACGATCAGTAGCAGAGGCTTGCTATCCATGATTCAGACAATGTTCGTAAGACGCTGTTATCGAGAGAGTGGAAAATCAAACAAGGGTTGGCCGTACTTCAGCTTTTCATCTTCCGAGACCAGTACTTCGCTGTTATCGTTCGGCTCTATGATCACAATCGCGGTGGAGCCGAGATTGAATGTCGCCAACCAACCGCAACGCTCAAGTTGGGTCGGTTCATCATACTGTTTTCGAGTGATATTTCGCGAGGAACAACGAAACTCGGGATCCCAGGGTAATGTGATGTCTCCTACTCCCCAACCCGCGACCATGATCACCAGACAGGAGCCCAACGGTGTTTCAATCCGAAAGACCATGCGTTCGTTCAAGGTAAATGTCGGGAATTCTTTCCGCTGAAAAGGAGGATGGACCAACAATCGCGAGCCGGGAATGTGCATCGCTTCTTCGACAAGTCCGGCCTGCGGACTGAACACTCGATGACAGTCGGCGGGTGACAGAAACAAGATTGCGTATCGACCATTTTGATACGGGTCGATGTCCATTTCGGGACAGAGTGAAGACAACGTGTAATCGATCCCTTTCGCGGTCAGAATCGTTTCACCGTCTATCAGCCCCGTCTCTTGCACTCGGCAGTCACACGGAACGAGATATTGCGAATCCGTTTCAGGGATTGGTCGGAATTCCGGTTTCAACCCGCGTGTGAAGACTGCATTCAAAGTCGGATATTCTTCAATCGGAAACTCGGCTTCCTCTTCGTTCAGCGAGTCGTATTTTTGCCCAAAGACTGAACGGAACAATTTTCCGCGCAAACTGCGAGAAGGGATCGGCAAGCGAGAGAGCGTCACTCCCAACCAAGCGATCAACATTTTCAAACGTCCGCCGTGAATGCCGCGGGCTTGTTTGCGCTGTTCTTTCCGAATTTCTGTCGGCGAAGGTTGTTGCATAGTATGAAAGTTAGTGTCAGGAAAACTGGGAGGCTGGGACAAGTCCCAGTAACATGGTGGTTTCTTTGTGAGTCGCTGTCTTGCCACGTAAACTGTAGAGAGGTCAAATTTCGTCGATCACAGTATCCGCTATTCGGAGTGCATTTGCCATGATGGTGAGGGCCGGCCCGACTCCCAAAGAAGTCGGAAACAGGCTCCCATCGGCCACAAACACTTCAGGGTGATCAAATAATCGACCACTTTTATCAGCCACCGCATGCTCACGATGAGTTCCGAATCGTAATGTCCCGCATTGATGGGCCACATGTTCGGCAGAAGGAAACGATTTCGTCAGGCAGTAAGCCGCTCCCCCCCCTTTAAGAATCTCCACCATCAAACGGGTCAGCACTTTGCCTCGTTCAAAGTCGTAATCGGAATACCGATGTGATAATCCAATTTGCCCATTCTCTTTCAGAGTGACTCGATTCTCGGGATTTGGTAGGTCTTCGATAATTCCCGCCATCGGCAACATGCGTTTCCGCAATGTATTGATGGCCGCTTTGGGCAACCATTTTGGCGCGCTCTTGGCGATCATCAATGGTCCGGGAACCGGCAAGGATTGAACCAACCCCAGCTTATGCGGGTAGTCGTCCGTACCAAAATAATGGTCGGCAAAACCAATCTGTTTCACTAATGTGGACTCGGCACCTGTTCGTTTCAGGAACAAACCAACCACGATGGGCGAAAGATGCATCATGTAATTCCGCCCGATCAATGGATGATCACAACCAGATCGTAATAGAATTGCGGGGGAGCCAATGGCTCCGGCAGCGAGAACATATCTTTTGGCGGTGACCACATGCTGCGCGCCCGAATCACGATCAACAATTCTCACGCCGGCAATTGATTCTCCCTGTCGCTCGAATTTTTCGACTTCAACATGAGTTCGAATTTCGAGTGATCCCGTTTCGGCGGCCGCTTTCTCAACAATCTGCCCCGCCGAGATGCGGGCTCCGTTGGGACAGAGATAGCCGGGACATG
>JAQWSQ010000163.1 GCA_029243145.1 Planctomycetaceae bacterium | reverse complement strand
AACCTACATTAATTTCCCGAATATGCGATATTCAGCGCTGATACCGGGCACGCGGTGGAAACAGCATTCTTGCGACATTCGTATCCACAAATCCCAGTCTTCAAGTGCGTCCAGCGATTCATCGAAAAAGCCAACGCGACCATGCAAGTCACTGCTGAACATAGCGGTCATCATTGGAATGTAGTTTTCCGAACGCAACTGCTCAGGGTCGAAGTCGATTCCCCAAAAGGGTGTTTTTTCTCCAGCCAACTCGAACTCCTTTTGCTGCCAGCGATAGTGGCCTTTTTCACAATCGCTGTACGCAAAATGCTCTCCTGTGATCGTCAAGTACTCAGCAAGCTTTTCGACGTGGTTGCTCAATAACAGATCGTCATCATCAAGGAAATTAATGTAGGTTCCCTTCGCCTCTCGTAAACCGATATTCGCCGCCGCGGACCGACCGCGGGGGGACTCATGATTGAGCGTGCGGATCGGTAAGAATTTCTGGAATTCGGCAACGACTGATCCTACATTCGGTCCGCCGTCATTGACCACAATCACTTCGATGGATGGGTACGTCTGTGTCGCAATGCTTGACAGAGCATCGCGGAGCAAAGTGAGCCTGTTCTTCGTACGAACGATAATGGAAACTAATGGTGTTTGAGTTTCTTTCAATCTCGCTGCTGGGAATACTTGTTTCAAAACAAACATTTCCGGCGTATCTTGTTTGATACGCGTAGCATCACACACCAGAAATCCTTCCGCGTGCTGGCAGGAACCGGCGACTGACAAAGCTCGATAGCGATTGAGGCTCTCGACGAAATCAGTGTTGGGATAGTTTTCTAGTTGGCTTACATACGCCTCACAGGCACGCTTTTTCTGATCCATGACAGATGAGATGTCGACCAGGGTATTGATGCGAAAGGGTGAGTTGACTTCGTACCATGCGACCTGTGCAGAAATCTGTGTTTGTTGTAAAGCTCTCCAAAGAATGGTGGCAACAGATTGATGGTCAGGGTGAAATTCAATTGGAGAGCATGCGTAGATTAAACTCGGTCGATATGTCTTCAGGAGCGTGGAGAGTCGATCAACAACTTCTTTAGTCGGTGCACAGTTCCTGTCCGGGCATCGCCAAAACTCTAAATCATTTGTTCCTAGGATTTTACAAGCCTTCCTCGCTTCCGCCTCGCGTATTGCGATGTAGTTTTCGCGGGCATGTTGATCTGTGACATCACCTTGTGCGCCATCCGTCATCAGTACAACTTTTACCGAGTCTCCATTCTGGCAGTGATGGATAATGCTTCCGCCACACCCAAACGTTTCATCATCAGCATGGGGAGCAACGACTAGAGTTCGGTGACCAGAAAGCTTACTTGTATGGAATGGCACAAACCTACTTTCCTCAATATTGCACAGGCGAACAGGGCTATGGCTGAGTGCCTCACCGGTTTGAGAAAATCGAAAATGCAATTCGTGCTGATGACCGTCAAAGAAAGTGGGCGAGAGAGGGAAACGGAATCCGTGGTAGCCATGGCCATACCCTTTCTGCTGCAGGTCCCATCGAAACAGGTTCGGGAAGAATTCGTCAAGGATTTGGTTGTCCTTGACCACTAGAATCGAAACTGGATCATTTGGTGCTTGCTTATTCACCGCCCAGCCGCTGACGAACGAACGGCTGAAGAATTCAACTTCTCCGATGTGTGATGACTCTCGTTTCGCAATCATTGATATCGAACTTTAAACGAGGTCAGAGTTGCCCATGGTGAGGTACAGTTGCTGGATCAGACTCGGAGCATCAATGCGAGAGTCAAATGAACGAGCAACCAGTTGCAGATTCGACGGATGTTCTTCACGAACCCACCCTAGGTCGGCGAAAACTGCCTCTGCCTCCGCATCCCCTGAAAGCCACATTTCCATGCGGGCCGCCCCCATTAAACGAGCTGACGCCAAGCATTTGGATTGAAGCTCCCTTAATGCATCTACGCTGACACCATCCCACACTAGGTCAATCCAATTTGCTGTCTTCTTGTTTGCCATGCGTAAAACCGCCCATGCGCACAGATTACCGCTTTCGGAAACACAAGCGTGAATGTAAGGATTGTTCGTGCAACCTAGGTAGCGTCTGGTCATCCACTCAGAGTCTCGGACGACAGATGTCGGATAACGTTCCGAGGCCCGCCGCCACAATCGATCAATTGCATCTAAATCAGGTGCTTCGTTTGGCGGATGCTTGCGGAACAGGAAACGCGGGCGTTCGACGGTGCGGCGCCAAAAGCCAATTGGAACCGGCTCACCATAGCCGAGCTTTAGCTGACCTAGTCGAAGGTGGCGACGACCGGGAAATCCGTACAGCAGTGGAAGATCTTTGGAGTTTCCGTAAGTATCAAAAAACTCGGTTACCAATTTTGAATACACGCGTCGCTGCGTTGCCCCGTCCTGCCGAAGACAAAAAACATCAACCGGCTGACCAGCACGAAAGATCAATTCACCCATTTGCATCGCACTATGGACGACTGCGTACTGGGCGATGATGTTGTCATCTTCATTCACGGCCACCAAGATCGAACATCCATCCTGTTCCGGATGGAATTTTCGATGCCAATCGAGCAGAGGACGCTGCTGATCAAAGACACTATTGAAATGCTTGTTGATTACATACTCGTCACCCGGTGCATAGGCACGCAGTCGAAATGGCTTTTCTGGTGTCGAAGATGACATGGATCTTGGATTCGGTTGTGAAATCTTTGTTGTTTTTTGAATTACTTGTTCGGCTGTAGCCCGTCATGGATCATGTAGCTCTACGATACTCGCTCCAAAAGCGAAGCCTCCCCCAAAAGCACAAAGTCCAATACGTTGTCCTGGCTCAATGCGTGGTTCCAGTTTCTGCAATGCGAGAGGGATGCTGGTAGATGAGGTATTGCCTGTGTCCCCAACAGTGTCGACGACTCGCCAATCGTCAAATGGCATACGTGAGCGGAGCGCCTCTAAGATCCGTCCGTTAGCTTGGTGTGGCACAACCCAGTCGAGGTTCTCGATTGAAATGCCGGAATCAGCACATGCAGCTTCCAACATCGCTGCCATTTTCCGAACAGCTTTACCAAACACTCTATTGCCCTGCATTTCGACATGTCCATTGCCGGGAAAGGGGACATGGAGCGCTGAACTACTATCTGCAGCAGCGGAGAGCACTGGACGCCGAAGTAGGCGTGTCAGGGCTGGTGTCCGCGGACTGTGTTTTCGTTCGGCCAACCACTCAGCATCATTCGATAGGATAGTGGCCAAAGCCGCGTCACCAAACAAAATGCACGTATCAAAGTCGTTAGGGTTGACCACGCTGGAAAGAGCATCGGCGGTGACAACGAGTACGGTCCGGCCTGTCCCAGCTCGAAGGAAATCAGTTCCGGTGCCGAGAGCGTAGAGGTAGCCCGCACAGGCGGCATTTACGTCATGACACGGGATCTCTCGTGGCTCATCGGTACTTAGAGCGCCCAACAAGGAACAGGCCATCGATGGCGACACCGCAAGTGGCGTTGTCGTACTACATACGATTGCATCGATATCGCCCAAGCGTATTGACTCCTCTTCGAACGCGGTCTTCACCGCATTGACAGCAAGATCAACGACTGTTTCGTTATGTGCCAGTTGAAAGCGTTGTTGAATGCCTGTTAATTTTGAGACTTCTCCGACTGTCCGATGCTTAAAACGTTTTAGGATTTGTTGGTTGTCGACTGCCCTTGAACCTGTCACGCAATAAGGTTGCGTTAGGCCGACCGTTTTCACCGAGGAGGAATTTGTGAACAGGCTTTTTTCTGGAGCGCTGATCGCACCTTGACTTGCGTCGATCGATTTTTTCAGCACTGGTTTATGAATCCAAGATTCTTTCGGTGAGTTGCTTTCGCCAGGATGCGGATTCTGACTCACTCTCAGAATCGGTTCTCCGATGTGGACGGCGTCCCCAGGAGGAACGAG
>JAQWSQ010000133.1 GCA_029243145.1 Planctomycetaceae bacterium | reverse complement strand
AAGTGGCAGGGGTAATTGCCCATGAAATGGCGCATGTGACAAAACGACACGGGTTAGAACGAGTCACGGGGCAACTCGGGATCGTGGTTGGAATTCAGGTTTTATTGGGCGATGTTTCGGGGCTTCTGGCATTGGGGGTCGAGTTGGGACAGTACGCGACTCAGAACAGTTATTCGCGACTCCAGGAAACCGAAGCTGACCTGGAGGGGGCTCGCGTGCTGTACGAAGCTAATATCGACCCTCTTTCTGTAGTGACTCTTTTCGAAGATCTGAAGACTGACGATCCGTTAGGACTGCCCGCTTGGTTGTCGACCCATCCCGATACTCAAGACAGAATTGATCGCCTGAAGGCATATGCAAAAACGCTCCCCGTGAAAGAATACGAAACCTATGACGATATTGACTGGGCAGATATCAAATCCCGCGTCGAGAGAGATATCGACGAGGAAGACGGCGAAAACCAAGTCGATGAAGAGGGTAAGGAGGAAGACGCTGACGTGGTGGTGAAGAAAGATGCTGAAGATTCCTGAATACCCTTCCGAAAAATCGTCATATTTTTCTTTCAATCTGATCTTCGCACTCCCATGATATTGTTGAAGTGTCCATTCGGACGGATTTCATGGTTCGACAGTTTGTCGATGTAAGAATATTCCTGATTCCAATCCAGAAAATTTGAATTCAAGGTGGGATAAAATTATGGAAGCAGAGATCGCAGATAAGCCGTCTTTTGCCCACATTCGCGTGAAATTGGATCCGGGTGATTCCATTGTTGCTGAGGCAGATGCGATGGCCAGCATGACGTCGGACATTGAAATGTCGACTCGCTGGAATGGCGGTTTCTTTGCTGCCATCCTTCGCAGAGTCTTCGGGGGGGAATCCTTGTTTGTGAACGAGTTCACGACCAAGACGGGCGGATCACTTGTTATCACACAGGCACTCCCCGGTGACATGGATTGTTTCGAGCTGGATGGCAATACCATGTTTCTTCAGCCGGGAGCCTATATTGCTTGCGAACCGACCGTGAAACTCGGTTTGGGGTGGGCTGGTTTCGCCAGTTTGATTGGTGGCGAAGGACTGTTTCGTCTGAAAGTCAGTGGGACAGGAAATGTCTGGTTTGGCGCTTATGGAGGAATCTTCTCACGTGATATTGACGAAGAATACGTCATCGATACCGGGCATCTTGTCGGATACGATCCTACGATTTCTTTGAAAGTGGGAATGTCTGGCGGGATCTTCTCGAGTTTCTTCAGCGGAGAAGGACTGGTGACACGCGTGAAAGGGCCAGGCAAAGTCTATATGCAAAGTCGTTCCATCGGTGGATTGGCGGCATGGACCAACGCACGCATGTAGTCATTCTTCTTAATCTTGTTCATTCGATAAATGTTGATAATGATCACGATGCTTTGACCCACAAGGGGACACACTGATGCAACACGAAATACAAGCTCGCCCGGCCGCAACCGTACTCAAGGTTGACCTCGAACAGGGAGAATCCTTGACGTGTGAAGTGGGCGCGATGATTGCCATGTCGTCGGGAATGACTGTCGAAACTACCTCTCGCCAGAAGGGAGGGAAGGGTGGTCTGATGAAGGGTTTGAAGAGAATGTTCTCGGGAGAGAACTTCTTCCTGAATCATTTTACAGCCCAGAATCCTGACCAATCAATCTATCTCGGTCCGACACTCATGGGGGATGTTGTCTATCACCCGCTCGATAATGCGACATTGATTGTGCAGGGGGCGAGTTGGCTAGCCTCCGATCCCGGAATTGAAGTAGATGCCTCCTGGCAGGGATTCGGAAAGGCTTTATTCAGCGGCGAAAGCATGTTCTGGGTGAAATGCTCGGGGACGGGTGATTTATTCTTGAACAGCTTTGGAGCCATCTATGAAGTCGATATCGACGGTCAATATACCGTTGATTCGGGACACATCGTCGCGTTTGAAGAGACACTCCAATTCAAAATCGGTAAAGCGGGGAAAAGTCTTATCGGCAGTTTTCTCGGGGGTGAAGGTTTGGTTTGTAAGTTTGAAGGACAGGGTAAATTGTACTGTCAAAGTCATAATCCTCCCTCCTTCGGAAAATTACTGGGTCCACAATTAAGACCTCGGTAAAACTATTAAGACCTCGGTAAGACTATCGGTTCCAAAGCGACACATCTAACTGCCTGAAACATCACATACTTTTGAGGATCGTCAATCATGTCCACTACAGACCAGATGCCAAGTGACGTGAAATTCGAAATCACACAACGTCCCGACTTCGGACTTCTGAGTGTCCAGCTTGCCGACGGACAACAGATCTTCGCCGAGCCGGCATCCATGGCATCGATGACTCCGAATGCTCATATGAAAGCCGGCATGAAGGGGGGCTTCAAGAAAACATTGGGACGGATGCTGGGAGGCGAGAGTCTCATTATCAACACCTTCACGGCTCAGCAAGGAGCCGCCGAAGTGACGTTTGCTCCCGGAACTCCGGGGGACGTCCTGCATTATCACCTCGACCAAAATACCCTCTTGCTACAACGCGGGGCGTTTCTGGCTTACACAGACGGCGTCGAGCTGACGGGGAAATGGCAGGGAGCCAAAGGGTTTTTCAGTGGTGAAGGACTTGTGTTGTTGAAGGCGTCTGGAGCGGGAGACCTTTTTTTCAACTCCTATGGTGCTATTTTGGAAATTGATGTCACAGAAGAGTATATCGTCGATACCAGCTACATCGTCGCTTTCGAAGATACACTCGACTATCGAGTGACCGTTCTGGAAGGCATGAAGGTGAGCAGCAAAATTAAAAGCTTCTTCTTTGGTGGAGAAGGACTTGTTTGTAAGTTCTCGGGGCAGGGGAAGATTTGGATTCAAACGCGGGCCGTCAATCCGTTTCTCAGTTGGATTCATCCGTTCCGCCCCACCAAGAACAATAATTGAACATGTGATTATCTGAGTCGTAAAGTCTTATTCCCCTCAATTTTCGGCAATGGTGATTCTGCGAATCGGAATCACTATTACGCAGAGACAGGACACTGTTAGCATGACCGTTTACGATCTCTGGCTTCCAATTTTGGCAACGGGGTTGGCGACTCACATTATGAGTACGCTGGCGTGGATGGTGCTGCCCCACCACAAGTCGGACTGGCAGGAGATTCCCGCTCAAGATGAACTATTAGACCTCGTCGAAAAGAATTCGGTCCCGCCTGGACAATATCTTTATCCTTACGCGGATAATCCCCAAGAGATGAAGAGCGAAGAGTATCAAAAGAAAGTGAATCGCTGCCGAGGAACAATCACAGTCTGGGAAAAACCTCCCAATATGGGGATTGCCATCGGTCAAACACTGGGGTTCTTCATGATCGCCGCGTTCTGTATCGGGTATCTGGCATCGTTGGCATTGTTGCCGGGTGCGGAGTTTATGAAAGTGTTTCAGTTTGCGATGACCGCCGGCCTGTTGGTACACTGTGCGGGAATCTTTCCCGGAGTGTTCTGGTTCAAACGCAAAATCGCGATGGACCTAATCGATAAGGTTGCTTACGCCTTGGTGACAGGTTTGGTGTTTGCCGCGTTGTGGCCGGGTGCTTAATCACTGCTCATGACTGCACTGGTTAATTGCGTTCAGGAGTTTTGCGATAATTGAGCGGTGGTTTCTGATCGGGCTTCAAAAGAGACTCGTACTCACGCTGCCCTAAACGCCGAAGATGTTCCTGTTGAGCTGTTTCGATGAGTCCTTTGGTGATCAAAAGATCGAGGCCAGAGACCGCGAGAACTCGCGTGGCAAGGTTCATTCCCTGTTTCGCGATAGTTGTCCCTCCACACGCGACTGCTTGCCAAGAGTGACCCGGTGTTCCGGGAACCCAACAAGAGGTCGTGAAACCCGTGGTGGGTACGACCCAGGAAACGTCTCCGACATCAGTGGAACCTTTCCCGACAGTTCCACTTTTGTCGATCACTTGTTGTAGTTGTGTCATGGGTTGTGGTTTATGAAGCGACTCTTGGATTTTTAGAGCAAATTGTAGTTGGTCTTCCGAATACGTCAGATCATTCAAAAGTCTCAAGTTTCGCATGGTGACTTGTGCCAAGGTGTTGTTGGGGAAAATTCTGCAATCCCTCCTTGGTAATTGATTTCCAGCTTCGTCTCTGTCGCCAAGGCTCCGGCTTGAGCACACAATTCCAACCGTTGGTAAAGTTTTTTGACAATCTGCGATTCAGGATGTCGGATGTAATAGTAAACTTCTGCGAATTCGGGAACGACGTTAGGCGCTTCACCGCCAGAGGTGATGACATGATGGATTCGAGTTCCCTCGGGAGTGTGTTCGCGCAACAGTTGACTGGCGTGATTCATTAACTCGACCGCGTCGAGTGCTGATCGTCCCTGTTCCGGGGCTCCCGCTGCGTGAGCCGCTTTTCCATGGAAACGAAATTTCGCCGCAAGCCTTGCGAGCGTGCTGCGATCACCGGCAGAGTTCACGCTACTGGGGTGCCAATGTAACACGGCATCACAATCGTCAAACAGACCCTCTCTGACCATGAACGCTTTTGCTGAGCCTCCTTCTTCCGCCGGACATCCATAAAGTTTGATCGTTCCCGGGATCTTGTTCGCTTTCATGTAGGCTGCGAGACTGATAGCTGCCGAAGTCGAAGCAACACCAAACAAATGATGACCACAGGCATGACCATATTGGGAGCCCTCACGTTTTTGTCGATAAGGCACGGCCGTCTGTGACAGACCCGGTAATGCATCAAACTCGGCAAGGAAGGCGAGTACCGGCTTTCCTTCTCCGATTTTCATCGATGCGATGAATGCTGTGGGGATTCCCGCGACCTTCGCTTCGATCTCGAAATTAGCGTCCGATAGCATCTGTGATAACAGGTGCGCTGATTGCTCTTCCCGGTAGCCGGGCTCGGCCAAATTCCATATTTTGAGAGCGGCTTCCCAATCAGTTTCCAATCTCTGATTAACGATGCCTACTAAGGCTTTCTTCTCTGGTGTAAGAATTGCCGGCTCCCCGGCATCAACGATCCCGCAGGAATTGAAGCAGATTAGAAATATCAGCAGCGCAGCGAGTCGATAACTGGGCATGTGCAACCGATTCGTTCGATGGAAGGAGAGCTGTGAATATTCAGAGATTCTGATGATCGATGAGTCTGTCGCACTTGGAATCTATTGTACTAGATAATGGCATTCGCTCGCAGAGTCGCGAGTTGTTTAAAGGGGATTCCATTATGGAATTTCAGTTTGACAAACACAATCCACAACAGGGGAGTCTTTGACAGGAAGCAAAGATGTCGCTTAAATAGGCTCTCCGGCTTCTTTGCCGGAACGCAAGTCTTCACTGCTTCATTGTTTCCGACACGGAAGAACGGATCACTCATGCCTCGAATCTGGCACTACGAACAGCATGACCAAGGTCGAGTGGGAGATCTCTGTCGCGAGATGCGCGTCTCTCCGTTGCTTGCTCAGGTATTGATTGCCCGCGGTTACCCCTCTAAAGAGACTGCTGGGAAGTTCATCAATTCCAAGTTGACCGATCTTCATGACCCAGAGCTTCTGCCGGGAATCAGCGACGCGGCGGATCTGGTGATCGCTGCATTGAAAGAAAAACGACGAATCACCATCTATGGAGATTATGACGTTGACGGGATGACTTCGACAAGCATCTTGTGGCATTGCTTGAAGCTGGCAGGTGGCGAGGTGGATTACTATATCCCGTCTCGTCTCGAAGAAGGGTACGGCATCAATTGTGATGCGATTCGCGAATTGCATGAACAGGATCCCAAGCGATTACTGATTTCTGTCGATTGCGGGATTACGAGTGTTGAAGAAGCCGCATTGGCAAAAGAGCTGGGACTCGATCTCATCATCACAGACCATCATCAAATGGTTGATCAACTGCCCGACGCAAAAGTTTTGGTACACCCACGATTGCCGGGCAGCCAATATCCGTTTGGTGATCTTTGCGGTGCGGGAGTCAGTTTTAAGTTGGCTTGGGCGATCTGTCAAAGATTGGGTGACGGCAAAAAAGCCTCAGCTCATATGCGAGAATATCTCAAGAGTGCCGTATGTCTGGCTGCGATTGGTACGATTGCCGATGTGGTCCCGCTGGTTGATGAGAATCGCGCGTTAGTGCGCTATGGTCTCGCCGGACTCAACGAACTTGCATCTCCGGGATTAAAAGCCCTCATTAAAGTTTGCGGTATCGAAAAGAATAAATCTTATACGGCATCAGATGTGGGATTTTCAATCGGTCCTCGATTGAATGCTGCGGGTCGATTGGGGCAAGCGCGACTTGCTGTGGAGTTGTTGACCACTGAAGATCCAGAGCGGGCCACACAATTGGCCGATTATCTCGATCAGCTTAATAAAAATCGTCAAACCGTCGAACGGCGAATTTGCAAACGTGCGAAAGAAATTGTGGAAGAACATCCTGAATGGGATTCTCACTCGGCCATCGTGATTGCAGACGATGACTGGCATCCGGGAGTGATTGGAATTGTCGCCAACAGGGTGGCCGAACATTTCAGCAAACCGACGTTTTTGATTGCCATGGACAGCGCGACAAAAATTGGACAAGGATCCGGGAGAACTTCCGGGCATGTGGATCTCCACTCCGCGATGATGGCTTGTCAAGAACTTCTGGAAGGTTGTGGTGGCCATAAAGCGGCAGCCGGATTAAGAATTCGTGCAGATCATGTCGACGAGTTCCGCGAACAGTTTTCTGCGTTTGTCGCCGAGAAGCACGATCGAGCCGAGATGGTGGAAGATTTGAAGATTGATGCCGAGGTGTTGCTGTCGGACGTGACCTATCGTGCCATTCATGAGTTGAATCTTCTGGGGCCTTTCGGGCAGGAGAACCCGAGCCCTGTCTTTGCCTCTGGTCAGGTGGTCTTAGCAAAGCCGGCTGCGACGATGGGAGAGGGGGGGCGACATCTGAATGTGCAATTCCAACAGAACGGGACACAACTTCGCGCCATTGCGTTCGGTCGCGGTGAGTGGGCGGAGGAATTGAATCAGCAGTCCGGTCCGATTCTGATCAGCTTTGAGCCGATGATCAATTCATTTCGCGGACGTGAAAGTGTGGAACTGCGATTACTTGACTGGAAGTCGCACGAGCCAGCCGCGACTCACTGATAACTGTGTTCGTGTTCGTATCGGATGTCGTACTTCTTCATTTTTTTGTACAACGTCGTTCGATTGATACCGAGAGTTTCCGCGGTTTTTTGACGATTCCAACCATTTGAGTCCAGCGCGTTAATGATCAGATGACGTTCCGGGTTCGCCAAGGCTTCTTTCAGAGAAGAATTTTCGAGGTCGTCGGCAGACGGGGCGCGATAGCCGCGATTGTCTCGAACCACTTCGGGCAGTTCGGAAATAGTTATCACGGGAGTGCGTGTCAGAACAACGGCTCTCTCGATCACATTGACAAGTTCACGAACATTGCCGGGCCAGTCATATCTAAGTAAAGCATCGATGGCTTCCTCGTTGAACCCTTCAATGTTTTTTCCATTTTGTTGATTGAAGACGTTGGTGTAGTGATCGACCAATAGAGGAATGTCTCCCGAACGCTCTCGTAACGGAGGTTGTTCGATGGTGATCACATTAATGCGGTAGTAGAGGTCTTGCCGAAACTCACCTGTCTCGACCATTTCTTCCAGATTTTGGTTGGTTGCCAGAATCAAGCGAACATCGACCTTGTGTGTCTTCTCACTGCCAACCGGTTCAAATTCTCGATCTTGCAGCACTCGTAATAACTTAACCTGAAGTGCTGGAGAGGCAGTGGCGATCTCGTCAAGAAAAAGTGTCCCGCCATTCGCGAGCATAAATTTCTCTTGTTTGTCGTGAGAGGCACCGGTGAAAGAGCCAGAGACATGTCCGAATAATTCGGACTCCAGCAATGTTTCCAGCAATGCGCCACATGAAATTTCGATGAACGGTTTATCTCGTCGACCACTCATCTGATGAATTTCGCGGGCAGTCATCGATTTTCCGGTGACACTTTACCCCCGAATGAGAACAGTGGTCCGGGTGTCGGCAACACTTTGGATCATGTCAAATAGTTTCGACATTCGAATATCATTGCCGACGATGTTGGAAATGCCATGTTTCTTGTCGAGTAGAGCCTTCAGGATACGATTTTCATCTTCGATATGACGCTGCTTGAGCGCTCTTTGAATAATCATCTCCAGCTCTTCGTCGATTACGGGTTTGGTGAGGTACTCAAAAGCACCGATCCGCATCGCTTCGACGGCTGACTCGATAGTCCCATACCCGGTCAGCATGATGATTGAGGTTTCTGGAACATTTTCGACCGTCCACTCCAGTAGATCAAAACCATCGGGAGTCCCAATGGCAACATCTGTGATGACGACATCAAATCGAGCTTCTTCCAGTCGGGTGAGCGCATCTCGATAATCGTTGGCGGTTTCTGCACGATGACCTCATTCTCGCAGATATTCGGCAATTGCCAGCCGAATATCGCGATCATCATCGACGACCAGAATGGCCCCTTTTCTTGATGCTTGTATGACTGTCTCTCTTGATTCCCCGTGGGATCGTGGTCGAAAAGTTCTTAAACCCTAATTTAGGGACCTCTTCCCGTCTATCGAGCAAACATAGATCACAAGTTGCACTCAGGCAACATGCGAATTTACTCCGATGATGCAGAGTTGCAACATCATCTCTATTGTCGCGGTTGTGTGGATTATGTCAATTACCGGCGTGTAGTGATTTTCCCTAAGGCGTGATGGGGTGGCGAGATGTGAAATTTCGAGAATATGATCGGTCTGGAATACTTGAAGGGATCCAGTCCGGGTTGTTTCTCGTACTTTGGGATATGGACAAGGGAATTCTGCTCCCGAACTTGACCCTTTGCACAAGTCCGTTCACAATCACTACTTGACCACAATATGGCATATCTGCAGCGATGAGTTTACGGACGCTGCGAGGAGAGAATCGGTTTTGCGAGCCCTGATTAGCGACATTCACGGCAACTTAGAAGCACTCACTGCAGTGTTGGCCGACATTAAATCTCATGGCGTAGACGAAGTCTACTGCTTGGGAGACATCATCGGTTACGGCCCAAACCCTTGCGAATGTATCGACAAGATCATGGGCCTGACTGGTTGCATTTTGGGAAACCACGATCAAGCAGCGTTGTTCGATCCCGAGGGATTTAATCCCGGGGCGGAACGCGCCATTTTCTGGACTCGTAAAATGCTTGAACAGGGTTCAGGCCGCGACAACGAAAAACGGTGGGAGTTTCTTGGGGAATTGACACGCGTGATTCGTGAAGGCGAATTCATGTTTGTCCATGGGTCGGCACGTAATCCACTGAATGAATATGTCTTCCCCGAAGACATCTATAACTCTCGTAAAATGGAAAAAATCTTTTCGCTGATCGAGAAGTATTGTTTTCAGGGACACACTCACATTCCGGGTGTATTCCGCGAAGATATGACTTTTCTGGCTCCTGAAGATATTGATTTCAAATACACTCTGACCGATCAAAAGGTCATGATCAATGTGGGATCTGTCGGACAACCTCGGAATGGCGACTGTCGTTCGTCCTACGTCATTATTGACGGTGATGAAGTTCAGTTCCGCCGTGTTGAATATGACAACGAGAAAACCGCGACCAAAATCTACGACATCCCCGATCTTGATAATTTCCTCGGAAACCGTTTACGAGAAGGACGTTAATTAACGTTCACACTCGGTTTCTATTGCTGATGCTGAACCGGCTGCATCTTGCCTCACAGACCAACCGGTTACCCTCATCACCGAACAGCTTGACTCATGGAACAACGACGCCTGCTACTTTTCTTTGTCTCGTCGATGGCGATCCTGGTTGTCTGGACCAATTTTCTGGCCCCGATCTTGATGCCGCTTCCGCAAAAGCCTCCTGCTGAGCAAGAGGAGGCACAACAGCCAAAAGACGAAATCGCCACGGAAGAATCGACCGACGATTCCGCAGAAGAACCCGTTGTTGCGAAAGCCGGCGATACGGATCCCAAAACGACCGAAGCTGTTGAGGAAAATGTCCCAGCGAAACCGGACAGCGAGAATGCTCCTTCCAAACAGCCCATCGTTAAGGAAACACCTGAAGCAGAAAAACCCGAGAAACTTGTCGCCGATTGGCCAGACAAAGTTGAGCATCGGAATATCACTTTGGGGAGCGACAAGCCCGAAACCGGCTATTTTATGCAGGTGGAATTGACTAGTCAGGGTGCGGGTATTCTCAGTCTTAAACTCAGCGACCCTCGCTATCGCAAATTGGACGATACTGATCAATCTCTTTCGTTGATCGAGTCCAACAATGAATTCCCGCCAACACTGGGAACTGTTTTTTACGATGAAGAGCAAGAGTTGATCTCCATCAAAGATGCTGAGGGATTGAATGAGTGGCAAGTTGCCAAGGATGAAAATGGTAAAGATTTGATCGAAGAAGACGCGGAGCATCCGGGTGTGAATACATCGGTCACATTCCGTTCGGTCTATTCTGGCCTCGGTATTGAAGTTTTCAAAACCTTCAAACTGACTCCTTCCGACAAATCAGGCGAAGAGCTCGAAGAAGCACGAATGAGAGATGCTGCTGGTTACGAGCTTTTGATGGAGGTGAAGGCTCGCAACTTAACCGAGGAGCAACAATCCTTCGTCTATCATTTACAAGGACCAGTCGGTGTTCCTCTGGAAAACCGAGAGAACACTCGTAAGTTTCGCCAGGTTGCCATTGGCTTTCTGCAAGACGATGGGAGTGTTGAGAGTGAAGTGTTGACGGCGGCGGATTTGGTCGATTCGGTCGATGAGAACGAGCCTGAAGTCTGGAACGCTCCGATGAGATACATTGGAGTTGATATTCAGTATTTCGCCGCTTTGATTGTTCCGGTGGAAGATCAGAACACCAACCAGACATACACTTCTGCGATGCCAATGCTCCTCCAGCGAGAAAAAGACGACAATCACAGCGATCTGTCGGTGGTGTTGCAATCGAAGTTGTTCGAGTTAGAGCCAAAAGGCGAATTGCATCAGGACGGATCTGCTGCAGATGTCGTTCAGCACCAGGTGTCTCTGTTTGCCGGACCGAAGCGAGAAGTTCTCTTGACCGGCATGCAAGCCGATTCGATTCTCGATTATGGTCGTATGGGAGTGTTTGCGAGCGTGATGCTCAAAGTGTTGAACTGGTTACATCTCATGGGCCTCCCCTATGGAATCGCCATTGTCGTTTTGACGATCATGGTTCGAAGCTGTTTGTATCCTCTGTCCCGTAAGCAGGCTCTGGGCGCGAAAAAGATGAAAGAGCTTCAGCCCAAGCTCAAAGAACTCAAGAAGAAATACGCCAAAGACAAAGAGAAACAGGCGCGGGCTCAGATGGAACTGTTTCGCAAGCACAATTACAATCCGCTCGCGGGTTGCTTACCACTGCTGTTGCAGTTTCCGATCTTTATCAGTCTCTATACCGCTATCAGTTCGTCTGTCGATTTGCGGTTGGCTCCTTTTCTGTGGATTGATAATCTCGCCGCGCCTGACGCTCTGTTTCAAATGCCAATGGCCCTGCCATTTCTCGGGCAGAGCTTCAATTTGCTGCCGATCCTGACCATCTTTCTGTTCATCGCACAGCAGCGATTGTTTATGCCTCCTCCTGAGTCCGATGAGCAAGCGATGCAATACAAGATGATGAACATGATGATGGTGGTGATGGGCTTTCTGTTTTATCGCGTTCCCGCAGGATTGTGTCTGTATTTTATCACTTCGAGTTTGTGGGGAATGTCAGAGCGAAAATTGCTCGACTTCGGAAAACCCAAAACCGAACCGGCTGCTCAACCGAGCAAAGCCTAGCAGTCTCATCCTCCCGATGGAGGCGGGTGTATGACACAGTTCGATTTCGACGAATCAATCGCGGCACCTGCGTCTGCTCCTGGCGTCGCATTGCGGGGAACGCTTCGTGTCAGTGGGCCGCATGCTCAACAGCAACTTCTGGAACTCTTTCATCCAGATAATTTACCCGTCTGGAGAGACGCAAAACAGCCATTGATCCATACCGGACAGCTTGCTGTGACAGATGATCTCTTGCTGAATGTGACAATTGGTCTTTGGCCGACATCACGCAGCTATACAGGGCAGCCAATGGCGGAAATCTATACGCTCGGTTCTCAACCACTGATCGAACAGATTCTCTCTCGCCTTAACACTTTTAGCATCAGAACTGCAAAAAATGGGGAGTTCACGCTGCGGGCTTTTCTGAATGGACGCATCGATCTGATTCAGGCGGAAGCGGTGTTGGGTGTGATCGACTCTCAATCAGAATCTGAATTACAGCTTGCCCTGAATCAACTCGGTGGAGGGATGTCGTCAGAGATGCTGGAAGTTCGTCAAGACCTGGTCGAACTCCTAGCTGATTTGGAAGCCGGACTCGACTTTGTCGACGAGGATATCGAGTTTGTGGCTCACGAGGAGGTCAGCCGCCGTTTACTCGATGCTCGCGCAGCAGTTGGCCGTTTGCGTGAATTGTCGAATACTCGACTCCGCTCAGAAACTCGTTCAAGAGTTGTGTTGGCCGGTCTTCCCAACGCAGGAAAATCGACGTTGCTTAACCAACTGGCCGGTGAGGAGACGGCGTTAGTCTCTGAAATTTCAGGAACCACACGTGATTATGTGGCTGCCGAGTGCCAAATTCATGGGCTTCCCGTTCTGATTATCGACACCGCAGGATGGGAACTGAGCGATGATCCGATCATGCAAACCGCTCAGAAGTTTCGTGAAGAACAAATTCAACAAGCCGATTTGGTCATCTGGTGTTCTGCGTTTGGGGTGACGGAGGAGGAAGCACAAGCCGATCAACGGCAGTCTCAGGTT
>JAQWSQ010000124.1 GCA_029243145.1 Planctomycetaceae bacterium | reverse complement strand
CAGTGGGTGGAAAATCCTGGTCATTTCGGTATCTTGTGATTCTGTAATATGGAGCGGTATTTCACATTCGTTGTACAGGGCTAAGTCCCTGTTGGGAGGTGAAACAGGCGTCCAAATTCTGGGTACTCAGAAACCCGGATTTGGTTGCTGGAAGAACGGTAACAGGTTGCCCGGATTGGCTTGGAAATGAGCCTGCGAGGGAGAAGAAGAAGCCGGATTTCTCTACGGGATTTTACGGAGGAATCGTAGGAATTACTGACAAACAATGCTAAGAATTGTTCAGTTTTATCAGGTTTTGTTAAAACACCGATTTCCATAAGCTGAATGTTTACAATTAGTTGAGGCCGTTCGTGACGAAATCGTCTTTCGTCTACGGAACCGAAGGGGTGATGTGACTTTAGCAATGTGGAACGAATCAGGAATCCGGAACTTATGACGCGCGTTGACGAAGCTACACGAATGGCAAATGGTAAAGGTACGTCCCAAAGATTCAGGCCGAAGGTGAGCTTCTTCATCGCCGCTGATTCACTTCGTTTTGGTGCGATCGCGATTCTACTTTTTTGTAACACTACGTCCGCAAATGACGCTACGCCAGGATTGATTCCGACGATGTCCTATAATCGTCCCGTGCCGATCGAAGCCAACGGCGAGGCGATCGACTTGGGGCACCACGTTGTGACCCGCTGCTACGACTGGGATCAGGACGGTAACCTTGATTTACTCGTCGGGGGTGGTGATGGTCGGTTGTGGCTGTATCGCAACAGCGGGACCCGTCAGAAGGCTCTCTTTGAGGCGAAGAAGCCCATCTCGGCCGGCGGGCGCGATCGCTGGGGCGATTCCTACACGGGAGTCGTGCTCATCAACCTTGTTGGAAACGCTTTGCCTGACTTAGCCGTCTGCCACTCAGGTAAAGAGGTGACGATTCATCAGAATGTCGGCACAGCCAAAAGTCCCAAATTTGCCGAGGCAGGTGTGACCTCCCAAGTCCAGGAGAATTGTCAGGGACGCTTCGATGTTGCGGACTGGGATGGCGACGGACTCGCCGATCTTGTGACCGGATCGTTTGGCGGAAAACTGGAGTGGTATCGCAACGAGGGGAAGACGGATACACCGACATTTGGCCCAGGCAAACCGTTCTTCGATCTCAACCTGGCGTACAACTCGCATCCACGCATTGTGGACTTTAACCAGGACGGCCGACTGGACCTGTTGTTGGGAGTGAACTGGGGCACCGTCTCGCTGTATCTCAACATCGAAACCGCCAAGAAACCATCGCTGAGTGCGAGCCGACTGATGCAATGGTCGGACGGTAAGAATCTCAACATTCGGGAGTTGAATGGCGACGATACAACACCCGAACTGGCTGACCTCGATGGCGACGGCGTTCTCGATTTGATCAGCGGTGGTAAAAATGGGCGACTGTTCTTCATGCGAGGCATTGGCTTCTCATCGCGTGTGGAGACGTTCCAAAACCTGTTGGCTCAACACTCAAAGGATTTCGGGAAGGTTCTGCGTGACGATGCAGCGGTCCGTCAGCAAGCCTTCGGAGCGTTGGCTTCACTACAAGCTGACTTAGCCGGTGGACTGATTCCCCTTGCATCGCGGGAACAACTTTTCAAGCAACTCGCCCCTTTGGCAAAGCAGTATCCAAGATTGCTGGGACGCTCAAAGTTCGATCTGAAATCCGGCCCCCACTTGCCTCTGCTGGCCGGTCAATACTGGGTCGTGCTCCTGGAGTCGCTCCCTGATTCGTCCTCGAATCGCCAGCGTGTTGCCGATGCCCTCGGCTTTCGAGCGGGTTACGAGAGGCTCCTCATCGATCTCGGTGTTTTGCTCATCGATAATTACACGGCCACACCCGAGCACTTAGCAGCGATGCACCGGTTGATGATGGCGATGCCGCGTGCCGCATGGGACGTCGAAACGATCACGGTGGCCGGCTGGTTAGGGCCGGCGATCAAGACACAGAAAATCCGCTCGCGGTCAGGTATCAACATCTTTGATCTGCCGCTCGGTCGCCCGGAGAACAGCTTTGCAGGCGACGCGCCAAGGCCCGGCTTTACTGATGTCTTCCTGATCTGTCTGGCGCATGAACTGGCTCACAACATGCTCGACACGGTTGGTAAAAGAACCCGCCCGGAATTGTATGAACGGAAGTTTGAGGGACTCGCTCAGGCCGCCGGCTCGCAGGTCGTTTACCAATCCCCCAAGTCTCGCGGCATCGACATGGTCGCGACCAAGGCTAACTTCCAAAGAATTAGTGCGTGGGACGGTGATGAAGCGACCTGGCGCGATGCGTGGGTGAAGTTCTTCAAAGGCAAGGAAGTCTTCGACCGAGCTTACACGCGTGGCAATGTTCAATTCTTCCTTGATGCTCCACAGGAAGCCTTTGCAACGCTGGCCAATCAATACTTTGCCGACAGCCAGTTGATGCTCGATTTCTGTAAAGTCCGCTGGGATGCGGGTCATCGTTCAAACATCAACCAGTTCCTGCTGATTGCGGACTACCTGAGTGGAGGCAAGAACAAAGTCAGTTTTT
>JAQWSQ010000112.1 GCA_029243145.1 Planctomycetaceae bacterium | reverse complement strand
TACGACTTGGCATTTCCCGAACACTCAACACTCGTTTCAAGAGTTCAAGATGTCAAGATTCGAGGACACACTTGAAAAGGATCTTCCATACTCTTGAGCAAGTTGTTGACTCTCATCAGTTTGCGCAGATTGCTTCGTTTTGGTGAGATGCCGTTTTTTCTGGGTGCGTACCTTCCACGTCACGCGAAATCGCCTCCTTTCTCACGTTGCAGCGGTCGCCATTCTTCAACACGCGACGAGAATATTCTTCTCGCATCAGTCAGTGATGACGTTCAAATTGCCAAAGAGCGAAGTGTCATTCTGTTTTTCGAACCGGACGCTAGCGCGTTCCGGCTGATAGCGTCGAATATGTTTTGTGCCCTAATCGTTATTCATCCCAATCAGCCGCTGGGCGCTAGCCCACGGTATTCGAAATCCATCATCGAACCTCGAACGCTAACTCTGGTAGATCGCGTTTGGCAAGATCGATTTTTGCGATCATTTTTTATGACGTAGAGACATGGAGAAGCATTAGAAACGCAAAGCAAGAGAAGCACCGGTTGGTTGGCATTGGTCGGCTTGTCCGCCAGTGAGAGAATTGGTCTCACGTAGAGGCGCAGCGACGCAGAGGAAAATAAAAAAGGCTTGAATCAAGGGGCGCACCATTTGCTCGCCAAGTGGGGTGCTGAAAGCACAAGAGACCAGAAGGAGAAACCACGAATCAGACGAATCAATCGAATAGGTCCTAGCCATCGACGGCAATTTGCAGGGGGAACTGTGGGAAGACTCACACCACGCCTCGAAATATATGAGATCTGAACGCGAGGAGGCTCAGAAACGGAGGTGATGAGAGTATCTATTCAGAAGTTGAACTTCTCAGGTCATAGCTGTCTTTGAAATCTTGAAAAACACGTGCGGCAAATCCAGTGATAGTCGTCCTCTGAGACCCATCCTTCACGTAACGCATCATCCATATCTACTGAAAACTTCTCCCAACAGAATTCACAATGGTCATGATCCCAAGACTCTGACCATCGAATATATTTTTTATAGGTGTATTTCAAACCGGAGAGATACTTTTTCTGCCCTTGTTCGCGCCAATCTTCAGCACTCTCTGACATTTCGCTTCTCCCGTATCTGCGAAAATCCGCGTCATCTGCGTTCTATGCTCTCAGCCCGGCTTGCTCGCGCATGCGACTCATAATGTCTTCGCGTTGCTTAGCGTCTTACCGCCTTTGCGTCGAAAATCCTGCTTGGCTCCTGCCCTACAGATCAATTCCACCGAACTGCCTGACCGCTTCGTAGACCGCGGTGTTCACGGTGCTGGCCAGATTCAAACTGCGGACCAGTTCGGTCATCGGCAATTCGACGACGTGATCGCGGTATTCGTCGATGATCGATTGCGGCAAGCCGCGGCCTTCGCAGCCGAAGACCAGAACGTCTCCCCTTTGATACTCGGCATCCCAAGTCATCCGTCCGCCCGCGTTTTCCACCAGCCAGATGGTTGATTCTGATGGCAGCTTTTCACGCAATTCCTGCCAACTGTCGACCACCTCGTAATCAAGATGTGGCCAATAATCCATACCCGCACGGCGGAGATGCTTTTCGTCGAGTCGAAAGCCCAACGGCCTGATCAGCCATAGTTTTGCGCCGACGGCCACGCAGGTTCGTCCGATGTTTCCTGTGTTTTGGGGAATCTCGGGTTGATGCAGAACGACATGGAGGAGTGGAGTAGACATTTTGGATTTGTGATTCGGGATTGTAGGGAAGGCCTCGAACTAATCCCTCTCCTCCATAGGAGGAGAGGGTGGCATGAAGGTGGATCGTCTCAAACAAAAATTCTAATTGCCAGTTTCTAATTACTAACAACTAACTCACTTTTTCAATCCAGATGGCCACTTTCTCTTCGCCGATCTGAACTTCTTTCACATCGCTGTCTGTGCTACCGGACGCAATATGATCCGCGAGTGTTTCGCCGCTGATATAGTCGTTCCATTCTTTCAATGCGGCAAGGATGGTCTCGTTCTCTGTCTGGTAACTGATTATAATTCGGTTTTCGATTTCCAGATCGTGATCTTTTCGCAGTTGTTGGACCTGACGGACGAAGTCGCGAGCGATGCCTTCTCGTTCCAGTTCTGGAGTCAGTTTCATAGACAACGCGATCTGAATACCGGCATCATCAGCAGAGGCCCAGTCGGTGGCTTGTTCGGTGCTGACCAGAACATCATCGGGGCCGAGTTCCCACGTGTTGCCATCCAGTTCGATGGTGACCGATTCCCCTTTGCGGAGCGGATCGAGTAAAGAGGCGTCGACTTCCGGTAATTGTTGACGGATTACGCCAAGTAACTTGCCGTACTTCGGCCCGAGTGTTTTTAAGTTGGGCTTGTAACTGTAGCTGACGAGATTGTCGAGATGTTCGGCCGCTTTGATCGACTTCACGTTCAGCTCATCGGCGATGGCTTCCTGGAGATGTAAGACATATTCCACTTCTTCGGGACTACCGCAGGTGAATTGCAACTCGGCCAGCGGTTGTCGGACACGCAGGTTCTGCTCTTCGCGGAGCTTGTGTCCTAAGCGAACAACACGCTGTCCCACGGCGACCGCTTTACCCAGATCGCGGTTGATTTTGCCCTCGTCATGTTCGGGATAATCGCAGAGGTGAACTGATTCGGGAGCCGAATCATCCACGCCGCGAACAAGGTTCTGGTAAATTCGTTCTGACAAGAACGGGATACATGGCGCCAAAAGTTTCGAGAGTGTGGTTAAAACCTCATAGAGAGTCTGATAGGCGGCCAGTTTGTCGGTGTCGGAGGCGTCTTTGGAACGCCAGAAACGTCGTCGGTTACGGCGGATGTACCAGTTCGATAAATCGTCGATGAACAAGGCGGTTGCTTCACAGAAACCGGCCACGTTGAACGCCTGCATTTCTCGATGTGCCGTCTCGATCAATTCTTGCAGGTTGGACAAGATCCACGGATCGCCGTTGACTCGTTCTTCCAGCGGTACTTGCGGTGCATTTGGGTCGAAATCGTCCAGGCGAGCGTAGTTCACGAAGAAGGCGTACGAGTTCCAGAGCGGGATCAAAATCTGTCGACGAATTTCGTCCGCGGGACCTGATGTCACTTTGCAGGTCGCGACCCCCTCTTTCGTTTCGGAAAATGTACCCTCGGGAGTATTCAGCTCAACGTGATCCTCTCCATGACGTGTGCCGAAACGCAGGTCACTCGCCGGGTTTTGAGCGAGATACATCCAGCGGATCGTATCGACTCCCAGTTGTTCGGCAGCTTCTTCAAACCAGATGGCCGTGCCGTCCGATTTATGCATCGGTTGGCCTTCTTCGTTCATCACGAGGCGATGACCGAGGAGCGTTTTGAACGGCTTCTTTTCGGCGGCGTCATCAGTTTCGTCGTAGCGCATCATGGTCGACATCGACAGCATCGCGTAAAACCAGTTGCGGAACTGACCGGGGAAGCACTCGGTTACGAAGTCGGCGGGATACCATTCCTGCCACGCTTCGGGGTTGGAGTTATACATCATCGTCGAGAAAGGTACGATTCCCGCGTCGAGCCACGGGTTGCCGACATCTTCGATGCGCGACAGGACGACTCCGGTTGTTTCGCTTTTGATTTTAACCTTATCGATCCACGGCCTGTGTGGTGTGTGACCTTCAAATTCGTCCCAACCTTCGACGGCCCGCTCCTTCAGTTCGGCCAATGAGCCCATGACTTCAAAGTCGGTCGGGTCTTCGGGGTTGACCCAGATTGGCAGCGCGAGTCCCCAGAATCGTTTCTTGGAGATCATCCAGTCCCGCATGTTGGTGAGCCATTCGAGTTCGCGCTCTTCGCCGTCCACCGATTTCGGCAGCCAGTCGATCTCGCGGGTGACATCTTTGATCTCTTCTCGCCAGTCCATATTGATGAACCACTCATCGACGAGGCGGAACACCAGTTCGTCACCCGTTCGCCAGCAGTGCGGATAGATGTGCGGGTACTGCTCGACGTTGACGAGCAACTGTTTTTCTTTGAGTTGCTCGAAGACAAAGTCGGCAGTGGCGGGATCGATGGCTACTTTACCGGTGAACTCGCCGAACCCATCCACGAAACGTCCATCTTCTCCCAGCGGAGCGATGCCGACGAGTCCGAGTTCTTTACCGAGCGTGTGGTCTACATCACCGCAACCGGGCGCGATATGGACGATGCCGGTTCCTTCACCCGCGACAACATGCGCACTGCCGCGCGAATCGCGGCCACCATCGACGACTTGGTGACAAGTCACGCCGGTTTTATCGAGCTTGTCTTCTTCTTCGGGCAGTCCACCCGGCTGTTGTTGAGCAGGTAATTCATCAAACGGGCCTTGATATCTCCAACCGACCAGAGTGGCACCTTTGATGGTGTCGAGTTCTTCATAGCCCCCCTGCTCTTTGAAGATCTGCGAAAGCGTCTTCAATTTGGGGACATCGTCGGGCCAAGACCATTCGGGACGGCCGAAGCCTTCTTTGTATTCGCGACTGAGACGTTGGAAGTCGAGGTTGTCTTTCGCGAAGTAATAGACGGCGTCATCGCGATTCGATTTCAGTTTGACGTAATCGAGATCCGGGTTCACGGCTGCTGCGACGTTCGAGGTCAACGTCCACGGGGTGGTCGTCCAGATCAACAGGAATTCGTTCTCACGGTCAATGAGTGGGAAACGCACAAAGATCGAACGATGGACGGTCAGCTTGCGGCCGTCGGCCACTTCCATCTGAGAATACGCACTGCCTCCCCGTCCCGACCACGGCATGACATCGTGGCCGCGATAGATTTTCTTGCGGTCGAAACACTTCTTGAGGAAGGTCCAGATTGTCTCGTTGTTTTCGGTGGCGAATGTGAAATAACTGCCGCCCCATGCGGGGTTGCCCAATCTCTCGACCAGATTGTGGGCCTTGCCTGTCTCCGGTTCTCCGCTGGCGGGAGTGTATTCGACTTCATCATCGGTGCCGACATGTTGGGCCAGTTTGCGGAGTTCGTCCGGCGTGTCCCAATCCATCCAGTAGCCGAGACGTTGTGACTGTTCGGTTTGACGGGCGGCGAACTTGAGGACTCGTTTTTTGCACTCGTTGACGAACTTGTCGATGCCGAACTCGGCCACGTCATTCTTGGTGCCGAGATTCATTTCCTTCTCGACTTCAACTTCCACCCACAATCCCTGACAGTCGAAGCCGTTCTGGTAACGGAGTTCGTGACCCGTCATGGCGAAGTAGCGTTGATAGGTGTCTTTGTACGTACGGCCCCACGCATGATGGACGCCCATCGGATTATTGGCGGTGATGGGGCCGTCAAGAAAACTCCACTTCTTCTTGCCGGCATTCTTCTCCCGCAATTTCTGGAAGACGCCTTGCTCATCCCAATATCGGAGCATCTCGTGCTCGCCGTGGATAAAACTTGCTTCCTGGACTTTTTCAAACATGGTGGATTTAGCAATTAGAAATTAGTAATAAGAAACTGGAAATTAGTTTGTAGGTCAGGCTGTGCCTGACATTTCTGTCTGAATGCGTTGACTTGTATTGCGTGTGCGGTAAACTCGTATGGGTTTTCTGATTCCGTTGACTGGGTGCCACTGCTGGCCCTCATTGAGTCTTCCTGACTCTTTTCCAGTTTGTCAGGCACAGCCTGACAAACGTTTCGTGAGCCGCGTGTGAACGCCTAAAATTTCTCGAACTGCAATTATAAGTGGCCGTTACGGAAATGCCAACCGAGTGGATGTTCTTGACTCAAAGACAAATCAAATCCGAAAATGGCTCGGGGAGCGAATGTTTTAAAGTCATTCCACCAATTCCAGTTCGAACTCCAATTGAGGTTTCAGGCTCTTCTTCAATCGCGATGCCTGATGTGTGTACATCTTGAGTTCGATGCTGTTCGGTAGTGATTCTATGAAGTCTCTCGCGGTGGCGAGCGGACAGCCGGTGAGACGTGAGATCTCCGAGCCAGCAGTATGTAAGAAGTCCGCTGTTAACGGGGGTTGAGCGGTCAGTTTCCAGCGAGGTGGTGGCGAGAACTCGCCTATTTCGATCCGTTTGAGTCCATTGATCGTCGCGAGGACCGTTAAATGATCGCCCGTTTCTAGTTTCAGATCATAGCTGGGGAACTTTAGCGTTTTTCTCTCGTGGCGAGATTCAAGTGACCGTCGCAGAGATACCGGGATCACTCCGAAGCCGTAGGCGGCATCACCGATCATTCGTCCTCCCAGATGCTTGTTTTCCTCGACCTCGTAATCGGCGATAAAGATTTGATCGTCGTCGTTTTTGACGAGTCCCAGAATTTCTTCTCCCAGAGCCGAAGCGGCGAATGCCTGTCCTGCCAGTTGATAGGCGGCAAGGACTTGTGCTGCGGGGATGATCTGCCGGGCGTCGTGTGAAAATCGAGAGTCAAACACACGTACGACGACCGATAAATCTGATTGATGTTCGCGAGCAAAGTTTTTCACAAGCAATGCCATCTCGATATTGAATAGCTCGTCTTCTGTTAGCAACATGATGCCGCGACACGATTGTAGAGCGACGGCAGCAAACGATCCTTCGATGGTTGATTTGACGATGGGCAGACTGGGATCCATGGTGTCCGAGAGATCATCTTCCGAAAGAGAGAGAATCACAAACGGCTGATTGAGTTTGTTGAGGATCTCGATCACTTTGCGGGCGAGTCGTTTATAACCGATAATCACGATATGATCCCGCGTCGGAATGGGCGTTTTTCGGCGGAGAAATTCGAGACGCGAATGGATGACGGCGTCGGCAATCAAACCGAGTACGCCGAGCAGAAAGACGAGACTGATGAGAGTGACAACGAGGCCATAGATTTGTAGCCACAGCGGGAGATTGTTGTCCGCTTCGAGCGGCGAGAACAAATCGCCGTAGCCTCCGGTCAGCAGGACAACTGATGCGGAAAAGGCTTCGAACCAGTCTGTCTCATCAACGGCGAATTTGAAAAGCAGTGTGGAAATGATGAGTAGCATCGTTCCGACGCTCAAGCCTGCCGCAATGGTTGGTTGGACGCGAGGGAGTTTCAGCCATGATCGCAAAAGACCTTGCGACTTGCGGATCACGGGAGGAGCTGAAACGCGATCCGGTTGTGAGAGACTTTCGGCGGGTTGTATTACCGTTAATTCGTCTTCGTTCGAGAGGATCGTCTCATCGTCCCATTGATAGAAGGCGTTAGTGGGGACATCGCGGGGAGACTCCGCGATACCTGACTTCGGCTTCCAGGAAACAATTCTGCGAGTGGATGATTGCAGGTCGACCACTCGATTTCCCGCTTTGAACTCACCATCGTCTCCGACGTGATGTTGGGTGATGACCAGTTCTTCGCCGCCAACCTCGAATGCCGCCAATTGATCGGACGTCGCGACGCCATTCACAAATGCGGCTGCGGGAAGTTCTGCAGGATTCATTGCCGTGAAATTACCGAGTTCCGATTCGAGCAGATCATTCAGGATGTCTTTGCTGCTGCGAACGACCAGACGGATTTTCGGATTGATCGCGCGGGCTGCGAGTGCCGCCTGTATATTGACCCGTTCGTCGCTCGTCACAAACAACGCCGCCTGAGCGGTCTCGATTCCGGCTTCCTTGAGTAAAAAGGGATCCCGGCAGTCCCCGATGATCAGGCTCTGCGTGATTTGTTTCTCACCATCAATGACCCATTCCGTGGGATGTTCCAGGTTGATGATGCGGAAGGTAATCTCGGAGTCATCCGACGAGAATTGCCGTATTCCCTCCACGCAGTACTGACCAAGACTGCCAAACCCACAAATGAGAAACTGGTGGGAAGACGCGTTGGTTTCCATGGGATGTTTGTTCGTCATTAGGGTTTGTTACGCGATGGGTGCGACGCCGGATCTGAAGAAAATCAAATTATGGACGACCGCTATAATAATGGGTTTGTGAAAGCATCAAAATGATCGACTGATGCATTCTCCAAGAGACTGCCAGGACCAACTCGATACGCGGTCTTGGAACCATTTCTCGTGTGAAACACTCAGTTTTTTGGATCGAAAATCAATAGTAAAAAATCTCAAGTCGAACTCGATAAATCTCACTGAATTGAGGATGTTTCGATGTTAGAGTAATGATTAGGTATTTGGTTTTCACACATTCAGTGAGCATATGTTCTTATGGGAAAAATTTGGATTGCGTTTATCCTTTGTCAGTTTTTTGTATCGGACGCGTATGCTTCCGAGAACCCCAATTTTATCATCGTTTATGTCGATGATCTTGGTTGGGCGGATACATCCGTCAGAATGAGGGATCGCGATCCTGACTCTGCAAGTGATTTTCATCAGACGCCGCATCTGGAAGAACTGGCGAATCGTGGCCTCAAATTTTCGAGTGCGTATGCTCCTGCTCCCACCTGTACGCCCTCTCGCAAGAGTATCCAGTTTGGAAAAACTCCAGCAAGACTGGGTTACACATTTGTGCACGATGTGCTTTCTCTCCAGAGAAAGCTGGAATGGAAGGAGGAAGTCTCTTTGGCTGATGTCGTGAAGTCCGCTGACTCCAATTACATTACGGCACATTTCGGAAAGGGAATGGGGGGTGAGAAAATGGAGACCATTGGTTATGACATAACCGATGAGGACGATGGCAATACAACCAATGATAATTTTCACGGTGAATATGTCAGTCTTAAAGATCGATCTCCCCTGCCTCCCGAGAACCCCAAAAGGATGGCTTCTCTCAAACATCGTTCGGTTGAGTTTCTTGCCAAATATAGTGGTAAACGCCCATTCTTCATGATGGTATCTCATTATGCGGTTCATGTTCCCCACGCAGCCCGTCCCGATTTAATTGAGAAGTATCGGAATCTCCCTCGAGGTAAGTATTGTCACGATGATGACTATTTGCCCACGGATGAGATTCCCGCGAGTCGGAAAATTAGCCATTGGCGTCTTCAATACGCAGCCATGATCGATGAAGTCGATGAGGGATTGGGAGCTATTGTGGAGACTCTGAGAAAGACCGGCCAATTGGAGAATACGTTCATTATCTTTACTTCTGATAATGGTGGGGGGCTTACCCCCAACGGAACGCTTCGAGGTGGAAAGGCCAATCTCTATGAGGGGGGGCTCAGAGTCCCATTTGTCGTTGCCGGACCGGGAGTTTTGTCTGGTGTTCAGTGTGATGTACCGATCTCACAATGGGATCTTCTTCCAACTTTGTACGACTATGCCAATAGTGATGCTCCATTACCTGACAATCTCGATGGAGCGAGTTTGCGAGGTGTTTTCGAGGCTGGGAACAAGGGGAGTGTCTCGCGTTCCGTCGAAGGATTTGTCTTTCATTATCCTTGTTACTTTGCGCCGCCACTTAGTGTTATCCGCATAGGAGGCTATAAACTGATGGAGCATCTTCTGACGGGAGAACAGAAACTGTATTACCTTGTGACTGATTACCGCGAACAGCACAACCTAATCGAAGAACATCCAGAGATTGCCTCAGAACTGAAGTCTGTCATGTTTCAATATTTACAATCAGTTGATGCAGAAGACGTTCAGGATGTCTACAAGGCGAGATTTGCGGAGCTTAACCGATTTGAAGCGGGGGCAAGAAAAGTGCATGCCCAGACGATAGAACGAGCCAATGGTGATGAAGAACTGATTTTACAAGCCGATGAACGGCTTAAGGAAAATTTGGAGCGTTTCAAAGCAAATCGCATCGAGTGTCGTGAAAATATGCAGAGGACGAAATTTTAAAATGACGAGGAATCAGATTTATTACCGGAGGCGTTGGTGGGGGCTTGCCCTCACATTGATCCTGTTTGTCTTTGCCACGACTCGTGATGCTCTCGCGAAAGAACAACCTCCCTTTTCCGACTACTGCCAACGGCTCGAGCAGGAGATTCAGGGCAGGAAACATGGTTTTCTCGCTGGGAATGTCAGCTATTACGTCGGTGGTTTTCATGCCAGTTGGAATTTGATCGAAGACGAAACAATCGGCCTGACACATCCTTTTCACCACGATCTCCGCAGTCGAGGAGTCGGTCGTCTGGAAAGTGAGATTGCTGGAACAGAGCATACTGGAGTCGGAAACGACTATAGCGGGTGGGAGTTCTATAAAGACACTCAAGTTCTCTACGGCACTGTCATCATCAATGGGAAATCTTTCAAACATCCCCAGCCGAAAAGCATGCGTTGGCGGCCCGACAAACTCATTTGTGAATATGAATTGGACGGGGTGACTCTCAGAGAAGAAAAGTTCATCGCCGCCAATGATGCAGCCGCATCGATCATCACCGCGTCGGAGCCTGTGATACTCCAGTTTTCCGGTCACAGTTTCTCACATCGAAACAGTGTTTCCTCGTCTGCTTCGATCAAGTATGACTCGTCCCAAAATGCACTGGTGATCGCAGAAGGTGGAACCGTGAAGTCTCGCCCTGATCCTGACGGTCCGGAGCGAATTGGAGACAGTGTTTATGCAGGCATGACCACTGTTTTAAGTGCTTCCCGCGACTTTGCAACATCTGTAACCACTGAGGAAGATGAAAAAGGCGTTCAGCACTATACCTTTTCTGTTCCCTGCGAGAGTGAAGCCACCATCGTTTCTTGGGCGATGCACGATGATCCTCAAGTGGCCCTGAAGTCGGCTCGGGAAGTTATCCAGAATTACGACGCATTGCTTTCCGCCAAGACCACTGAAATGAATCGGCAACTCAACGAAGAAATTCCGTGGTTTCGTTGCCCTGATGAGAAGTTTGTCGACATTTATTACTACCTGTGGTCGCTTTACTTGATGTACTACATTGATGTCGATCAGGGCTGGGAGTTGGAGAATCATACTCAGACCGCCGTTAATAACTTCCTCGGCATTCATCGCTATGACGCGGCTTTTCAAATTAAAGTTGGCGCATGGACAACTGACAAACAAAAATACGCTTACGGCAATGTTCTCACCTGGAAGCATCTCACGAAGAACGATCTGTATCGCGAGTTGCCCAACGGCTTACGGATGATTTCCGATAACAAAGGGATTTCGTGGCACAGCGGTGCGTATGGTGGTGAAACTTCCGAACATGTTTTGGGTGCCTGGCAGATTTATGAACACACCGGAGATGTTGGGTTTCTCAAGGATTGTTATGAAGACCACTTCGCAAAACTGTTTAGAAAACAGTTGACGATATTTTCCATGAACCAATTTGAAGTGGCAGAGACTCTCGAAAAAATGGCACGTCTCACCGGTCACGAAGCGGACGTCGAACATTGGCAAAAGTTGGTTCGACGCGAGCCGGAGCACATCCGTCTGATGTTTGATCAGCGCTGGGAAATGAACGGTGTCTCCGACTATTTTGCTGCTCCGAATAACGGCATGATTATGACCAATGGCTTCTGGGCAATGCGATCTCCTCATTTTCCCAATGAATATGCAAAGCCGATGGTTGATGCCTGGGCTTTAGATGACAAAAAAGGGTTTTACGGTAAGTTTTTTCCTCTCGCGATGTCGAAGCAGTCCATGGATCAATTTAGTACCGACGTTGATCATTCTTTTGGTTACACGCCTGATACGGCTTATTTTACTCTCGATGGGATGTTCCGCCAAAGGCTGGTCAAAGAGGCGACTGAACTGACATTGAACCATCTTGAAAACTATAATTATCACGACGAATGGCAGATCCCCGTCGCTCCTGAAGCCTACAGGCGCAATCTCACTCTGTTTGGTGATCAATATTCCAATTTCAACGCGGGGAAAAATTTACTTTATCTCGAAGGGCTGGCGGGTTTGGAGTATTCTCTCCCCGATCAGCAACTCACGATTCGTCCCGCGTTACCAAACTCGTGGGCGTGGATGGAAGTTCGGTTGCCGATTGCCAATCGATGGACAAAAATTCGATATACTCAAGACGACGTTCAGGTCAGTGGCTGCCCGATTCCATTTTTCATAGAATCTCTGGCTCCCTGATTAGATCTGTTATTGAGCCGAATGCGAGTGTTGGCGACTTGAGATTTCAGGGAAGAATATTTAACTCCCTCATGTCTTTTAATTGAACGCTACCGCCGATGAAGTATGACTTACCGAGAAAAATACAATGATAACTGACAACTCAAAACTTACGAATCGCGTTGCTCTTGTGACCGGTGGTTCGCGCGGCATTGGTCGTGCGATCTGTCTCAAACTCGCTTCACTGGGAGCCAAGGTCTCCGTCAATTATCGCAACAACAAGGAGGCCGCTGATGGAGTGGTTGCCGAGATTGTTGATTCTGGGGGAACTGCCGTTGCGATTCAGGCCGATGTTTCTCGCGAAGATGATGTGCAGCGTTTGGTGGCCGAGACCGAACAGCAACTTGGCCCAGTCGAACTACTCGTCAATAACGCTGGCATTTTCGTTCCAGCTTCGCACGCAGAAACCACTATCGAGATCTGGAAACGGGAGCAGGCGGTGAATCTCGACGGGCCGTTCTTCACAACCTGGGCTGTCAAAGAGGGCATGATCGAGCGAAACTTCGGCCGCATTGTGAACATCACGTCGATTGCCGGTCTTCGTCCGCGGAAAAATTGTATCTCTTATGCAACAACGAAAGCGGGTGTCATCGGTTTCACACGCAGTTGTGCCGAGGCATTTGCGCCGCATAACATTCGCGTGAATGCGGTTGCTCCGGGGTTGGTCGATACCGACATAATCGACGATGTGTCCGCAGAAGCGAAGCGGGCGTTGATTGATTCGACGCCGATCTCGCGATTCGGCAAGCCGGAAGAAATTGCCGAGGTGGTGGCGTTTCTGCTCACAGAGCAATCGAGCTTCGTAACGGGGCAGACGTATGTTGCTGATGGAGGCCGCGTGACGTTGCCGTGATGAAGCACTCGTGTTGGGATTCATCTTGTCCATCTGTGCTCTCTTATGTATTATGAGAGAGTTGCAGAAACAGAATTATCGGGCCATTTTCTGTCTATAATTATCTGATTCATTCGTTGCCCACACAAAGTAAAGTCTCTCATGCTCTCAGCCTCGCGCGTACTTTTCATGGCTCTGTTGTTCTCCTTTATATTTCCGTCTTTGTCTGATGCTGCGGTTTATAGTGGCGTCGTGAAACAATTTGATGCGAAGAGTGGCTCCCTGACAATCTCGATTCCCGTCAGGAGTTTTACGAAGCAGCTTACGATTTCACCCTCTGCGAGCATCCAGATTGACGGTAAGCCAGCCACGCTGGAAGATATCAGAATTGGCTACACGGGAACAGTCAGCACAACGGGAACTCAGATTACGCGCGTCAGTTTGAAAACATCGGCTTCACCGGCAAAACCGAAACCGATGCCGAAACCAAAACCCAGTTCAACTCCCGATCCCGAACCAGAAGAAGAGAAAACATCGGCTGCAGAAAATACGAGTGCCGTCTGGCCACAATTACGAGGCCCGAACAGAGATGGTATTTCGACGGAATCTGGTCTGAACTGGGACTGGGCTTCTCAGGGCCCAAAACCATTATGGTCCCAAAAAGGATTTGGAGAAGGTTATTCGTCTGTCTCGGTTGCCGGTGGCAAAGTCTACACGATGGGGACACAAGGAAATCGCGAAGCAGTCTTTGCGGTGAGTTTGACTGATGGGAAAGCCATTTGGGCGACTCCCATCGGAAACAAACGTGGTGACGGCATGGGAGGCGGTCCGCGTGCCACGCCGACTATTGATGGAGAAGTTGTCTATGCGCTCAGTGCCAATGGAGACTTGTCCTGCATGACGACTGCCGGAGGTGGTGTCTGGGCGAAAAATATTCTCCAGGAGTTTGGTGGCGGCAATATTACCTGGGGAATCAGTGAGTCTGTTTTAATTGATGGTGAGAAACTTATCTGCACTCCAGGTGGACAGCGCGGCACCATGGTGGCTCTCAACAAACGGACGGGAAAAACCCTTTGGACTTGTCAGGCTCCCGGTAATCCACAAGCCGGGTATTCATCGGCCATTGTCATCGAAGTCGGAGGAGTCAAGCAATACGTGAATATGGTTCACGATCGGATCTTTGGAGTTCATGCCGAGACGGGTGAGTATCTTTGGGAAGACAAAAACGCCGTCAACGGTACGGCGAACTGTTCGTCTCCCATTCAATTTGCGGATTCGGTGTTTTACGCGACCGGTTATGGTACGGGTGGTTCTCTCGTCAGTCTCGAATCGTCAGGGAATAAAATCGAAGCCACTCACAGGTATCACACACGTGATATGAAAAACCATCACGGCGGGATGGTGCTTGTGGATGGATATCTCTATGGCAGTAGCGATCCGGGAGTGATGACTTGCCTCGATCCCAAAACGGGAAAGATTCAATGGCAAGATCGAGGTACAGGAAAAGGTTCGGTCACTTATGCCGACGGACATTTGATCGTCCGCGATGAGAAAGGCCCTATCACTTTAGTGAAAGCGAATTCTGAGAAATATGAACAGCTTGGCCAGTTTCAAACGCCTGCCGAATTTCGGAGTGAGCGTCAGCAATGGGCCTACCCGGTGATTGCCGACAAAAAACTGTTCATTCGCGATCAGGATGTGCTATTGGTTTACGATCTGGCAAAGTGATGGATTTGGATTCAATGCCTTACTGACCTGCGCGACTTTGATGATCTTCCGCTAAAATGGCACGATAGAAGGCGCGTGTTCGGAAGTATTCGAGCAAAGCATCGACTTCAGTTTCAGCGGCGTCGGCTGATTGTTGTTCCCTCAAATTTAGTTTGAGCAAGTCGCTCGTCCCTGCTTTGAACTTTTGATTTTCGACATCGGCCATATACTTCGCCAGTCGAACTGATTCTCGTGCTTTCAAAACAGTTTCGTAGGTTGCGACGAGAGCGACGTGGATATTTTGCAGCTCGGCGATCACTTTGTCTTCCAGAAGACCTCGTTTAATGACGAGTTGATAAAGTTTGCCACCCAGTGCTTATTGTTTACCGAGTGCTTTGCGGCGTTGGAGAGGGACATCCACCATCACCGCCGCTTCCAATTCAAACTCAGATTTGTCTCGTTTCTGCAATGATATAGGCATTTGTTAGGCAAGTTCTTACCTGCCTATCGTTTTAGGCCTTTATCGTGAATACGTCAACTTCATAATTAGTATTAAGCGGTTCGTAGTGAGTTTTATGTGTTTTTACACCATGTTTATCCTCTCAAATGCTTTGAGGTCTAAGTTGTCAAAGCAGTAAGGTGACGATTTCGTCAGAGAACGACATAATAAAATCTTGAAAAGTCGACCTTCATACAAAAGACAGGAAATCGCATGTCCACAATTGAGACCTATGCCAAGATGTGGGAATTTCAACGCGGCAGAACTTTGGCGCTGCTTGAGCGTATTGAAGAAACTGGCAAGGCCGAAGAGATTCTCGGTTGGCGTCCCGGTGTCGGTAGGGCGCATACCGCCTGGCAAATGATGCACATTGGTGTAACGGAAGAGGTCTTTGCGACGGAACGATTGAATGCGGGAGAACCCGATTTTCCCGATCTGGTTCCCAGATTCAAAGGTGGCTCGACACCGGATGACAATATTCCCACATTGAGCGAAATTCGCGAGCTGTTAAGTCACTCCCGCGAGCATTTCCTCAAAACGATTCGGACTTTTGGAGAGGACGATTTGGGGAAATCTTTCACGGAGTTTTTAGAAGGTCGCGGCTGGACTTTGGAAACCCTGTTGCAAGTGATCGCCTGGCATGAATCCCATCATCAGGGACAGGCCCATTTAACGATGAATCTTTGGGTGGCACAAAATGGCTAGTTGAATTTACGGAGATCGGTTATTGTTTCGCCATCAGTTTAGCGAAGGACCGCTCACGGATGAGTCACATTGATCGGCAACCAGAAATTCCTGAAGGCCGATTAACGGGCGTTGATATCTTACGCATAGTCGCCACGTTGCTGGTGGTGGCTTTGCATGCCGGGATTCCCTATCTGCCCGAGATGATGCCTGGGTTAGCTTGGTCCGTTCAAGGTATTGATGCCGCTGAGCAAAGTCGCTTTGTGACCTGGTTTGTCTGGAGCATTGAATGCTTCATCATGCCGCTCTTTTTTATTGTGAGTGGTGTGAGCACACGCATTATGCTCGACCGTCGTGGTGAAGCCGCCTTGTTTCGCAATCGTCGCGACCGATTGCTCAAGCCGTTTCTCTGTTTTGGAGTCCCAATTCTGATTGCAGAATTTTACATTTGGAACCTCGGTTATGTTCATCGCAGTGAACTGACATGGGACCAATACTGGGAGTTCGACGCCAAAGATTATGATACTCGGTTGTGGGGCATCGGCCATTTCTGGTATCTGCAATATTTGTTGCTCTATACGATATTGCTGGTGTTGTCCTGCAAATTTCGCGGTAGTAGTCATCCGGGGACTGAGCGTTGGTTTTCTTGGGGAGGCTCTCGGCAGTATTTGTCTTTGATCTTCGTAACACTCGCATGGGCAATCCCGTTCCTGACAATTTTCCCTAATATTGTGGCTGATTTCGACCACAGCGTCATGCCGATCACGAAACGAATATTTTACTTCGGAATCTATTTTTCGGCGGGAGTTTCTTTAGTTTCGAGTGTCAGGAAATCTCCTCGCTTGGCAATGAGGACGGCCCTGCTCACGGTGATCACCGCGGCAGCGATGCTCCCCTTGGCGATTCCGCAGATTCGAGCTATTTTGGGTGGTCCCCCTGCTCTTTCGGAAGCATACACCGGCGTGATTCTGGCATTAGTCGCTTTGGGTTTTTCCGTTGGGGTTACGACTCTTGCGCTGCGATGGAATCCACCGTTATCATCGACTCTGAAATATTTGAGTGCCAGTTCTTATTGGGTGTACTTTATTCATCATCTGCTTTGTGGGGCGATTCATCTGGGCTTGAATGAGACCACGTACACGGTGTTTGCGAAGTACATGATTACGCTTGTGGGGGCGACTATGGGCTCGCTAGTTACTTATCAACTTTTGATTCGGAATCGTTGGCCCGAGATGATTATTAATGGGCGAAAGTCTACTTTGGGAACAGGCAGCGCTGTCGTCGAAGAGAACAGATCCAAGAGTGACTCTTCTGAAGAGAATGTCAGTTAGCCGGCAATGTTCCTGCTTTGATCGATTTCAGTTTGAGAGTCAGTCGCCGTTCCATCTCTTGTAAATGTGATTGATGATCGGGAGAGGCTGCCAGATTTGTAAACTGCTGGGGATCATTCTGCATGTCGTATAATTCGGTAGTGCCTTGATTGTACTTCAAGTAAGCCCAGCGGTCGGTTCGTAACAAATGATCTTTGCCTCTCAAACAATAGACTTCTGCGTGTATCGCTTGGCTTGGGTCATCTAACAGGTTGGCGAAACTCTTGCCTTGCACATGGGCGGGGATTTTCAATCCTCCCAGTTCTGCCAATGTTGGATAGAAATCGATCTGTTGGACAAGTGATTGACTGATTCCTGCCGGCTTTCCGCGGACAGACATGATGATGGGAATGCGCGTCGATTCTTCATGCAGGCTCATCTTCTGCCAAAAGTCGTGTTCGCCGAGATGGTATCCATGATCGGACGTGAAAATGACAATCGTCTTTTTGCGGAGGTCCAGTCGGTCGAGAGCATTCAAAATTCTCCCGACCTGATCGTCCATGAAGGAGACTGACGCATAGTAGGCAGAAAGAACTTGCTGCTGTTGATCGATCTTTCCCTCCAAACCGCTGCTTTTGGAGCTTTTCGAGATGCCCGCTTTCGGGATGTCTTCCCTATCGTTTTCTCGTTTTGGGGGAAGATTCATTTTTGCAGAAGGGTAGCTTTTGAAATATTGATGGGGGGCGACGAGCGGGACATGGGGCCTGACTAAACCGACCGCGAGAAAGAACGGTTCGTCTTTGTGGACTTCCAGTAATTCAACCGCCTTTCGGGAGGCGATGACATCGGCTTGTGCAGCACCTTCCGGGTCTGCTCCCTTGACGACATAAAACGCGCCGCCGAATCCCAGGCCGTAATGAATCTCTTTTTCAAAGCGGAGTTTTTCGTTGGTGAGGTGAGTGTGTCCGCCTTTGCTCATCCACTCGGGAGCGTGTGCATTAAATCGTTCACTCCAAGAGGCTGCATGATCGGGGCCATCAACTCCTTTGGTAATATCACCGGGAACACGCATATGATAAATTTTACTCACTCGTGCCGAGTACCAACCGTTCTCTTTGAATAGCTGCGTCATCGAGGGGCGGTTGCCCATACGCTTTGTGAAATTCTCGGAGCTACCGTTGCCAGTCACTCCCACAGCTTGTGGATACATCCCCGACATCAACGCGGCCCGTGATGGCCCGCAGACGGGGAATTGACAGTACGCGCGGGTGAACTTCATTCCCTGCTTGGCGAGGGAATCGATGTGCGGTGTCTGGCATTGTTGATTGCCGTAACAGGACAGCGCCTCTGCCGAAAGGTCATCAGAGATGATGAATAAAATGTTGGGACGATCTGCCGCCGAGCTTGCGAGACCAGTGATGAAGAATAGAACGAGAGCCGAGAAGGAACGCATGGCATGAGTCCTCTGGTGAGAGCTACCATTGGTGGGAGCTGATTGAGAAGAACTCACTCTATCATACGGTCGATGCCAAAGACAGAATCACTGTCGCAGACTGCTAGACAGGATTTACGTAAAGCAGTGCGTCTAGTGAATCGAGAGTTCGTGATTCCGCAGGAACTGCGAGAAAATAGAGGCTGTTGGTCTCAGAATTGGTCCAAGTGACAATGGCGAGAGTCAGGCCGCTGGGTGTTGAGAGATAGCGAATGTCGGCAGAGAACGGGTTTGAGGCTGAGGGGTGTTCTTCCGTGGGGA
>JAQWSQ010000110.1 GCA_029243145.1 Planctomycetaceae bacterium | reverse complement strand
CGAAGATTGAGTGTATCGAATCCGTTTTGTCTGTCTTTTCAACAAGCAATACGAATAGAACACAAATCTTCGGGGAGCTTTTTCACGATCCCACAACAAAATACTCAACCCAAACAACTTTCAGGACACCCACTAGCTAACGATGCTACCCAGATGCGGGTGCGTTCATGTCTTCTCTCTGCGCCGCCGCGTCTCTGCGTGAGACAATTTCTAACACTGGCGGACAAGCCGACCAGTGCCACCCATTTTTCATCTGGAGCTATGCTTGCGTTCCGAAAGACGAAGGCTGAATGGGAAGTCAGAGTTCAGTCTTATTTGAACACTTATGAGAGCCCCAGCCACACATCGGTGTTGCCCCACAACAACACTTTCATTGATTTTCATCCGCGGTTCTTTTTTTTCGCATGACCACCTCTGGAAGGGTGGAACTCCTGTCGAATGACTCTTTTCGACAACGCTGTAGAAACAACACCGCAAATACGGCTCCACGAAAGCGTCGCCCTCCCGGTCTACCTATGCCCCCGGATCCCCTGCGTTCTTGCGAACGCAACTACGACCTCTTGCACTCTTAGCAATTCTTCGCGTCGCGGCGTCTGTTCGTCATAATATTGATCGGCCAAAACTGCTCTTGTCAAACTCGATCTACCAGAGTTAGCGTTCGTGGTTCGATGATATTTTCGGTGGTGCATTTCATGCACCCTACAAATCACTGTGTCGCCGGTAGGGTGGAGCTACTGCACCCTGAAACTTCGATCTTTGTCAATTTGAACGTCATCACAACTCAATAGCGTGTTGAAGAATGGCGACCTCTGCAACGTGAGAAAGGGAGTGATCTCGCGTGGCGTGGAAGGTACATCCTCACAAAATTCGGTATCTCACCAAAGCGAGGAAATCAACGTAAACCGCAGAGAGCCAACCACTTGCTCAAGGGTACACAAGATTCGGAATCAAGATTCGGCAACATTCGCGCCAAGATTAAGTCACGTTGGTCTAACACCAAAATGCTGGTTTCTTCCATGCACGACGAGTCTCTATTCGCTGAGCGGGCGATTCGTGCCGGTGCCCTTGGATTCGTCAATAAAGGCGAGAGCTCCTATGTTTTTGTAGATGCGTTGAGAAAAGTGAAAGACGGTAACACATATCTCAGCAGTCGTATGACCGCGTACATTCTCAATCAGTTCGTGAACTCTCCCGAAGAACCTCGTAAATCTCGCATTCAATCTTTATCTGATCGAGAGATTGAAGTATTTGAACTCATCGGACGAGGCATGATTACCAAGCAGATTGCGTCAAAGCTCGAACTGAGTCCTAAGACCGTCGAGACCTATCGGGAACACATCAAGATGAAACTGAATCTAGCCAACGGTACAGAATTGACCCGTCATGCCGTGCAATGGGTTTTAGAACAAGGGTGAGATTGTCGTCCCCAAACGATCATTGGCAAAGCACGTTGAATAATCTCAGCGTGCTTTTTTTCGCTTGATGATTCAGACACGCATGACGATTAAAGGATGAGCCGAACATAAGGGAGTGCCGCGGTCATGTGGGGGACTTCCAATGAGTCAGAAATTCGACTGTTTCTGTGTTGGTGCGTGACTACACTGACCGAAATGCGTCATAATAGATGACGCAACTCACTCTCAGGATCTTTCATGCCCTCTATTCCTCACTCAAATCAACAGGATCATGCCGTTGCGATCGCGACCAGAACGGTCTCGGCAGCCGCCGAACAATTTCGCGAGTTGAAAGACAACGCCCGCGAAATGCTCGTTTCTCGTGTCGCCCGCGATCGTGGTCATTTTTCTCCCGCAGAAGACGAAGCCGTCCGACGGCTATTGATTACCTATTGGCAACTTCGCTCGGCAACGCTGGCAACGATTTACCAGCTCTACGACGATGTTGGTCGCGGGAAGGTCACGAATCACAGATTGTTCCTGCCGGGATATGCGGGAGCACTCGTACTTGTCGATGCAGCACGCTTCCTGAGAGAGAACTTTCACAACGAGCCTTTGTTACGTGCGAAGCTGAATGAACCCGAACCGAGTTTCGACATTCCGGCAGATGTTTATGAGACGGTCCAAAGTTCATTAACGGGTGTCACGCACGCCTGGAAGTTGTATCACGCGGCCCAATACTTTCAGCAAAATCGAGACATGCTTGAGAGTCTTGGTGAAGGTGACCCGGCAGCGGCAGAGATGTTCGACATCGTTGATCGTTATTCGGAACATCTCAATGTTCGGATGTCCGATTATGCCTCGGCCCGAATGCGTTATAGATTGCGTCAAATGCGGACGTTTTTTACGCGCGACCTCTGCTTCACGGCGATGTACCGCATCCAAAAGCTGGCTGGCGACCTGATGGCCGACTTCTACGTGAAGCCCAAACATCAACCCGGCATGCCGAAATTGATCAAGCAGGAGCTATGCACACACTTAAGGCCCGGTGATGTGATGCTCACACGCAAAGAATATGCGTTGACGAATTATTTGCTTCCCGGTTTTTGGCCTCACGCGGCCCTCTACATGGGAGATCAAGAGGCGTTGTCTCTCTCGGACCTCCATCGCCATGAGCATGTCGGTTCTCGCTGGGAGACACTAATGAATTGTGATCCTGACGACTCTGGGCGTGTGCTGGAATCGATGGCGGATGGTGTTCATGTTCGGTCGATCAAATCACCCTACCGCTGCGACTCATTGATCATACTGCGACCGCAGTTATCTACGGAAGAAATCCAAGACGGACTTGTGCGCGGATTGCACCACGAAGGGAAAGACTACGACTTCAACTTTGATTTCGCGCGGGCGGATCGACTGGTTTGTACTGAGGTCGTATATCGTTCCTATGATGGCGTCGGTGGCATGGAGTTCCCGTTGACGCGGAGAACCGGTCGATTGACATTGGCAGCAGAAGAATTGGTCCGCATGGGGTTGAGCGATCATCAGTTTGAGATCGTGGTGACCTACATTCCCGAAGCGGCTGAGGGAGTGTTGGTGGGAGATCGAGCTCTTGAAAAAGTTCAGCCGCTGTTTCCGTGAAAGGATGACTTTCAAAGGATATGCTGAGATACAGTGATCTTTGTCACTCAAAATAAATTTGAGTGACAAAAAACATAAATTTCTTTGTACAAAATCTGATGAATATTTGTTAACGTGTATGTCGATTGGAATATTGCAGGGATCAAGGGATGCCTGTCTGAGTTCGAATACCTCGTAAATATTTGAAAGCCCCTTCGTATGAACAACTTATTCTCTTCTTTCATCCTTGCTCAAGAAGCAGTTGATGCTGGTCCAATAGCTTCTGTCGTCATGGTTCTCTATCTGGCATTCATTGTTTTGATGATTGCTTCTATGTGGAAAGTCTTCACTAAAGCCGGAAAACCCGGTTGGGCGTCCATTGTTCCCATTTACAATGTGATCGTCATGCTGGAGATCGCAGGCAAACCGATCTGGTGGATACTGCTCTTCTTCATTCCTCTTGTCAATATTGTCATCGCGCTGCTCGTGGTGATTGATTTTGCCAAGGCTTTTGGAAAAGGGACCGGCTATGCCTTGGGGCTGATTTTCTTGGGGTTCATTTTCTATCCCATGCTTGCGTTTGGAGATGCACAATATCAAGGTGCATAAACATCGAAGTGATTTTTGTTCGAGGCTGGCATCAGCTAACCTCGGTTTGAATTTCAGAAGCCGTTTTCCGATGGGACGCACCCTCGGAAAGCGGCTTGTTTTTTTGGATTCCAATGACTTTCATAATCTACTCATCCGCTTTCATCGAAGAAAGAATAATGTTGATTCCCGCGTCGGTTCTGGACAAAATTATCAACATTATGAAACACACACTTTGCGTCCTGACCTTGTTGTTATTTATCCCCGCCCTGCTTTCTGCTCAGGAGACTGATTACGCGAAATTGCGTGATCAATTACAGGCTCTCGGCGAGTTGACCGAACCGCCAAAAACTCATCTGGGATACACATTTAATCGTGGTAATACTCTCAAGGATATATTCTATGATGGAATTGAATACGAGGGAAAACCGACTCGTGTCTATGCTTGGTTGGGGGTTCCAAACTCTAATCCAGGTGAGAAGGTGCCGGGGGTAGTGCTCGTCCATGGAGGCGGAGGAACGGCGTTCAAGGAATGGGTCGAACTCTGGAACGCACAAGGCTTTGCCGCGATCAGTATTGCCGTGGAGGGGCAAGTTGACATACGAGGAGAAGGAACAACCGACGCTCGACGAGGCTCGTGGGGGGTTCACGAATGGGCCGGCCCCAAACGAACCGGCATCTTTGATGATACCGACAAGCCACTCAAAGAACAGTGGATGTATCAGGCACTCGCACAGACAGTGCTGGCGAACTCCTTATTGCGTTCCTTGCCTGAAGTCGATGAGAACAAGGTGGGGCTCATGGGGATTTCGTGGGGTGGCGTGATTACGTCTGGAGTGATCGGGATAGACAATCGTTTTGCTTTTGCAATTCCCACGTACGGCTGCGGTCATTTGTTTGACGCGGGCAACCAATGGGGACGAGCGCTAGGCGATAACGAAGTGTACAAGCAGGTTTACGACCCGATGAACTGGATGGGTCGCGTCACGATGCCGGTTCAATGGCTCTCTTGGCCGAAGGACAGTCACTTTCCTCTCGACAGTCAACGAGCCTGTTATCTGGCCACCAAAGGACCGAACATGGTCACGCTGATTCCCGGTATGGGGCATTCTCACCAAGCAGGTTGGAACCCTCCCGACAGCTATGCGTTTGCGAAGAGTGTGGTCGAGACCGGCAAGCCGTGGGCAAAATTCGAGAGGCTGGATGTTGGAACGGCAAACATCACGGCCACATTCAAGTCATCAAAACCATTTGATAAGGCGACGCTGTTTTATACGGCAGACACGGGATTTACCGGTGATCGCGAGTGGCTGTCTCAAGAGGCGAAATTGGAGAAAAAGGGATACAAGTGGGTTGTCACGACCGAATTGCCAAAAGGTGCCGTCGGCTGGTTAGTGAACGTCAACAGCGGCAAGCTAACCGTCAGCAGTGACTATCAAGGGAAGTGAATTATACTCTCGGCAGGGAGGCACCTGCCCTACAAACTCTGGCAAGTCCATCAACCCTTCAAACGAGCCGTGATTTCTTCGACCACTTTATCGACGGGGATGCGTTCCTGTTCCAGAGAGTCACGGTCGCGAAGGGTGAAACAATTATCGTCGGCTGTGTCATAATCAATGGTCAGACAGTAAGGCGTGCCGATTTCATCCTGACGGCGATAACGGCGACCAATCACACCCGCTTGATCGTACTGGCAAGAGATGCCGGCCGCTTTGAGGGCTCCGTAGATCTCTTGAGCTTTTTCAGGTTGGCCATCTTTCTTCATCAACGGGAAAACGGCTGCTTTGATCGGAGCAAGCCGCGGATGGAACTTCATGACGGTCCGCGTTTGCATCTTGCCTTTTTCGTCCGGCTGTTCGTCTTCGTGGTAAGCTTCGCAGATGAACGCCAATGTTCCGCGATCAGCACCGGCTGACGGTTCAATCACATGCGGCACAAATCGCTCGCGAGTTTCGTCATTGAAGTACGACAGGTCTTTGCCGCTACCACGATGTCTCGGTTGACCGTGCTCATCGAGTTCGACGACCAACTGATCGCCTTCTTTCTTGAGCTTACCTTCGGTGTGTGACCGAAGATCGAAGTCGCCCCGATGGGCGATCCCTTCGAGTTCACCATACTCGCCCGCTTCCAGGAACGGGAACGCATACTCAATATCAGCAGTACCCACCGAATAGTGGGCCAACTCTTCCTTATGGTGATCGCGGAGAATGAGATTGTCTTTGGAGATGCCGAGATCCTGATACCATTGGTAGCGTTTGTCACGCCAGTAGGTGTACCACTTGGAGGACTCATCGGGAGCACAGAAGAATTCGATTTCCATTTGCTCGAACTCACGCGAACGGAAAGTGAAGTTTCGTGGAGTGATCTCATTCCGAAAACTCTTTCCGACCTGTGCGACTCCAAAAGGAACTTTTACACGGCTAGTGTCAACGATGTTCTTAAAGTTAACGAAGATACCTTGTGCGGTTTCTGGTCGTAGAAAAGCGGCGTCATCTTCACCGCCCAAAGCGCCGAGAGTTGTCTTGAACATCAGGTTGAATTCACGCGGCTCGGTTAATGTGCCCTTAGAAGTCGCATCGGGGCCAACCGCATCACCTAACTTATCAGCGGGAATTTTGGGCAGCGAAGTTGTTTCGCCATCCCACACCAGTTTTTCCAGATACTTCTTCTTGAGTCCGAAATATTTGAGTGCGTTCGCATCGAGATCAATTTGCACGTCTTCAGAATCAACCGCTGTGATGAAGACGGTTTCGGGGCCTGCTTCTTCATTCTTTTTATGAGTGCCTGTCACCCAGCGACCTTTGATGTGATCGTAGCGGTAGCGTTTCTTCGACTCACGACAATCGACCATCATGTCGTGGAACAGGTCGTAGTGACCGGAACATTTCCAGACTTGCGGGTGCATGATCAGTGCCGTCTCGACACCCACCATCTGATACGCTTCGGGAGCGCCACTGGGGGCGACCAGTTCGTTATGGCTGTCGACCATGTCCTGATACCAGGAGTTGCGGACGTTCCGTTTGAGTAACATGCCGAGCGGGCCGTAATCCCAAAAGCCGTTTTGGCCACCGTAGATATCGGAATCTTGAAAAATGAAACCTCGTCGTTTACAGAGCGAGGTGATTTCGTCCATGGATTTGGGCATGGTAGTGATGTTCAAAAAGTGGAAAAAGTAAAAAAGTCATTGGCTGATGGCGTTGGTCTGCTTGTTCCATGTGGGGACAAAATCAAACAAATCGCGGTCACCGGCTCGTTCGATATCGGCAGTCAGACCGAGTTTCTGGAGGTTTCTTCCTCCTTGACTGTCGAGCATCGCTTGTCGGAATACAGCTTCATTTTGCGAGTTTGACCGCCAAAAGTCCAATGCCAGCCGCGTACTGTCGTTTTTGAGTTCCAGATTGGGCTGTTTTTCCAGCAGTCGCGCGACCACGGCACCGGCAAACAGGACATCTTCGCCTGAAATGGCCCCGTTTGTTCCCGCACAGACCAGATGAATCGGTCGGTTCTGATTCTCCAGACATGTGACAACCGCAGAGAGGTTCACGAAGGCTCCGATGACAACTTCTTCAGCCTGTGCGGCATGATGCAGCGCCTTTGTGCCGTTCGTGGTTGTGAACAGGACAGTCTTTCCACTGACTCGTTCAGACGTGTATTCGGTCGGTGTGTTCGTCAGGTCGAAGCGATCAATCTTGACGCCGCCCCGTTCGCCGCCGAGGAGAAGCTGTTCGTTCGCATCGAGATTGAACTTGGTCCGCACAGCGGACCCTACGGTCGATATTTCTCGTGCTTCTTCAACTGTGAGACACGGGATGACTTGAGAGGCCCCCGCATCTAAAGCATGACAAATCGTCGTCGAGGCGCGCAGGATGTCGATGATAACTGCCGTCCCACCGAGAACTTCTTTCGGGGAGAACAGCGCGGGCAGAAGATGGACGTTTATGTTGGGTGGCATGGCAGGATGTGAACAGAGAGGAGAATGCGTTCAAGCAATGTGGACGTTGTTCATTATTTTATAGCCGCCGATGGAAATCGGCAGGGGAAACTTATTGATGGTGGATATTTGATCGCGTAATCATCATGCAATATTTTATCCTTCGACAAACTGCCTGATTTCTTTGATTAACCGCTCAGGATCGTCTTCAAACAAATAGTGCGAAGCGTGATCGAGTTCCACAGTTTCTGCGTGTGGCCAGATTTGTTGAAAGCGTCTCAGAAAGTCAGGATTGAAACACCAGTCTTGCATTCCCCAGATCAATTTGATTGGTGTTTCGTCGAACAAGTCGAGATGATCGGCGATCTCTTGCAGCGTCGTATGGCTCGGGTGCTTCGGGTTCATCGGAATGTCTTGCACAAATCGATGGACGGCGACACGGTTCGCCCAATTATTGTAAGGAGCCAGATAGCCCGCTTTCGAGGCGGGCGTCCAGCTCTTTTTGTCGGCAATGGCTTGAGTGATTGCCGCTCCTGCGAAGGCATTGAAACCACGGACTCCGATAGCCCCAAGGATTGGAATTCGACAGGCTGCAATTCTTTTGGGAATAAACGTGGACGGAAACGCGGCTGTGTTCATTAACACAATTTTCGAGATGCGGGCTGTCATGCGGACCGCCGCTCCCATGCCGATGGCTCCACCCCAGTCGTGAGCGACCAGCGTGATATGATCCAAGTCGAGTTCTTCGATCAATCGGCAGAGATTGTCGATGTGCTGTTTGAGTCGATACTCGTACTCTTGAGGTTTGTCCGACAGGCCACAACCGATGTGGTCCACGGCAATGCAGCGATAATCGTTCGACAATCCAGAGACGAGCTTGCGAAAGGCGAAGCTCCAGGTGGGGTTACCGTGGACGAAGAGGATGGGAGTTCCCTCCCCTTCGTCAATGTAGTGATAGGTTTGTCCGTTCAGATCAAGCGAGTGGGACTCAAACGGATATTCTTTACGCCAGATTTCGTCGCTCATTGACATGTTATAGCATGCCTCGCAACTGACTGACCAGCGAACGGAGATCATCTTCTGCGTGTGCGGTGGAAACGGTGATTCTTAATCGTGAAGTTCCGGCAGGGACGGTCGGTGGGCGGATTGCGGGGACGAAAAAACCAGCCTCCTGTAATTTACAGGAAACGGAGACTGCCACTTCTGCATCATCCAAGATAACGGGAACGATGGGTCCACAGGAACCGGGGGCATAGTCGATATTTTGTGCCGATAGTACGGTTCGCAACAGGTCGCTCAGAGATTGGAGTCTTTTCCGTTGTGCCGGATTCTCGCTGATCTCTTGGACTGCGGCAGACGCTGCTGCACAGATGACTGCGGGGAGGCCTGTGGAGTAAACTTGTGTTCCGGCTTTGTTGCGCAGGTAGTCGGTCAAATCCTGTGAGCCAGTGACAAATCCCCCCAGACAGCCGATGGCTTTGCTCAGCGTGCCAACCCGAATGATGGGTTGGTCTTCGAGGTCGAAATGTTCGACACTCCCCCGCCCGTTTTTACCGAAGACACCCGTCGCATGTGCCTCGTCTACCAACAGCATTGCGTTGTGTGAATGAGCGATCTCCCACAGTTCTGGAAGTGGTGCGAGATCGCCGTCCATGCTGAACACGCCATCGGTGACGATCAGTTTTCTGCGAACGCCAGAGGCTTTTTCAAGTTCGCGGTTTAAGACGGTGAGATCTCGGTGCGGATAGACACGAAACTTTGCTTTGGAAAGACGACAACCATCTACAAGACTGGCATGATTTAGCCGATCACAAAAGACACTGTCCTCCGAACCAACGAGGGCAGTAATTGTTCCGACGTTGGCCATGTATCCTGTGGGAAACAACAACGCATCGTCGGCATGCTCAAAATCAGTCAGTCTTCTACAGAGCGTTTGATATTCGGGATGTCGGCCACTGACAAGCGAACTGGCTCTTGCACCGAGTCCATGTTTTTGAATCGCGACTGTGGCAGCGTCTTTGAGTGCGTCTGAAGTGGCAAGGTTGAGGTAATCATTAGAGCCGAAGTCGATCAGAACTCGTCCATCGATCTCGCAACGACCGTCTCCCAGTGCAGTGACGTTTCGCGGTTCTCGATAGAGAGACTCTTCACGCAGATGCGAGAGATCGTCAGGAATCCAGTCGAGCGGTGATGGCATGGTAATCGTTGTCGCCGAAGATCCAACTCGTAGGCTGGGACTGGTCCCAGCAGAATCAGGTATGTCGTGGATTGTGAACGTTGGTCAGTCATCGTAGGGCCGGTTCTACCGGCCGGATATATGAGCGGCTGAAATCATTGCACTTATGGGTTTCACCCCAAACAAATGTGATGATTACTGAGTCGTTCGTAACCATCGTCCGTGATCAGATAATTGTGTTCGATACGGATTCCGCCAATGCCCTCCACGTAAAGTGCCGGTTCAAGAGTCATCACGTCTCCGGCAAGTAATGTGTCGGTGCTTTCGGGGACGATTACAGGGGCTTCGGGGTGGCCGAGTCCCAAACCATGACCGGCGTGCGAAGTCCAGGTGTCGGCATATCCAGATTCTCTGAGGGGGGCTGCCGTGGCCGCGTAAACGTCTTTGGCGGCAACACCCGCTTTCAGGGTGTCTTCTCCGGCTTCCATCGCCGCCTCGACCAGTTTGAACAACATGACCTGTTCGTCGGTCGCTCCGCCAACGGCAATTGTGTTGGTGAAGTCACTGCGGTAGCAATCCATGGCGACTGAAAAATCCAGAATGAGCATATCCCCCTGTCGCAGTTCGTAATTCGTCGGCAGTCCCCCCGCTTTGGGAGTTTTGCGATTTGTGGCCCGAAAGTCGCCGTACAGAATGACTGGGCGTTCGGCTGCTTCGGTCGCGGATTGCAGAATGTGTTGATAGACCTCTAATTCGGTCATGCCGGGCTCTACGACATTCAGGGCCTTGGCATGTCCGGCATCACCGGCAGCCATGCATTTGCGAATCAATTCGAGTTCGTCGTCATGTTTTTGACGACGGAGATGTCGAATGAGCGAACCAAGATCGGGATTATGATCTGAGACCGGCTGTCGCTGTTTGTTTAAGTTGAGTACCTCTTGTGCTCCGACAGGTAGCCATTCTGCCTCGACCACTCCCCGGCGACCCTGTAGATGTTCGGCAATTGACTTCAAAGCGATGAACAGAGCATGGTCTCGGTTAATGATCGAATGAGTGTGGTCATACCAGGACTCGGTCACAATCCGGTCAACATGCGGCTTTGTCGGGTTGAGAGACTTGCCGGTAAAATTGTCTTCAAACAGAGTTGCCGTGCCATTTCTCTCCAGAAGCAACAGCCCACGTTCAGATGTCGAGAAACTGAGCGGGTTGATCCAGTAGTTTGCGAAGTAATGAACGTGCCGCGGGTCGGCGATCAACACCCAATCGATGTTTTCCGAAAGAGCGTCCCATAATCGTGGACGTCGTTCTTTGCAACCTTTTTCGGTGAGCATGATGGCTTTGTCGTTTGTAGGCTGGGACTGGTCCCAGCGGTTGTGCAAGTCAATTCACGTTGATGTCAGGCACAGCCTGACCTACAAAGAAACTGTCAGTGCAATCCTTCAGATGACAACCAGCGTTCCGCATCAAGGGCCGCCATACATCCGGTCCCCGCTGCGGTAATGGCCTGACGATAATTGCTGTCGGCACAGTCTCCTGCTGCAAACACACCTTCAACACTGGTATTGGTGCGAAAATGCTCTGTCCAGACGACGTATCCTTTGTCGTCGGTTTTCAATTGACCACCGAGAAAATCGGTGTTGGGAGTGTGTCCAATGGCGGCGAAGTAGCCGGAGGCGTCCAACTCTTCTGTTTGTGAGTCATCCGATGTGCTACGAATGCGGACGCCCGTCACGCCACTCTCGTTATCGCCGAGAACTTCATCGATCTGAGAGTTCCATTTGACTTCGATTTTGCGATTATTGATGGCTCGTTCTGCCATGATTTTACTGGCTCGAAACTCATCTCGACGATGAACGATGTAAACTTTCGAAGCATACTTCGCCAAGTAGTCAGACTCTTCCATCGCAGAGTCACCACCACCGACAACCACGAGTGGCTTATCTCGGAAGCGAGGTAAGGCACCGTCGCACACGGCACAGGCAGAGACTCCCATGTTGCGAAATGTTTTTTCAGAGTCGAGCCCGAGATAATTGGCGCGTGCGCCAGTCGCCACAATAATCGTTTCAGTAACGATCTCGTCACCGTTCGACAGCTTCATTTTGAAAGGACGCTGAGACATATCTATTTCGGTGACATCGGCTGAAATGATCCGTGTGCCGAAGTTTTTAGCCTGTTGCTTTTGCAACTCCATCAATTCGGGACCAGAGACTCCCTCTTTTTGATGAGGGGCCATGTATTTGCGGCTTTTTTCATCAATGGCATC
>JAQWSQ010000093.1 GCA_029243145.1 Planctomycetaceae bacterium | reverse complement strand
CGGGACATGCGTCACATTGCAAACAGATATTGAAATCAATTCCCAACGGTAAAATAAACGGTTTGAGTCCCGCCGCCTCATTTCCATTGACCAATCGCTCATTGATTGGTTTCAGAGGAATAGGCGAATGAGGATACTTTTGCGAGGGTCGATTGAGGGGACCAAAGTTGTCCGATGTTTGGCCGCTGACGTGATACAGTTGCTCGGCACGATCATAGTAAGACGCCAGATCGTCATACCCGATGGGCCAATCGTGTTGCGTTTTTTCAAGACGATCACCGTAGTGCCGACCAGGGTGAAAATCATCTCGACTGGGACGCATCAACGCCGCCCCGTACAACGAGGTACTGCCCCCCAGAACACCTCCCATGTAAAGTCGCGCGTCGTTGCCGTTCACATCGATCTGGCGATCATCGTACGGTTGTTTGTCGATCAGCATGGCACGTTCATCGTGAGGCAGAGAAACCTCGGGAGATTTCTTCCCTCTTTCGAGCAACAGGACGGATTTGCCAGCTCGGGCGACGGCATTAGCCAGCGTCCCCCCACCTGCCCCACTCCCGATCACGATGACATCGTAAGAATCAGACATCGGCAGAAATCGGAGCCTCTCTCGGGAACAAATAGAGTTTCAGCGGTCCCACAGGATAGCAATCCCGGTGTGATGACGACTACCCAATAGCGAGTCTCCAGACGCATCTCTGCGAGATCTGCAAATATTTTGTGAAAATCCGTGAGATCTGATCACCAATTGCGACCGTAAAGAGACCGACACGGTTGTTAAATCTCCCAATCATCCCAATCGTCGCGACCCTAACCCTGTTCGACATTCAGTTGCGAACTGACCTTCACCCAATTGAGCAGTTGTAATTGCGAGTGATCGCTGGTTGAATAGTACCTCAAACCAATCGTCGTTAATGGGATAAATCCTCTGAGAAGGTTCAGTTGACAGATGCAAACAGATACGATTCAACGCCAGTATGACGAGGTCATTGCCCAACATTACGACCTTGATCCACAAAACGTCACCGGCGATTCGCTCGACAAGGCTGTCGAGCAACTGCAAACGACCCAAGATCTAAAACTGGCCGAATCGGCACTTCGGATTCTCGATGTCGGATGCGGAACGGGCATGTTCTGTGAAAGTCTCCGCAACGAAGCCGGTATGTCGATCGATCCTTACGGTCTCGATCTTTCTCAAGCGATGGTCGATATCGCTGGCGAGCGCATTGCCGACATGAAATTGGCCGTCGATGATGCCGCCAATCTCGACGATCATTTTCAGGATGTTTCGTTCAACATCATCTGCACTCACTTCATGACGGGATTTGTGCCCATTGATGTTCTGGCACCAAAAATTTACAACAAACTTGATGAAGGTGGATATTGGTCGTTCGTGGGTGGCACAATGGGCGGCTTTCCCAATCTGCAAAAAAAAGCAGACCTCAAAATTCTGAAAATGATCTTTGGTGGAAAAAGTATCGACACCCCTTCATTGGTCTCGAATCCCGAAGACGAAGCAGACGTGGTGCAGAAACTTCAGTCCCACGGCTTTGAAGTGTGTCAGAGCGAAACTTTTGAACCGGAAGTGAACTTTGCCAACTTCGATGAGTTCATGGACTTTGCGTATCGAGGTGGGTGGCTGACGCCGTTTGTGGAAAAACTCGGTTTGCATAAACTGAATCGAACCTCCCAAGCCATTCTCAATAAGCTCGCCTTCCCGATCAAAGATCGCCACCGCATCGTGTTGGCACTGGCCCGTAAACAGAACCAGTAATTTTCATTTGCCGCACGGGAAAGAATCCTTCGATGCGTGTCGCCATCATTGCGGAAGTTTTTTTGCCAAAAATTGACGGCGTCGTTCATCGTACGCTCAATCTCATCGAACAGTTGCAAGCTGCTAGTGACGAATTGATGATCGCTTGCCCTTACGCAGAGGGCGAACGAGATTGCGACGTACCGCTCGTCGATTTCAAAAGTTTCCCGTTCATCACGTATCCCGAATACAAAATCGGGATCCCCGATAGCCGGCTCGAAGATGCGATCCGCGAATTTCAGCCCGATGTGATTCATTACATGAATCCGCTCGCCTTCGGCTTCCGCTGTTACAATCGGTTGCTTAAAGCCGGACTGCATTACCCCAGCATGTTTTCGTTTCATACTCTGTACGGCGAATTTGTCAAAGGTTACGCCGCCCTTCGGCCACTTTCGCCCATCATCTGGTGGACGATGCGGGAGTTTCATAACCGTGCCGATATGAATATGACCGTCTCCGGTTTAATGCGTGACGAATTAATCGAGCGTAATTTTGAACGAGTTGAACTCTGGCCTCCTGCCGTGAATGTCGAACAATTTCATCCTCGACAAAAATCGGACGAAATGCGAAACCGGCTCACTCAAGGACGACCAGAGAAACCTTTGCTGTTGACCGTTTCACGACTTGCCCCCGAAAAGAATGTGTTGTTTCTCAAAGAGATTGTGAGTCGCTTTCCCGATGCGACGTTGGCCGTGGTCGGTGATGGCCCACAGCGTGGGGAACTCGAAAAGAAGTTCGCCAGCCTCGATGCCTGCTTCTTTGGTTATTTGACCGGCAACGAACTCGCCGCCGCTTATGCCTCATCCGATCTTTTCCTCTATGCCTCGGAAACAGAAACGATGGGGAATGTGGTCCTGGAAGGGATGGCGACTGGCTGCCCCGTGGTCGTTCCCCGAGCGGGCGGGATACCGTCACTCGTCGAACATGAAAAAACAGGTCTTTTATACGAACCGCGTAACGTGGATGACGCCTGCTCCCACGTTGAGAAACTATTGAGCGACATCGCGTATCGTGAGCAAATCGGAAACGCGGCGTACGAAACCGTCAAAACCTGGGACTGGAAACATGCCATCAACCGGGTGCGAGAAGTTTATCAAGAATCAATTGACCGGTTCGACCCAAACTCCGCAGGTTCCGCAACCACGAAACAACGCTTGGCCGGCATGATGGTCTCGTCACTGGTAACGACGTTTGGTTGTCTAGGAAAGACGACCAAACCACCCAAGTAAATGCCGGAGGATCTCGATGAAACTTTATGCCGCGTTTTTCATCATTTCGTTTTACTTATACGGCAATCTCCATGCCGCCGATTCCCCCAATATCGTCCTGATCATATCCGACGATCAGGCGTGGACCGATTTTGGATTCATGGGGCATCCGCACGTCAAGACGCCGCACATCGACCGGCTCGCAAAACAATCAGCCCGATACCCCAACGGCTATGTCCCCACATCTGTCTGTCGTCCTTCACTCGTCACATTGCTGACCGGTTTATACCCACATCAGCATGGCGTCCATTTCAATCATCCACCACCGGGCAACTCTGCCTTGAGCAAAATGACAAAGCCCGAATATCACCATACTCGCGATCAAGCCTCCTATCTGATTCGGTCGGCTCCCTCGCTACCACGAATTTTAGGCGATAATGGATACCAATCATTTCAAACCGGTAAGTTTTGGGAAGGTCACTTTCGTAACGCCGGTTTCACACACGGCATGACCGTCGATGTAGCCTCTCCCGAACCGGCTTACGGAAATCGAAAACTTCCCGATGGTTCGTTAGTCGCACACGGTAATGGCGACGCGGGTCTCAACATCGGTCGCGACACCATGCAACCGATTGCCGATTTTCTCGACGCGCATGGCAAGCAACCGTTCTTGTTGTGGTATGCACCGTTTCTGCCTCACGAACCTCACAACTCTCCTGAGAAATACCGAACGCCTTACGAGAACAACCCTGCGGTCCCTAAACACCTTGTCGACTATTATGCCTCGTGCAGTCAATTCGATAACACAGTCAGTCAATTGATGCAAATGATCGAAGCTCGCAGCTTAACGCAGAACACCATATTCGTCTTTGTCATTGATAACGGCTGGCAGCCCAAGGAGACCGCGCATTCGCAGACCGGGAAATACCCGGTCGATATTCGCTCCAAGCGTTCGCCATTTGATTACGGCTTGCGAACGCCGATTTTGATACGCTGGGACGGCCATGTGAAACCCGCCACACACAAGGCATTGTGTAACAGCGTCGACATCGTACCGACCATCCTCGACGCGGTCGGGTGTAAAGAATTTTCGGGGAAGATGCCGGGCCGATCATTGTTGCCGTCCGCGATGGAAAAAACACCGCTGGCAGATGGTCCAGTGTTTGGAGAAATCTATCCGGGTGACGCAACTTCTCTCGGTCATCCTTCACGCGATATTGCCTATCGCTGGGTGAGAGACGGTCGCTGGAAATTGATTGTCCCGCATCGGCAACGTGGCGATATCTGGCGAAATTATGTAAAAACCGTCTCGCTGTTCGATGTGGTAGCCGATCCCCATGAGCAGTCCGATTTGTCAAAAAATACCCAGCAACAACAACGCATTCAAAAGATGAGCAAGTTACTCGACGACTGGTGGACGCCGGGAGATGACAGTGCCGTGCCGCAGTTACCCGAGTGAGTATTAATTCAAGACTTCAAATCGCCTTGCATCCCACTGCCGTACGGACTACCAACAGCACGCTGATGGCCACAAAGATCATCACCAGCGAGATCGCGACAGCCGTTTCGATGTCTCCCGTGCTCAAGTGCAGAAAAATACTGACCGGCAAGACTTCGGTTTTCTGTTCAATGGCCCCCGCGAACATCAACACTGGGCCAAATTCTCCGAACGCCCGCGCCCAAGCGAGAGTCCCCGCTGTTAACAGGCCGGTTCGTGCTGAGGGTAAAACGACTGCCCAAAACGCTTGAGAGCGGCTGCATCCCAAGGTCATCGCGACTTGTTCCTGACGGGGAGAAAGATCGTCAAATGTGGACCGCATGGTGCGCGTGGCGAACGCCGTAACGACGGTAAATTGAGCGAGAACGACAGCCGGGAGATGAAAGGCGATTGACAACCAGTCATCCACAGGACGCAGAGTCGATTGCCGAAAGAGAATGACCAGGCTTAATCCGATCACCACCGGCGGAACGATGATCGGGATATCAACGAAGGCATCGAGGATCGCTTTTCCGCGAAACTGAGCACGAGACAGAAGATAACCCAGCGGCACGGCGACCCACATCGCCAGAATGGTGCTGATCATGCTACTGATCAGGCTTAGCCATAAACTGTAACGCAGAGCGGGTGAGGCCAGCAAAGATCCAAAGTGAGACAGGCTCGAATACTGCAAGTCGGCCAGCAATAACATCGCCAACAGCAGAACATAAACGCCACTGAAACAGCCGAGTGCCCACCAGAATTTTCGGTCGGGATGATTCACGGCGTCACCTCCGTCGGCTTTCGATTGATCACTCCATAGCCGTGATTGTAAAATATTGACTGACCAATGGATTCATCCAATAAATAACTGATGAACTGTTCTGCCAGTTCTTTCTGCTGGACGGTTTTGAGCACTGCGATGCCAATTTCACTTTCTGCTGATTGAAACTGGGGAATTTCAATCGGTTCAAGTTCCCAGTACTGCGCGGCGGTCGTATTCCAAACGATGCCCGCATCGGCTGACTCCAATTTAATATCATTGGCCACATCGTTCACTGTCGCTCGTTGCAACATGGCATGCTGCCAGATGGGTTCCCACTGAGACGTTTCTTCGAGCAATTGTTTGGCAATACGACCGATGGCAGCACGCTCCGGGTCGGGAAGCGTGACGCGTAGTTTCTCACGGGTCAAATCGGCTAATGATTGTATCTGTTTAGGATTGCCAGTCTGGACCGCGATCACCGGATGTTGACGGGCGAAGGGAACGATGCGGTTCGTCAGTCCCCTTTCCTGGGCTTGTTCCAGATATCCCCGGTCAGCGGCCAGATACAAATCAGCATCTTCCAATCTCAGACTGGAAAGCAGCACTCCCGAACCGGCATAGCGGGTTTCCACGACCACGCCGGTCTCCACCTCGAACTTCTCAATCACTTCGCGAATCGGTTCTCGAACTCCCGCTGCACAGAATAATGTCAGGGTGGGACCACCCGATTGACGAAATCCACCGCGTCCCGGCCCGAAGGCCAGCGCAGTGATCAGACCGGCTAGAATGACCAGTGAAGTGGCTGCGTATTTCTGATATCGAAACATAGGTGGTGGAATCCTGCAATTCTTGTGAGAATTAAGTATAACCATCCCATCGTCTCGTCACGAGTATGCGTAGCAAGTGAATCAGTCAAAATATAATTCTGTGAGATAATTTGACGAGCGCGAACATAAAATCATGAACAGAACCCAGCCACAAATCGAATACAATGATCGAACTGCTGGACTCCTCTGGTGCGTGGGAACTCTTGTGCTAGCTTGGTTCCTGACCACCGTTCTGGGTGACTCTCAAGTGGCCGGCACGATGATGAGCCAAGGTCTCTGGGTCTCGTTGATTGAGAAACTGGGCGGCGAAATTGAGCCACTTCCTTCCGGTGCGGTGATCGCCAATCTCTCTTTTCCCACGTTGTGTCTGGCGGCCCTTATATTCAACGCCGTCTGCCTGATCATCGGCAGCATTTCTCGGACATGTCTGAATCGAGACCACACAGTGCCGGTCACTTTCAAACACTCGTTAAATACCGTCGCGGCTGATGGAAAGTGGTGGCTGATTTTGCTTGTCTGGCAATTTCTTTCGATTGCCGGCTTGTTGGGCGGTTCTGAATCTTTACAGTCACTCGCCACTGGCACCATTCCCTTCTGGCTGGCTTTGGGTTTCGCATTTGCCAATTGCCGAGCGTTGAGTCGAGTGAGTCAAGCGTCGCAACAAGCACAACTCTTGCCGTCAAAACTTTCATGGACCGCACTTGGTGCGATGCTGTTATTCGTCATTGTATTCACCGGAATGAATTGGCAACTGTTTGCCAACTTGCAGACGCCACACGGTGACTCGGCCATGTACGAAGAGCATCTCTGGAATCTCACGCACGGCAAAGGGTTTCGCAGTTATCTCGATCAAGGATTATTTCCCGGCGAACATCTTCAGGCGATTCACCTGCTGCTGTTCCCGATCTATATGTTGTGGCCGTCTCACCTCTTGCTTGAATTGAGTGAAGCGGTTGCCTTGGGCGTCTGTGCGATTCCCGTATATCGGATGACGCTGCGACACACCGAGAGTCAACGGGCGGCAACGTTGATGGCCATCGCCGTGCTGGTCTATTTCCCGTTGCACTTTCTGGAAATCTCGATTGATCTGAAAACATTTCGTCCCATCTCATACGGCGTACCGTTATTACTCTTCACGCTAGACAATCTTGAACGCAAGAAATATCGACTCGCATTTTTGCTCTGGTTGCCTTTGACCTTACTCGCGAAAGAAGACTTTGCCGCGATCTTCGCTCCGTTAGGTTTGTGGGTCGCGTGGTCTGCGTGGACCGAACAAAAGGACAAAACCGGTCTCAAAGCCGGCTTGGGGCTGACTCTCTTTTCGGTGATCTATCTGATCTTTGTAATCAAGCTGGCGATTCCGTATTTCCGCGCGGGAGGCGATGTCCATTACGCCCGTTACTTTGGAGAGCTGGGCAATTCACCGGGTGACATTGCCCGCAGCCTCTTCACACAACCGGGTGCGGTTTTAGGGCGACTCTTTTCCTTGCGGACGGTCATTTACGCCGCCGCTTTGCTCATTCCAGTGAGTGGCTTGTCTCTACTTTCACCTTCGCGATTGCTGGTCGGACTGCCGTTATTCGGCGTGTTGTCACTGATGCAACTTTCGGACGAGACCGGATCATCGGCCACCGATATGCTCATACCGTTTCATCATTTCCATGCACCACTTGTCCCCATTATTTTCTGGTCCGCAGCGGCTGGATTAGGCAGACTTAAAAATCAAGCCGCGTGGATCCCATCCCGAGGTGCATCCCTGGCAGTCTTTTCGGGTCTCGCGACGGCGGTTTTCTTTTCGCTTTCACCACTCGGCGTCGCCTTCTGGGATCCTCATTCCGTTCACTACTGGAAGTCGCTTTATGTCATTTCTGAAAGAGCCCAACAAATCGATAAGGTTCTCGAACAGATTCCCGAAAATTCACGAGTCGCTTCGACCGACTTCATCCATCCACGATTCACCCACTACGAACGATCATACGATTACAGCCAATACGCTCGCAAAGTAAGCGGTTACGAGTTGCGAGTACCCGAGGATACAAATTACATCGTGATCGACACCGGCCATCGTTACAGTTGGATCAAATCGCCCGACGAAATTCCCGAGTTGCAGAATGAACCGGAGAAATGGGAACTACTCCCCGACAGGACGAGCGGCGACTTCCTCATCTTGAAGCGACGCGAGACCTCAACTCAGAAGGAGACGCCATGACGTGGTTCGACCTGACAACAGGATATCTGATCGGAACGGCTATTTGGAGTGCCTCACTGTTTGTGGCCCTCATTGTCCTACTGAAAATGCGTCGTGGCAGCGACGAAATACCCATCCGCAAAAAGCTGGTCAATGCAGCCATCTCGCTATGGTTACTCTGCGTCTTGATGACACTTTTGGAAGTTGGCTTTGCAGTCGGCTACGACCGGACCGATTCGTTTAACATGTCGAACGTCTCCAAAAAGTGGTTCCGCAAATACGCAGAGCCGGAAGAGAAAGTGCTGCGTTTCGGCCCCAATGAAGGGATCGTTTATCGCGATGTGAAACCGTTCCCCGAATCAATCCCCGAAAACGCCAAACACATCTGCTTTTTGGGTGATAGCTTCACTTATGGGCACGGCATCAACCATTCCGCTGACCGATTCAGTAATCTGGTCGGCCAGAATTTGGAGAAAGATTCGGGCGAGGAAACAATCGTCACAAATCTCGGCAAGCCGGGAACCGATCTGTTTTGGGCGGAATCGATTTTGAGAAAACTGTTCGAAGACGACATTCGCGTTGACACCGCCGTCTACAATTTATGTCTGAATGATATCGAGTCATTCCATCCCGACTTTCAAACGTTTTATTCTGCAGACTGGTTAAGCGGCTCGGACTTCTTTCTGTTTCGCGACACTTACTTCTTCAACCTTTTGTACTTTCGCGTCCAGCAAGCTCAACGTCCGCAAGTGAAAAATTATTACGATTTCATGAGCGAATATTACGCAGGCGATCCTTGGAAACGCATGAAACAAAAGTTAGTCGCGATTCGTGAACTGTGTGAGCAAAATGGCTGTGAATTCCGACTGGTCATATTCCCATTTCTCCACAATCTGGGAAACGACTATGCCTTCGCCTCGGCCCATGAGCAAATTGTCGAATTCTGTCGAGAGAATAACATTCCCGTTGAAGATCTGTTACCCGTCATGCAAGAGCATTCTGCAGAAGGTCTCATCGTCAGCCGCTTTGACGCGCATCCCAATGAGTTAGCAAATCGGTATGCCGCTGACTCGATTTTCGAGTGGCTCACAAAGAAAAAGGCGATGACTGAAGAGACTGACCAATAACATCAGTGCATTCACTCGCCTTGCAACGTCAGCAATAATTTGCGGCTGCCGCCATGATCGCGATGTTCACACAAAAACACCCCTTGCCACGTCCCCAGGTTCAATCGACCCTGGCTGATGGGTATTGTGATCGCCGGTCCAAACATCGATGACTTGATGTGAGCAGGCATATCGTCGGGGCCTTCGAGCGTATGAATGTAGGGCCAATTCTCGGGGACCATCTTATTGACGGCCATCTCCATATCATGTGGGACGTCGGGGGACGCGTTTTCGTTAATGGTCAGTGAAGCCGATGTGTGCTTGATAAACACATGCAGCAAACCGACATCGATCGGTTCCAGATCACTCAGACCGCTCTCGATCTCATGCGTGATGAGATGAAAACCGCGCGGGTGAGCGGGCAGGCGAATTTCCGTTTGTGACCAAGTCATGACTTACTCATTTCCGGGATGTTTGCGGCGGGCGTAACCGGCTGAGCCGATGTAGCCGGCGTCACCGCCGAGTGTCGCATAATCGAAGAGTGTTTTTTCGTACGGAATGGGGAAAGCACGCGATTTGACCTCATCCTTGATCCGCTGCAAAAAGCGGCGTCCCAACTCGGTATCATGTCGTCCGAAGGTCATCGCGCCGCCGTAAAGCATCATATTCGGGTTGATCGTATGCAAGACCGATGTTGTGCCCACACCCATATATGTCGCGGTTTCCATGATGAGATCGTCTGCCAATTGATCACCCTGCTCGGCGGCCTTCGCCATCAGCAAGGGATCAAGTTCTTTGCCCTCTGCGAGCCAGTCTCTGAGAATTGATTCTTTCCCGGCATCCAACGCTTCGCGACATCTCGCTTTGAGCGCGGTGGCAGACGCATACGCTTCGAGTGTTCCGTATTGACCGGTTGCACAACGCCGCCCACCATTCATCTCAATGATGATGTGACCGCATTCCGAGCCGTGTGAATGTTCTCCTCGAATGATCATATCAGAGATGATGATGCCGCATCCAATTCCCGTTCCCAATGTCCAAAAAACCATGCTGTGAACGTGCCGACCGGCACCGACCCAGTATTCTCCATACGCGGCGGCATTGGCATCATTCTGCAGAGTCGTCGGACGTTTCACCCGTTCAGCCACTCGTTCCCGGATCGGTATGTTTTGCCAACCGGGCAGGTTGGGGGGATCAAGCAACATGCCGGCAGGAATATCCATCGTGCCGGGAGTTGCCAGACCAACCGCACGAATCTCTTCCAGCGTCAATCCAGCTTCGGCAACGGCGACATCAATCCCTCGACAGATGGTGTCGAGCCCATGATCGGGGCCTTTTTCAGCATCCGTAGGGTAACTGACATAAGACAACGAATTCCCGTGATCGGAGACGACTCCCACTTTGATGTTGGTTCCTCCGACGTCAACGCCGACGTAGAAAGGAGCTTCGTCGCGGAGGACTGTCATATCGAAAACATCTCATATTAAGGAGTTAGGTAGCACGGAACCGATGGAGAGGGATTATAGCCATTGATGCCCGAATCTCGCAAACCTGGCATAATTTCAATCATAGCGACGTTTTATGAGCGTGAAGCTGGCCCTAATTTTTCGCGAGAATCCCTCTGTGAATGCTGTTAGAGTTGATTGGGTGAAGCGTCATTATCGGTGTCGGGGAGGTGTTGAAACCTTCATTCGACCCGTTTCGAGGATCGATCAGAAACGGAATTTACCTATGACATCGTTACCGTCCGCCGATGCGGACTCGTCGCTGGAGTCTCTTTATCGAGACCAGGCGCGCGAGTTGTGGGCATTATTTTATGCCTATTGCGGAAACGCGGAACGCGCGCAGGACGCCGTTCACGAGTCCTTTTTGAAACTGCAACAACAGACTGAGGAAATACGGGATCGAAAAGCCTGGTTGATACAGGTCGGACGAAACTGGTTGCGAGATCAGGCACGCCGTAAGGTCAACTCTGTGATCAAAACAGAATCACTCGATCTGAACCCTGGCAGCGACCATGAGCCAATCACAACACTCTTCCAAAGTGAGCAACGCGAACAAATTCGATCAGCCCTTAAACAATTGAAAGAAGCCGACCGAGAGGTGTTGATTCTACGTTACGCGCTGAACTGGTCGTCGCAAAGAATCGGTGAGACATTAGTAACATCGGCGGCAGCCGTCGATATGCGGCTGACACGAGCCCGACAAAGACTGGACAGCGAACTGGAGCAACTGGGATTTGAACATGACTGATCACAAGCAGCAGCAGCTTTCGGAACATGACGTGGAAGGTCTGTTGCAACAATTTTTCGCAGCAGAAACTCCCGTCGAATATCGGTCGAATGAGCCTCTCCTTGTCACGCCCTCATTCACCGAAGTCGTCGCCCCACTTCCGACTTCGCCCAAAGAATCTCGTCAGCTCGCCGGATACATGGCACTCGCCATCTCGACCATTTGCTGTCTGCTGGTCGTCTCTCTCTCACCCCATCAAAAGGACGAACAAGTCGTCGATCCTCTGTCATCATCCTCGAACGAATCGACTTCACCGACCAACAAAACCAGAGACTTTGTGCCTGTAGAAGATCGCGATCATTTGAGTTTCAGTAAACTCGGCGGCACTGAAGACCCTACTGCGTCACAACCAAATTCAGTGGACACACTGGTCCCCGAATTGGAAGTCGAGATCTTCCCGTTACAGCCAGACAAGCCGAAGTGAGCGGAGACTCACTTCAATCAATGATCTGCACGCGGCGACCTTCAGCGTGCAATCGTGCCGCAGCATACAGACGAATGGCTTCCGGGTACGCCAGACATTCCTGCTCGAAGACTTTCGCAGCAAGAGAATCGGGAGTGTCATCATCGCTCACGCATACGGAGCGTTGCAAAATAATCGGTCCATGATCGTACTGGTTATCGGCGAAATGAACCGTACAACCACTCACTTTGACACCCCGTTCGATGACCGCTTCGTGAACCTTGTGGCCGTAATAGCCACGGCCACAAAACGCGGGAATCAACGAAGGATGAATATTCATGACTCGTCCGAGAAAATCGTCCGGCACATGAATCAATGATAAAAAGCCGGCCAGTGTGACCAGATCGACTTCGGCATTTCGTAAGGTCTCAAAAATTGCCGCACTGAAGGCTTCGGTATCGGGGTAATTTCCTCGGGAGATCACATCGACCGGAAAACCTTGTTCGCGAGCCCAAGTCACTCCCCCACAATCTTCACGACTGGCAATCACGTGTGGCGTCGCAATCTCTAGTTTGCCCGCCTTTTGCTCGGCCATCATGTTTTTGAGCGTTGTGCCGCCTCCTGAAATCAGAACACCCAATTTCAGAGGACTCTTGAGAGGTTCAGACAACATGTCGGCAAGGACTTTCAAATTCAGGAGCACAAACTTACGAGGAGGAACATAAAGTCAATTGGGATTATCGAAAGGATTGTCTTCGGGAGAACTCAGTTTTTCTCGCACGGATTGCAATCGCTTCGTGGAACGATTGGAACGGACAATCATCCAGAGTACAACCACGCCGACGGCGATCACGAAGCCGTAGCCCCAATCGGGAAACGCGCGTGAGCTTGGCTCGGGAGGTGACCAACTGACCGTCTTTGCCAGAATCAAAGGGACTGCCTGAAGATCTTCTTTCCCTTCATAGGCAAATAATTTGAAATAATAGCCCGTGACTGAAACACCATCGTAAACCTGCGTCTCGGGAAAATTAAGAGGCAACCCGTCTGGCACTTCCGTACAAATGATGATGACCGGGTAACCTTTGGACTCCTCATCAAACAAAGTCACCTGGTAAAGCGTTTTGATCCCGAATTCATTCTCTCCTGCCGGGAAAGAGATCGCCTGTCGGATGTGTCCGCTGAAAGAAACGACCTGTCCCTGGCACTTTTCCGACTGATTAAAGGCATCCCGAATAAGCGGATAGGAAGGAAGATCTTCGCGGTACTCAGTCAACCGTTTCTCTAATTGCCTGCGGAGAGATTTCTTTTGTGCCTCCGATCCCGCTTCAATTTTTTCCGTCACGGTCCGTTCCGCAAACTGATCGATCATCGACAATCGAAATTTGCGGGCCGCTTCTGCCAGCGTTGCTGCGGGAAGATTTTTAACATGGTCCAAAATGCGGTAATACGGTTCGTTCTCGTCGGGAGAAAGCCCCAGCCCTCCGGTCGGTTTGACGGGAACCAATTTGAACCATTTTTTAGGAAGAGCGGCAGATTTCGGATCGGCGTCCGGTAACGGTTCAGGTTTTGCAATTGCCGATTTCCGGGTCGGCTGTTCGTCCGGGAGGTTGATCTCCTGAGACCAACCGGGGAACTGTACTCCCACGATCAGCAGGCATAACGTAAACACTCGCAAGTCCATACCGTGAAATATGTTTGATCGATTGACTAAGGGTTTCACGATGGTTCTCTCGACTATGAATTCCGAAGGTCAGCACTCATTTGGCAGATCTGACATCTCCGTCAGTATAACGTGTTTTTTCAGGAGATTAGAGGATGTGAGAAGAATTATTGAGGAGCTGCAAAACCCCGTTTTCAGACTGTCCAAGAAGTCAGGCTTGGTGACGAATCTCTAGAAACCCTAGTCATTTACGTCAACTGAGGGCCTGTTCTCCGCGTTGACATAGATACCGAAATGCCTATAATTTCCCACTTCTAAAGAAGTAAAGACGAAAGAGTTTTTTAAGATATCAAACTGCTCGAAGGCAGTTGAAATAACGGACAGAGACATTCCCGTAGGTAAAGGAAGAAATCATGGCTGACAACGTACTCGAGTTTACCGACAGCAACTTTCAAGCAGAAGTTGTGGATGCCGATCAGCCGGTGCTGGTCGATTTCTGGGCAAGCTGGTGCGGTCCTTGCAAAATGATCGCTCCAACCATTGAAGAACTTGCCAATGATTACGATGGCAAAGCTCGCATTGGTAAAGTGGATATCGATCAAAATCAAGCGGTTGCCACAGAACACGGCATCCAGGCGATTCCTACGATCTTGGTCTTCAAAGGGGGCAAAGTGATACAACGTTTTCAAGGCGTTAGCCCCAAAGAAAAACTCTCTGAAGCCCTCGATGCTGCACTCTAAAGATTGAACTATTGGCGGGTGAATAACGGACTTTGCCCGCCGGAAGTGTTAAGCACTTCACCATTCATCGCTCACCCCGGGAAAGGATTCCCCGCATGAGCAATTCTGAACACGAATCTCATCCGACCGGGAGTTCCGATTCCCGGCCGGATGATTTCACGTCTGATTTGCTGGCAGCCTCACAACAGTCGGCACTCCCAGAGACGGATAATCTCCCTCCTGCCGTCGCACGTTCGATGCACGATCAATTGCAAATGCTCTCTGAGGTGAGTCACATCGCCTCATCGATGCAAGGGCGTCTCGAAGAGCTGGATCGTCGCGAGCAATCTGTCAACTCGCAAGTGGTCGCACTGGAACGCGAACAGCGTCAGTTTCGCCTGCGCGTGACCGAATTTGAAACCGGACAGAAAGAGCGAGAAGGGACTGTTGAAGCTCAGCAAGAAACATTCAGCCTGCAACAAAAACAACTCAATGAACTCGAAGCCCGATTGAAGCATCGCGACGAAGAACTCAACCGACGCGAATACGAATTGACAGAAGAACGAGACGAATATCAATCACGCCTCGGCGACGAACTGGATGCCGAGAAAAGGAAACTCCGTGAAAGTCGCATTGCTTGTGAAGAAGAACAAGACAAACTGGAACGGCTGAAAGAAAAACTGGCCGAAGAGCATCGCCAAAAACTGAACGACCTCGATAAACGACAACACGAGCAGCGAGAAGAACTTCGTCTGACGGTTCATCGTGATCACGAACAGGAAGTCTCCCGTTTTTCTCAGAAGAGAAAGGAATGGGCGGCCAAAGTCGAACAACAACAGGAAGAGTTGGCTTCGCAAAAAATGGAACTGAACGCCGCGAAAGCCGCGTTTGAGCGAGAACAGGAAGAACTGCAAGAGTCACAAACCTTGACAGAAAAACGAAGCCAGTTCCAGGAACAGCATTTAGAGCGTTTGCGAGAACAACTGAATCTGTCACAAACAGAGCTTCGCCAGGATCAGCAATACACGCGAATGATTCAAGAACGCGATCATACCGTTCTCCGATTGCGAGCTAATCAGCTCAAACATTTCCGAACACTCCTCGAACAGCGGGAAGAATCGCTCACCAGAGAGGTCGGGATCCTTGCCCAACATCGTCAGGCTCAAGAGGATCAGTTATCAGAACAATTCGGTCAGTTCGAAGAACAACAACGCGAATGGCAACAACGTCACGAACTTGACCAATCCGATATCAAACGCCAACAAAACATGCTCGCGATTCATGCCGAGAATCTGGAAGCTCGACGGTATCGACTCGAACAACTTCAAAGAGATGTCGAAGAGACACACCGGCAGACACTCGAAATGAAAATTGTTGTTGAACAACAATTACATACGATGCAGTCCGAGGAGGGTTCCGAAGAACTCTCAGAAAACTTAGAACAGGCCCGCCAGGAATTATCGCTCGATTATAAAAAACTTCGAGACGAACTGCGAACGGAACGCGAAAAACTGACCGAACAACGAGCCAGCCTCGAAATGCAAACTCAGTTGTTCACTGAAGAACGGCAAGAGTTTCGTAAATGGATTGACGAAAAGAGTGGTTCGCTTTCCAGCCGACAGAAAAAACTGCAAGAGATTGAAGAGAATCACGAAGAACGTGAACAGGCATGGAGAGGATTACGTGAGCGTTGGCTGAACGAACGCGTGGAAGCAGAAGGCATGATTCGTAAACTGCTTGCGCAACTTACGGATTTACAGGATCCTTCTCTGACCTTGAAAACAAGTCCCCAGACATTTGAACAATCGGGAGAAGCGGCATGAACCCGCTGCCTCGACGACCACTCGGAAAAACCGGGATTATCGTCTCGGCAATCGGTTTCGGATCGTTCAAAATCGGACGCAATCAGGGAATTAAGTACCCGAGCGGATACGAATTGCCCACCGATCAGGAATGTGAACGTCTCCTTAACGGCATTTTAGATCTCGGCATCAATCTGATTGATACGGCCCCCGCTTATGGCATTGCCGAACAACGACTGGGGCAACTCCTTTCACAATTTCCTTCAAAGCGGCGCGATGAAATTGTCCTTTCCAGTAAAGTCGGAGAGCGATTCGTCGATGGAAAATCGATTTATAAATTCGGGGCAGACGCCGTCAGAAAAAGTGTCGAAGAGTCACTCCGCAGACTGCAGACCGACCATCTCGATCTCTTGATGATCCACTCCAATGGAGACGATCTGCATATTCTGAATGAGACCGATACCGTTGCCGCTATGCAGGAATTAAAACAAGCTGGCAAAGCCACCGCAATTGGATTGTCGGGAAAGACCGTGGACGGCGCTCGGGCCGCGCTTGATTGGGCCGATGTGCTGATGGTGGAATTCAATCTTCAAGACACGACTCATCTCAGTGTTATGCGTGAAGCCCAAGAATCCGGGATCGGCGTGCTTGTCAAAAAGGGGCTCGCTGCAGGACATCTCGATCCCGCAGAGGCGATTCAATTTGTGCTCTTGGAGCAATCGGTTGATTCTCTGGTTCTCGGGGGATTGAATTTCGATCACTTTACCTCCAACAGCCGCATCGCCTCCGAAGTTCGCACAACTTAGATGCTTATCTTCTCATCAGCCCAATCCATCGAGCTTACCGGTACTATCGCCGAATGACTCTTTCTCGATCCCCATGCGTTCCAGCAGTGAGAGATGAAGGTTGCACAACGGTGTGTCTTTCTTAAATCGTAATCGGCGGCCCGGCTTGAGAGTTCCGCCACCTCGACCTGCTAGAATGATCGGCAAGTCGTGTGGATCGTGAGAATTTCCATCTTTCAATGTTGAGCCGAACATGACCATCGAGTTGTCGAGTAGCGAAGTCCCCGCTTCATCGAGAGATTTCATCTTCTCCAACAAATACGCAACCTGCTCGATGTGCCAGGTTCCGATGTCAACGTATTGCTTCAATTGCTTTTCTTCGTTGCGATGATGTGAGATGCCGTGGAACGAACCTTTCACACCATCGAGGAAGGAAAAGTTACGTCCGGTTTGTGCATTGCCCAGCATGAAAGTCGCGATTCGAGTCGAATCTGTCCAGAAGGCGAGGACCATGATGTCGAGCATCAACCGGAGGTGTTCGACGTGCTCTTCAGGAATTCCCGGACCGGGTCGCGGCACATTAAATTGACCGCTATTGATCCACCGCTTTTGGGGCTTCATGGTGTTTTCAATGCGACGTTCGATCGAGCGTACCGACTCCAAATACTCGTCCAGTTTCACTTTGTCGTTATTGCCGACTTTGTTGCGTAACGATTTAGCATCTTCGCGAACTAAGTCGAGAACACTGGTCTCGTCTCGTGCGAGTGATTTGGTGACTGCCGATTGTCGAGTCGTAAATCCAGAGACAATGGAATTCGCTCGCCCGGTACGGAACAATCGATCAAACGCCAATTGCGGAACGATCTCTTTGGGGACGGGGGTATGAGGATCTCGCCACGCAATGTGAGATCCATAGATGCGGGTGAATCCACCACCGATGTTATCGACGCCGGTATAGGCTTCGTCGACACCCAACTCAAAGGAAGGGAGAGGTGTCTCGTTTCCGATTTTATCCGCCATCAACTGATCGACCGATGTTCCTCCGGTATCCATGTCGCGACCCGATGTTCTCACCACATAACCGCCCGACAGAAACGCGGGAACTTTCGGCCAGTGACCGTTACGCCCGACCGAATTTTCATTCCAAAGATTTTCCAACAACATGAAGTCATCTTTAACATTCGCCAAAGACTTCAACATGTGAGAAAGTTCAAACTGTTCGTCGTCTCCCTCGGGTGTCCAAAATTTGGGATTCGCACCGTTCGGCATGAACAGAAACGCCGACCGTACAGGCGGTTTTGACAACGATTCATCCGCACACAAAGCGGGCGACATCGCCTCAAGCCAAGGCAACGCGAGAGCCGCACCAGCACCTTTAAGGAGTGTTCGTCGGGAGAGATGTTTCTGGAAGATCACGTTCATCGGAAAAACCTTGAAGAACTCAGTCGATACATCACTATTCTAGCATGTTTTCGGTCTTCTGCTGATATCGGAATGGTGTACTCAAGATGATTTCGCGAACCAGCACGCGCGACTTAAACTCTGACTGCTTGACAGTTTTCGCGATTTTTTGAATGGCGCAATCGACAGAATCATTCAAACTGCGTCCCAACGCATAGCCGAGCATTTTGCGAGTCAGATGAGTCAGGAAATCACCTCGACGGTCCAACAACACGTTTCGCAATCCTGCGGGGCCGTTGAAAGACTCACCCGATGGAAGAGTGGCCGAGGCATCGATGTCGGCTTTCCCTTCCTTCTCACGCCAACGACCGAGAACATCGAAGTTATCGAGAGCGAAACCCAATGGATCCATCAGGTTATGGCAGGCCGCGCAGGAGGGAGACTCTCGATGCTTCTTGAGAATTTCGCGTGTGGAGAGTTCGCTATTCTTGCTTCGTTTAATTTCCGGGATATCAGGAGGTGGCGAGGGAACTCTGACACCAAGCATCGTTTCCAATATCCAACCGCCTCGTAAGACAGGAGAAGTTCGCGTTGGATACGATGTCACCATATGCACGCCCCCCATGCCAAGAACACCGCCCCGCTTTTCATCAGGCAGCATCACTTTCTGAAACGGACCGCCACTTCCCCGTTTCGGATTTTGGACCCACGGGTTCGAAGGCTGTCGTTTGGTCTGATCTTCTTTCTTGAATCCGTAATGCCCCGAGAGACGCTTATTGACGATGGTATATTCCGAATCGATCAATTCCAATAACGAACGATTTTCAGCGAGCAGATAACGAAAAAAGTAGACGGGTTCTTCCTGTAGGTCGAATAACAATTCCGTCGTAAACTCGCCTTTGAAAACGCCCGTGTCGGGAGCCACCAATGCGCCGACTTCTTTGGTTCCCAGCCATTGGCCAATGAATTCATAGGCAAACTGCTCCGCTTTCGGATCATCGAGCATCCGATTGACCTGTTGCTTCAATACGTCTGGTTGTTGAAGCCGTTTCTCCTTCGCTAGTTGAAACAGTTGTTGGTCGGGCATGGTGGACCACAGAAAATACGAAAGCCGTGAAGCGAGTTGATAGTCATTCAGCAACTCCGGTTGGTCACTCTTTGGATCACTCTCGACTCGAAACAAAAAATGCGGCGAAACCAACACTCCTCGCAAAGCCAGCTTCATCGATTCGGTAAAGGGATCCCCTCGTTCAGCGCCGCGATCATAGAGAGTTAAGAATCGCTCAATCTCTTCTGGCGTGACGGGGCGACGAAACGCAAGCGGCATGAACTGAGCCAAAACATCACGCGCATGTTGACGGGGTGATTCCGGTAGCGTATCGGCTTTGAGATTCAGCAAATCTTGATGGCGTTGTCGCATTTCTTCTGAGGAAGTTTTGCGTTGCTCTCGGATCTCTAATGAAATGACATCAACGACCGATTTCTCTGGACACCGCAATGACAACACATGATTGCCACGCGATAATCGAACCACGGCATTAAGCTGAATCTGCGGAAGTTCTGCATTTTTTATTTCAAATCGCTCTGCCGCAATGCCATCGAGCTTAAACACCAAATTGGCGGGTGTCTCATTGGTTCTGACCACAATCCGTACCTGATACTGGCCTTCATTGAAAATGGTCGCCAAGGCGTTGATCTGTTTTTTTTCTTCGATAGTGCGAACTTTGACATCATCTTGTTCGAGAGCAGGCAAAAAATCGGACGGTGAATAATTCAATTCCAACTCGGGTGAGATAATCGTTGCATCGAGTGCCTCAGAGGCGGCCGTCAAATAGCGTTCCATCAGCATCGTCGGTAAGAAAAGCGTCTCGCCGTTATTATCGAATCCTTCTCCCCCCGAACCATCTACGGGGAACTTGTCCGAAGCTTTGAGATCCACACCGAGCAAATCGCGGATGGTATTGTCGTATTCCCGACGATTGAGCCGTCGGGTGATCACTCGCCCTGCGTACTCTCCACTGGAACAAGCGGTCGCTTCCAACGTTTTCTCGATCCAACTCGAGAGCATCAGCCGTTTCGCTTCGGAGGGTTGCTCTTCGTCGGCGGGGGGCATCGTACGATTTTGCAGTTGTTCTGCCGCACTGCTCCACAGAGATCTCAGCTCGCCGATCTGGTCGATGTTTTCGGCACGTAGAAACGGAGCCGCGTTCTCTTCCTCTTCGGGATTGTGACACGCCGCGCAATATTTGATCAACAGCGGTCGAATCCTAGACTCAAAGTGATCATCGGCTTCAGGTGGCTGAGCAGCATCAACGAGACAGCCGAATAACGCGATTAAGATGAAGAGAACAAAGCGCATAGCGAAGTGTCTATCAGGTGGGAACATTGGGAGGAACTATAGTTTATCCCAAAAACTGACCTGAAGCAAAGACTCTTACTTGCTTGGTCGACCTGGTAATTCCGGTTAATTCCAGACACGAACGCGGTCGAGATGCAATTCCTGTCCATCGGCACCACCGACCCTAAAGACAAGTCCCGGCTTCTTCACATGAATCGATGGGTGTCGGACGGTTGCCTTGATCGATTGGCTGGCCCCCTCTTGCTTCAATTCAACATCCACGTGATCCCCTTTCATCTCGAGAACGAGCGAATAGGATTTCCCCTGTTGGAGGTCGATCTCTGCGGTTGCCAAGTTCTCGTTCTTGGACTCTTCGACATTCTTGTCACGACTGAGTTGCACGATCATTTGTTTTGGAGTGAGCACGACCGAATAGAGATGCCCCTTCTTTTTCAACTCGCCCTTGGCGGGATCGAATCCAAGATGGACAACTTTCGCACCCTTCAATGTAAAGTCGACTTGGATGCGTGCATCTTGAATCGGCTGTGCCAAGCGGAATGCGGCGATATGATTGTCGGCTTTCAGTTGCGAGAGTTTAATAACTCCCTCTTCGACTTTCCAAGCACCCGTTTGTTTGGTCCATTTTTTGGACAACGGAGCATCGAATGTTTCATCAACAACCGGTTTTGGCTCGGCAGCAATCACAGAACTACAAAGCAAAGTCGCCACAAAGGCAAAAGTGAACAGAGATTTCATAAGAGTCGCTTTCTGAATGGAGAATTTATATATCAGGAATTATGCCGGGTGGGCGCCGGCTTGACCGGCTTCGATCACGTAGCTCGCTCGTGTGATGAGTTCTGAACCCGGCGTCTCCACAATGGGAGTCACTCGAAAATCGGTCCTCCATTCATCGGGCGTCAAGGTACAGGCGACATACCCGCGTTCCGCGTTGTACCATTTCACAAAATCATTATTGGCGGCAGCACGTTCAAATTGTTCGATGCGGGTTCCACCGTTCCCGCCTGAAGTCATCGAGGTGCCAACAAATTCCGTCCCCACAACGGGCGACTTGGGATCATCAAAATCGACGTGCAGGTCGTTAACCCAGTTCGTATGAATATCGCCAGTCAGCACCACGGGATTGGGAACTTTACGATCATTAAAGAACCGTAACAACCGCGTGCGACTGACATCATAGCCGGGCCATTGATCCATGCTAAACATGCGATTCTCACCTTCACCGCGATTCACTCGGGCCATCATGACCTGTTGAGCGAGGACATTCCAAGTCGATTTTGTATGCAACAAGTTCGACATCAACCAATCTTCCTGCTTTTCACCAAGCATCGTGGCCTGAGAATCGAAGACCTTTCCGACCAAATCTTTGTTGCCGTCATCATTGGGTTGATCGGTGCGATATTGTCGCGTATCGAGAACATAAAAGTTTGCCAAGCGCCCGTATTGAACCTTACGATATAGTTTCATATTCGGACCGCGAGGCATGGTCGCTTTGCGCAAAGGCATCACTTCGTAATACGCCTGATACGCATTCATTCGGCGGTACAGGAATTCTTCAGGAGAAATCCCCTGCTCTTCGGAAACAAGGTTTGAGTAATTATTGTCGAACTCGTGATCGTCCCATGTCACTAACCACGGGAAAAGACGATGCGTCTCCTGCAAACCTGCGTCCAATCGATACTGAGCATACCGATTGCGATATTCGTCAAGCGATTTGACCTCGCCCCCGAGATGAGCGCGTTCCTTATCCTTGCGACCAGCGTACTCGTAGATGTAATCGCCCAGGTGAACAACCAGATCGAGTTCCTCTTTGACCATATGGTCGTAACCGTTGAAGTAGCCATACTCAACATGCTGACAAGAGGTGTAGGCAAACCGCATTTGGTCGGGCATCGTGCCAAACTTGGGTGTTGTTCGCGACCGACCAACCGCACTGATCTCTGTACCCACTTTGAATTGATAATAATACCAGTGATCGGGTTTGAGACCTTCTATTTCCACATGGATTGAATGTCCGAGTTGAGGAGTCGCGATAGCCGTCCCTTTTTGGACCACTTTCGTCATTTGCTCGTCTTCAGCAACTTGCCAACGGACGTTTATAAAATCGCTCGGCATCCCCCCATCGTGTAGAGGGTCGGGAGCCAGTCGGGTCCAAATCACAAACCCGGTGGGTGCAGGATCTCCCGAAGCGACTCCCAGAGAAAACGGGTTCTCTTTGAACTTGGGCTGCTGGAGAACACGCCCTTCGACTTGTTGACCCAACAAGGGAACAGCCGAAAGAGCGGAAAGATATTTGAGAAAATGACGCCGATCAACGCCGTACTGTTTGGATTTCATGACGGAAGTTCCTTTGAATCATAGGTGTCCTCAAATCTTATCAGATCATCCGGCAAGATGAATCAGAAAAAAACCGTCTGGTTTTGTGAAGGAACATTCCTGAGTGGGGATTTCAATTCGTGTGAATTCGATTGTATTGTTGATCTGCACGTGGTTATGCTGAAAATAGAAAAATACGTGATCTGAACGGGGCTGTTCACCGTTGCCCGATCGAGATCATAACTT
>JAQWSQ010000084.1 GCA_029243145.1 Planctomycetaceae bacterium | reverse complement strand
CGTTAGCCGAACCGGAGATCAATAGATGAGCGATGTCGCTCCCACCCCAACGTCGGTTCGCCCATCTGGCTGGGCATCGCTTCGGGCGGCCACGCGCTGCCTGTTGATCGCTGTCTACTTCGCAGAGGGTTTGGGGTTGGCCTCCCTGGCATCGTTCTTTGCCGAGGCTAGTTGGCCGGTTCGGACCGGAATCGCTGCTGCCTGCCTTGCACCTATCGGCCTGCTGAACTTCGCTCGACCAGACTTGCGCATTTACTTGCCTGGGCCTTTGCTCACCTTGTTCGGTCTGTTCATAGGGATGCTACCGGGGGGTCGAAATGAGTTGAGACGATTCAAGAGAATGTTGAAAGAAGCGAATCTGCCAGAAATTGCTTGGCATGACTTGCGACACACTGCCGCTTCGCTGGCGTTGTCTCAAAACGTCCACCCTAAGATTGTGCAGGAAATGTTGGGGCATTCAAAAATTCAGACGACGATGGACACCTACAGCCATTTAATGCCGACCATGGGAGCCGCAGCAGCTGAAGCGATAGCAGCGGCGATTGCTGACGCGAATTAGTCGAGAATAGCTACACAGTTGCTGAATTCACACCTGAAAGACCGATGGGCAAAAAGAGAGGCGACGCCGTAAACCGTTACAGCATCGCCTCTTATTTCAGGGTGACCAACCGGACTTGAACCGGCGACCTCCGGAATCACAATCCGGCGTTCTAACCAACTGAACTATGGCCACCATATCTCGCGAACATGTCGCGTGACGTCTATCTTACTCATCGAGCAAATATCGATCAAGCGAGACAGGCTCTCGAATGATCGACTTGATTTCGCTCCAAATTGTTCCAAAATAGGGAGATCGAGACCGAAATTTGAGAAAAAGTCGCCCGACTCATGCACGACCCGGAGTTTCTGAACTTTCTACAACAGTTTTTGACACCCGAAAGGCGTGCCCGGTTCGATGACGTTCTTAATTTTCGCACACGACAGATGACGGTGGTGCTGGAAAGCCTGTATCAGGCCAATAACGCGTCTGCCTGCTTGCGAAGTTGCGATGCGTTCGGGATTCAGGATGTGCATGTGATTGCCAACGAGAATGACTATAAAATCAATGATCAGATCGACATGGGCGCTTCCTACTGGCTGACCCTGCACAAACATCCTCCCGGAACGGAATCGACAACCAAGTGCCTGGAAGACCTCAAGGAGCAGGGCTTTCAAGTCGTTGCCACAACATTGCAGCACGACGCCCATACCCTCGAAACATTGCCGCTGGATAAGCCGACTGCTCTCGTTTTCGGAGGTGAACGCCCCGGCATCAGTCAAACGGTCGTTGATATGGCTGATGAGTTTCTGCAAATCCCGATGGTGGGTTTTGTGCAGAGTTTAAATGTCTCGGTCGCAACGGCGATTGTTTTGCAACGATTGGCGGATCGATTGCGCAGTGAACGCGACGACTGGCATCTCTCTGATGAGGAAAAATCAGCACTCATCGACGAATGGACGGTCAGTTCAGTCAAGCGGCAACATTACCGCACCGTGGAGACTTATCTGAAGTCGCGGAAGTGATTCGGTTCGGAAAGTCTCTATGATGTGACTTTGTCCCTACAGCTCGGGTGCCGTCCACTTGGAGATACCCGTGGCTTCTTTCTGCTTAAAGAATTGTACGTGGAAGGGACGCGTCGGTGACATCTCGGCGTCTTCATTGACCATTAACGGCAATGTCTTTTGCCACCAACCTTCGTAGTAGTCACGCATTTCTTTCACCACGCCGGGGTGGTCTTCTATGATGTTTGTTGTTTGATCGGGGTCGGCTTCCATATCGTAGAGAGCTTTGTTTTCGACAAACCGGTATTTCTGATTCCGAATCGCAAATCGTTTCCATTGTGACAGGTTCGGATCTTCGCCGGTCTTCCAGCGGCAGACGTGTGTGACCAGATACCGATCAGCCCATTTGGCTTTTTGGTTTTCGATCAACGGCAACAAGCTGCGTCCTTCCACTTGATTTTTGGGGAGATCGGCTCCTGCGAGATTGGCTAAAGTTGGCATGATGTCGATATGGGCGGCAATTCGATCAATGGATTTTCCGGGGGTTGTGTGTCCATCCCAACGAACGAAAAAGGGGACGCGGACTCCACCTTCGTCGGGAGAACCTTTCATGCCCTTCATGCCGGCGTTGTACGACTTGTACTGTGATGTTCCTAGTTTCTTGCCGGCGGGTCCGGCACCTGCACCGGTGGTTCCATTATCGGACATGAAAATAACGACGGTGTTTTCCATCAGTCCCCATTTTTTGAGATTGCCGAGGATCTGTCCGACGTTTTCATCGATGTTTTCGACCATGCCATAAAAACCGGCGTGTTTTTCTTCCATTCCCATGTCGAGAAAGCGTTTTTTGTTCTTTTCAGGAGCCAGAAATGGTCCGTGAGGCGCGTTTGTCGTGATGTAAGCGAAGAACGGTTGATCCTTCTCTTTGACATCTTTGATCCAGCCTTGAGCGGCGGTGAAAAAGACATCTGTGCAAAAGCCTTCGGTCTGGACGAAGTTGCCATCGTGTTTGACGATGGGATTGAAGTAACTGTTATCCGGGGCATCGGCACAACTGCAATCGTACTTCTGACCGATTCCACCCGCGCCATGAATAAAGGTTTTGTCGAATCCGCGATTATGGGGTTGATGAGTGTCTTCGTCACCCAGATGCCATTTCCCAAAGATGCCGGTGGTGTACCCGGCGTTCCTCAGAACTTGCGGCAAGGTGGTCGCGTTGACTGTCATACGTTCTCGTTCGAGGATCGTGTGTGTGACACCGTTCCGCATGGGGTGTCGGCCAGTCATGATGGCTGATCGTGTGGGGGAGCAGGTCGGGCTGACCAGAAATCGTTCGAAACGTGTGCTGGTTTCGTAAAGATTGTCGAGATTGGGTGTTTGGATGAAGGGATGGCCGTGCTTACCGAGGACGCTATAACCTTGGTCGTCGGTCATCATGAGCAGGATGTTGGGCTTGGTGTTGGCAAGTTTGCTTTGGGCTTCTAGGGAAGCTTCGGAGAGAATGCCGAACAGAGCGACAGCAAGCAAAGTCGTAAACTTCATGGTGTGGAATCTTTCGTGGTGTTCTGCAATGAATGATGTGAATTCTGAATGGTGCAGTCGTGTTATTCAACTAGGCAATCAGGTCATGAATGACGTGGCCACCGACATCGGTGAGACGGAACGGTCGTCCCTGAAATTTGTAAGTCAAGTTTTCATGATCGAGCCCCAGTAAATGGAGCATAGTGGCGTGAAAATCGTTCACGTGGACCGGATTTTTGGTGGGATAGTAGCCGAGTTCATCGGTCTCGCCGTAACTGGTCCCTCCTTTGGTGCCGCCTCCCGCCATCCAAACGCAGTAGGCGTCTTTATGATGATCGCGACCGACCTTGGCGCGGTCTCCTTGCATGAGCGGAGTACGGCCAAACTCTCCGCCCCAGACAACCAAAGTTTCATTCAAGAGGCCACGTTGTTCGAGATCATGTAGTAATGCGGAAATGGGCTGATCGACTTGTTTGCATTTATTCTTCATTGAGGAGAAGACGCTGCCGTGATGATCCCAACCTTGATCGAAGAGTTGGACAAAGCGGACGCCTCGTTCAACAAGGCGACGTGCTAATAGACAGTTATTAGCAAAACTGGCTTTCCCCGGTTCTGTGCCATACATCTCGTGTGTCTCTTTGGTCTCTGTCGAGATGTCCATTAGCTCGGGGACGGAGGACTGCATCCGATACGCCATCTCGTATTGCGCGATGCGGGCTTCAATTTCGGGATCGCCGACGGTGTCGAGTTGTGCCTGGTTGAGAGAATTGATGCCGTCGACAATTCGTTTACGTCCCGCGGCATCGATGCCTTTCGGGTTCGATAGGAATAAGACCGGGTCACCGGTCGAACGGAATTCGATGCCTTGATAGGCAGAGGGAAGAAATCCGTTACCCCACAAACTGTTTCCGGCACCGGCGACATTGCCGGTAATCAACACGACGAACCCCGGCAGATTTCGATTCTCGCTGCCTAAACCATACGTGACCCAGGAACCCATTGTGGGACGGCCAAAGCGACCGAAGCCGGTTTCAAAAAAGAGTTGTGCGGGAGCATGATTAAAATGTTCCGTGTGCAGCGTTTTGATCATGCAAAGTTTGTCGGCATGTTTGGCGAGGTTGGGCATTACCTCGGAAACCACCATGCCACTCTCACCATACTGTTTGAACTTGAACTCACTGCCGAGAAGTTTGGGTGTCCCTCGGATGAAGGCAAATCGCTGGCCTTCTAGGAATTCTTCGGGACAATCTTTGCCGCTATATTCGACCAGTTTCGGTTTGTTCTCGTAGAGGTCGAGATGTGAGGGAGCGCCGACCATGTGCAAGAAAATGACGTTCTTGGCTTTCGCCGGGAAGTGTGATTTCTGCGGAGCCAACGGATCTTTGGACGACGGGCCTGCCAACAGTTCCTTGGCGAACATCGACGACAAAGCGACAGATCCCATGCCGTAGCCGACGCGACCGAGTAAGTCACGCCGGGAGATTGTGTTCACGTGTTGTATATTCTGATTCATAATGATTGACCGTGTGTGGTGTTGCCAATAATCAGCTTTTGGTGATGGTCTCGTCGAGGTTCAGCAGGATGTTCCCCAAGTAGAACCAGACACCCCGTTCGAGTTTTTTCTCGGCTGAGAGTTCTATGTCGGGGATCAATTGTTCGAGCGTTTTTTTATCACCGTTGAGGCGTTTATTCTCATCGAGATAAATTTGATTGAGGATGTTCAATTCTCGTTCGTTGGGTTCGCGAGCCGTGCAACTGCGGAAAGCATACTTGATTTGCTCAGAGGGATCTCCCGACGGAGATTCTTTAAGAACTCGTTCCGCGAACGCATGACCAATTTCAACATAAGCGGGATCATTCAGAAGCGTTAATGCTTGCAACGGAGTATTTGTTCGCGAACGCTGAATGACGCAAGAGGCTCTATCGGGAGCATCAAATGTGACGAAACTGGGGTAGGGGGCCGACCGTCTCCAGACAACGTAGATTCCGCGACGAAAACGGTCTTCGTTGGTGTCTGTCTGATATTTGGGAGCGTTTCTGCCGACGTGACGCCAGATGTTATCAGGCTGCGGTGGATAGATCGGTGGGCCCGCCATCTTGTCGCTCAACAGGCCGCTAACCTGCAAAGCGTTATCGCGAATGGTTTCTGCCGTCATCCGAATGCGGGGGCCTCGTGCGAGAAGTTTATTGTACGGGTCTGTTTCCAGCAGTTCAGGGGTGATCAGAGACTCTTGTTGGTAAGTCGCCGACATTACAATTTGTTTGACGACATGTTTCATGGACCAGTTGGATTCCAGAAACTCCACAGCCAGCCAGTCGAGGACTCGCGGGTGAGTGGGGCGTTCTCCCTGTGATCCGAAGTCTTCCGACGTGCTGACGAGACCTTCTCCGAAAATCTCGGCCCACCAGCGATTGACCACTACTCGACGGACGAGTGGATTTTCTGGGGAGACGATCCAGTTAGCCAGCCCGAGGCGGTTCTTGAGTGTTTTATCGGGCGCCTCGTGCAGAACTTCCGGTGTGTCTTTTGTGACGGTGGCTCCCGGATCGAGGAAATTGCCGCGTTTCATAATGAAAGTCTCGCGGTCTTCTTCCATCTCAACCATCACCAATGTCGTGACAGGTTCAACCTCTTTGAGCAGCGTTTCTGTCTCTTTAAGATTCTTATTGAGTGTGACGATTTTTTTGTCGCGTTTTTGCTGAAACTCGGTGATTGCCTGTTGTTGTTTCTTGTCACGCTGATCTGAAGCCACTTTGAGAGCCTTCTGGACATCTTCGGGAACCGAATAGGCACCCGGACTTCCCGTCATTACGGAGAGTCGTAGACGACCAATTGTTCTTGCACTGCCGAAATGTTGCGGGAGAGTGATCGTGAAGACGACTTCATTTCCTTCCGGGTTGAGAGTCTTCTTAGTCACAAATGTCGCCCAGTGATCTTTGCTGAACTGAGGATTGATGGCCCAGCCTGTTTTTTTCTTGTCGGCATCGATCAGTCCTTTCACATCCCAGTTGCTCTGTGAGAAGTCGGCCTTTGCACTGCGGAAGGCGACGGGCGTTGTCTGTTTCGGATGATCTGCGGGGGCGACATTGATCCCAAAATCGTAGAGGACGAAGTTGGGGCGTTCATCATCACCACGACCGGGCCCTTTTCCCGGCAGGCTGTCGTGAGTCAGAGTCTCCAATTTGAAGCCGGTAATTTCAGCGACGTTGGTTGTGGCTTTGACTGTGTAGGTGGTCTTCGGAGGATTTGGACCTGAGAGCAGGATGGAATTATCTTCAAGAATTATGAACTCAGGTTGTTGCCCCGTGGCGGTGAATTCACTGTTCTCTAGAACATGCCAACTTGGAGATGTTTTCAATGAGTCTATGAGAGTGGCTTCGAACTTGGCTTGTTCTGACCGTAAACCTTTTTTGCGGTCCGTGATTTTCTGATTGAGTTGTTTCTGGCGAGCTTCTAAGGCGTTTCGTCGTTTTTGCAGATCTGGAGGGAGAGGTAACGGCATTTTGGGGCCGGAGACTTCAAACGTGACACTCATCCCATTTTGAATCACTTCCAGCGGTGTGTTGTTGAAATAGGCGAACAGCGAGTAGTAATCCTTCATCGTGAAGGGGTCGTACTTATGATTATGGCATTGGGCGCATTCCATGGATGTTCCCAGCCAGACCATGCCGAGCGTGTTGACTCGGTCTATCACTTGATTGACGCGGTTTTCTTCAGGGTCGACACCCGCTTCGACGTTGCAGGTGGTACATCTTTGGAATCCGGTCGCAATTTTCTGATCGACGGTCGCTTCGGGCAACAGATCACCGGCCAACTGCTCGATGGTGAATTGATCGAACGGCATGTCGTCGTTCATGGACTTGATGACCCAATCACGCCAAGGCCAGATTTCACGAAACTGATCGGCTTGATAGCCGTTGGAGTCGGCATAGCGGGCCAGATCGAGCCAGTGACGTGCCCACTTTTCGCCGAACTGCGGTCGCGCCAATAATGTATCCACCATCTTCTCATACTTGTTGGGCGTGGTGTCTGTGCGGTAAGCATCAATTTGTTCAACTGTCGGTGGAATACCGATCACATCCAGATAGAGTCGGCGTAGCAGAATCGAATCTTCTGCGCGGTCGGATGGTTTCAGGCCGGCTTCTTGCAATTTGTGGAGCACAAAATAGTCAAGCTCATTTTGACACCATTCATCATTCTGCACGGTGGGTCGTTCTGGGCGAACCGGCAGTTCATAGGACCAATGGCTTTCATTGGTCGCGAACTCCGCTGGCCACTCTGCTCCCGCATCGATCCAAGCTCGCAACGTCTCGACTTGAGATTTCGTAAGACCTTCCCCTTCGGGCGGCATTCTCTCGAGTTCATCGTCAGTAGTCACTCGACGGATCAATTCGCTTTCCATTGACTTTCCCGGAGTCACTGCCGACATGCCGGAGTCGTTGAGTTCCAACAAGTCTTTGTGACCGAAGAAACGCAAGCCGCCTTCACGTGCCTCTTCGTGATGACATTGAAAGCAATTCTGTTTCAGTATCGGAAGAACATCCTTGGCAAAATCGACAGAGGACGCTTTGGGGACAACAGTCTCTTCCTGGCCGGGGGCGCGTGTTGAGAATATGCTTGTCACGCCCAGCAACAGGGTGAATACAATAAAAACGTAAAACGTGGAAGATCTTGAATTCATGAGAGGCGCTGTCGTCATACGAAATATTAAGGCGGGAGAGATAGCCGTCCTGTATCAAACTTCCATTATCCGTGGTGGGCGCCGAAAACCAAGCGAAATATGCAGTAATCGGTTAGCAGAATGGTTCTTGTGGCCAAAATGGTCGGTTGTGGAATATGTGACGAAGCGAGTTCAGACTTTATCGTCATCGTTCAGACATTTTCCAGCATTTTGAATTTCTGGGTTTCTAGAACGTCAATGCGTTGTTTGAGAGTCGATATTTCTGCATCAATATCGGCTAAAATGTTTTCGAAATTGTCACCGGAGAGATCGAGTTCCCCGCGACTTAGGCGGTGGAGAATGGGAAGCAAAATCGAAACAACACCGATGAGGATCGCGTCAACTCCCAACAACCGGAAAATGAGTTCTTCGTTGAAGAGATTGAAATCAGACCAAATCATGTAGGAAATGATGCCGCACATCAGGAAATCGACCGCATAGGCGGCCCAAGTAACGTATCGATAGGACGATTTCAATCGAGCCATATGAAGAAGGGAGAGGTGGGCAAAGGCTCCAGAAAAGGCCGACATTGTACCGACCATTTTCCAATACAATTCCCAATCAAACTCCGTCCACATGCCGAAGAGAATCATCAAGGCGGTCATTCCTATGAGTAAAACGCCGGCAGTGGCAAAGTGAGGGACTCTTCGTGCTTCAAAGGCGGCTCCGCAACATAATCCTCCGAGACTTGCCCCTGAGATCGTTAAACTCGTGAGGAGAAATTTGAGTTTCATTTCCCCAAAATCGCCACTCAAGATCACTATGATCCCAAATAATGCGGAGAGGCAAACTGAGGCAATCAGCGAATAAAGAAAGATGTTTTTGAGCGACACTCGTTGATGTGTCATGGTGGGCACTCCTGATTTTGGATCGATCTATTGTCTGGGCGTCAATGCAGACGAAAAGTGACTCACAAACCAGAAAATATAGGTGGCATTCGCAACAGAATACCACAATCGTTATGATCATCAGATCACATAAACTCCTGAGAGGATATATCATATGCGTTATCTTGGCTTATTGACGACCATCCTGCTGATCTCGGTGAGCCAGTCTCTTTCGGCTGGCGATTGGGTCATTGAATCTCAGAAAGAGTGGTCCGCTGCAACTGGCAGTCAAGATAATCTGACGATTGATAAAGGGTTGGTTTCTCCGACTTCCAAGAATGCGACGTTTGTGAGCAAGTTGAAACGCTTCGATGGAAAAAAATCGGCGACGTCAGTTCTGTTGGAGCAATCTCCAATCTGGCAAAACTGGAATCCCATTGAAAACCTTGGTCCGGTCAATTTGGCCGATGCTCCCGTCATGTTGTGTATTGAGCCGGGTAACTACTGGATGTTTGGTCGGTATGGAAGTGCCAAACAACGCAAGAATTTTAAAGCCAAATCGGCGACGCTTCACGGCTTCGATGTTCCTCTTCTGACCACCCCGTTTGCCAATCAGTTTGATGCCCCCGGAGGCTTGAAGCCGGGCAAAGGTGGCTACCATGCTTGGCAAAGCCGAGACATGAAAACTTGGGTTCACCACGGTCCAGTGACCGAAGGTTTTTCCAAGTGGGTGACCTCAGCAGAATACGTTAACGGCAAAACCTATATCTATTACGATTACCCCAATGATCAAGATCCCCATGTGTACGTCGATGAAGATCTGACCGATGGTTTGCTGGGTGAAAATAAAGGGATGGCGTTCAAAGATCCCTCACACGGGTCGGATGCCGGGTTTATTCGTGATCTCGACGGCAATATTCATGTCATCTACGAAGATTGGAGCCCCATCAATGCCGGCAAACGTTCATGGGATTCGCCGCTGGCGGGTCACGCAGTCAGTAAAGATGGGTTGGGTAATTACAAAATTCTCTCTCCCGCGATTGATAATCGCACCAAAGCAACGGGTGAGGTGAAAACCTACAAGCATCCTCATTGGTTGCAACATCCCGATTGGGACTCAAACATTGCCGAATACAATGTCCACGAACCGGAACAGGAAGCATACGGAGATTGGGCCGCTGTCTGCATTGGTGGGCGATATTATCTGTTCGGTGATTATGACCCTATCGGCGGGCATGCGATGAGCGTGGGATGGTTCACCAGTGCGAGCCTTGACGAAGAGTTTGTCTGGTGTGACAAGATCGGTAACGGCCATCCCGATCCCGACATCGGATTTGCTGAAGGTCAATTTTATCTGGCCACTCAACAGAAAACTGACTACGTCAGTCCAGGGCCGTGGGTGGAAAGTGTGACCGTTCGTGTGGGAGTAGACACCAACAATGATGGCAGTGCTGATCGATGGACGGATTGGCAAGAGTTGAAAGAGACTTATACACAGATCAAAGGGTTCGCCAAACAGATCGAAAAAACGCCCGCTGCGCTCGATCTGTCTTCGCTTCCTGCTGGGTTTGGTTTTCAATTTGAAATGAAACTCACCGACACGACCGAGAATAAGTCGAAGCCGATGATTGATCGAGTGACTGTTTCTTGGAAGTGATGATCGACTAACGTATTCCCGCGAATCCCATCGCCATGATGACAGCCAGGAGTGCCAGTGGAATCCAAAGCACACAGATTCCTCCCATGATCATGCGTGAGATTCAAAGCACTCGTCGGGACTGATGATACCAGCCTGCAAACTGTGAGAAGATTAATGCGGCAGGGATCGGCAAGACGATGAACCAGATCAATTCATGAATCTGCATCTTCCAGCGGAGAACGTGTCCCGCTACGAAAACGAGGCCTATTCCCATCGCGGTCCACAGAATCGCCCAGATCAATGCTGACCAGAATTCTCGATTGAGCAACTCGGCTTTAACGCTCGGCCAGGTAATCTGGTCAAGTTTGCTCGGTTTGAGTTCGTGTATCATGAAAGAATTCCTGTTAGGCTATTCTATCAGTCGTGTTTTCCTACGAGGTATCACGGCTCAAGGTTAATCCAACTGTAACAAAATTTCTTAGATCATCCCCAATAAGCTCATACCATGCGCAAACTCATATCTATTTCTTTGTTCGGCCTACTATTCATTAGCTCGGTTGAGTCAATACATGCCGAGACTCCGCAGGCGGAACGCCCACCTATACACGTTGGGCCGCCGCAAGCACTCCATTCTGTGCACAATCGTGGGTTTCAGGGAATCCCGAGTTTTGCGATTACTCCCAAAGGACGGATGTGGGCGACATGGTATGCGGGCGTCAGTCCCGCGGAAGACCACAATAACTACGTTGTGCTTTCGACCAGTGATGATGGTGGTGAGAGTTGGCAGGAAGTGATGGTTGTCGATCCCGATAAAGAGGGGCCTGTCCGTACATTCGACCCCGAGTTATGGGTCTCTCCCGATGGCAAATTGTATTGGTTTTGGGCGCAGGCGATTGGTCACGGTGGGTTCCCCGGCGGAGTCTGGGCCATCACAACGGATGATCCAGAAGTGGCACAACCAAAGTGGAACGCTCCCCGTCGGATCAATGATGGTGTGATGATGTGTAAGCCGTTGGTGCTTTCCACCGGCGAATGGGTCTTGCCAACATCTCTGTGGCGAACCAAAGACAACAGCGCACAAATGATGGTTTCAACGGACTTGGGCAAGTCGTGGAAAGTGCGTGGTGCCAGCAACGTCCCACAGAAAGATCGACAGTTTGATGAGCATATGTTTGTGGAACGCAAGGACGGTTCAATTTGTCTGCTTGCCCGCACGAATTATGGCATTGGAGAGAGTGTGTCAACGGATCGGGGAGCGACCTGGCCCGAACTTGCACCTTCCGCAATCAGTCATCCGAGTGCCCGGTTTTTTGTCAGACGCTTGAACAGCGGGAACTTATTGCTCGTCAAACATGGCCCCATTGAAAAGCGAACCGGGCGTTCGCACCTGACGGCGTACCTTTCGGAAGATGACGGAAAAACTTGGGGTGGAGGTTTGTTACTCGATGAACGTAGTGGCGTTTCTTATCCAGACGGGCAACAAACCAAAGATGGTTCGATTCATATTATTTACGATTACAGTCGGACCGGTGATCGACATATATTGCTCGCCACGTTTCAGGAAGAAGATGTTCGTGCGGGTAAAGTGCTCAGCGAGAAGGCTCGTCTTCGGCAAATTATGAGTGATGCTGACGGAGGCCTCGTCAAAAAGAAACCGTAGTCGATGTTCGGATTGATACTGTCCAGTAAAGACAATCATTTCATTCAAAGTTGATCGTGGAGACTGATTTCATGTTTGACGAAAACGTTGAGGATGCTGATTTTCTGGGAGGAGTCTTCTCGAAGGAGTTGCCGAACGGTCGCGCCAGTGCAAATGTCACTCTCGATTTTACGTGCATTCGGGCAAGAACGACTGGTGGTGACGAGTTTGTGTTGCGCTATGGGGACACGAATCTGGACATCGGCGGTTCGAGTGGGCGGATGGTGTTTTGTCGGAATGCCGACAAAACGGTCACGATTTTCTGCGAAGACAAACAGTTTCCGAAGGCGCTCGAAAATGCGTCGTCAGGTGAATTACGCTCGGAATTAAATCGTGTACTGGGACAACGTCGAGAAGAGAGTCGTCGTGGTTGGGGTATGTTCTGGATTGGCACCACAGTCTGTGTACTGTTATTGATCGGTGGATATTTTGGTATCAAACAAGGAGCCAAGGCGGCCGTCCATGCTTTGCCGTTCAGTGTTGACGAAACGATCGGTGAACTTGCTCAGTCTTCCATGGAAGATGGTTTTCGCGAAATAGACGATCCCAAAGTGGTTGCTGCCATTGAAAAAATAATCGAACGCCTCGAACCCTATTCCGCCATCCCGGATGTCAAATATCAGGTCCGTGTGCTCGATTCTCCCATCATGAATGCCTATGCCTTGCCCGGAGGATATATCACCGTCTTTACGGGGT
>JAQWSQ010000074.1 GCA_029243145.1 Planctomycetaceae bacterium | reverse complement strand
ACGCCCTTGACGAAAATTTGTGCATCGGCCCAAAGGTCGTCAGGTACACTCGGATCCTCACGCAATGCAGCAAGCCGCTCCTGAAGCGGCTTGAGTTCATCGAGCAGGGCCGCACGTTCGCCAGCGGTTAGCGGACCAGCGTTCTCCTGGGCAGGACTGGATCGTCCAGCCACCAAAATCGCGACAATAGCCAACAATAGAAGAACGTGTTGTTTCATGATGAAGAATGAGAAAAGTGATTAAAAGGTGGCAGGCTTCGTTTTCGCTGCAAAAGAAAAGAAGCCTGACCCCTTTTCTCCCTTGGCGGGGATGAGTTGGAATTTGACGAGCGCCAATATGCGACTCGGCTTTTGCTCAAGCAGGTCACGTTAAATTTCAAGAAGAAAGAAAAAGAGGGTTCCATAAAAATAGAGGCGTGGGGCCGAAGACCCACACCTCTACGTATTTCCCTGGGAAAAACGCAAACAAATGGAAAGTTGCGTAACCAGGATGTAAGGCTCCCCGAGTAGGACTCGAACCTACGACCTAGCGGTTAACAGCCGCTCGCTCTACCAATTGAGCTATCGGGGAATGTTCGTGACATTTTTGTATCACAAGACTATAAAAATAGAAAATTTCGGCAGAATTGACAAGTCTCATCCACCAAATAAATGCGGTTTTTCATACGTCAGTCTACAGACGACAAAAAGAGTTGATTGGTTCGCGGGCTTGATGCCGGGCTCATCCCTCTTCCACCACGGTAGAAGGATCATCCTCGGTCTCAACTTCCCGCTCTTTGACCAAGAGAACTTCGTTGCCGTCGTCACTGTAACTGACTTCTGTCATGAAAGCCTTCATCAGCATGATGCCTCGGCCTCCCGGTTTTTCGAGATTATCTTCGTCAGTCGGGTCAGGAATATCGCGCGGATCGAAGCCCGTTCCTTCATCCCGGATTGTGATTCGCGTTTGGATGTAATCGACATGACAAGTGACGTGGACCTCTTTGTTAGGGTCCATGCCGTTGCCATGCTTGATGGCGTTTACCAGCGCTTCCTCCAAGGAAAGACGCATTCCGAAAACATCTTTTTCCGAAAAGCCATTCGCATCCATAGCACTGATAATCCGCTCGCGGACTTCTTGTCCTTTGGCGGTATCGCTGGAAAACGAGATTTCAAAATCATGATCGGACATGCGATGAGGAGATCAACAGAGTATAAAGGGCCGGATTCGGACGAGAGGCAGAAACCGAATGACGATCATAAGCCCTCTAGGGCCTGATCTTCAGAATCGTAAATATTAAACAGCTTGTTCAATTTTGTCAGTGTGAAAATCTGATAGATATCTGGGCGAATTCCACAAAAACGAAGTTTGGCCCCAGCAGCTTTGGACTTCTTCTCCAGAATGAGCAACTTGCTCAATGCGGCTGAAGAAAGATACTCCACATTGGAGAAATCGAGAACGATTTTCTTGCGACCATCTTCATCAACCAAAGCAACCAACTGGTTTCCGATGATCTGAATGTTGGTTTCGTCAAGAATTTTTTTATCGACAAAACGAGCGACAGAGACATCGCCCACTTCTTCGACTTCCACTCGTCGTGTACTTCCTGCTGACATATGTGTCTCACTTCGATTCAATTGATTCGAAACAGTCTCGTTGATGTGACGTTGCGTAAATCACGTGGCCCGTACAAAAACGAATTTCAGGAATACAATATCCCTGTCACCCCAGTACCTGATCATGATTTCTGAGGACTCTGATGTCAAGTATTGTTTCCTGTCATCTGTAATCTATGGCGAACCTTATCGCTTTTGACAACATCAGGTGAAATAAGGAGTTTTGGCAATGGCCCGCACGGAAATACTGCTTCCCCGTCTGCGCAAAATCTGACATTCCGCTTTGTCGGACAACTGGATTTCTTGCCCAATTTCACGTATCTGTAGACGAAACATTATCGCAACCAACCACATTGATGTGACTTCGATCAGGATTAGCCATGACATATTCGCAAATCTGGGACCTCGACTCGCTCTACCCAAACCCCCAAACTGCCGAATTTCAAGCGATTTGGGACCAGTTTCTGACGAAACTGGAATCGTTATCGACTGAGTCAGATTTATTGCCGGCAATCTCTCAGGAAGCTGCGAGCGTGAACGCTTGGGCCGACTTTGTGAGTCGTTGGGCGGAAGTCCGTGGTCAATACTGGGAACTCAGTTCTTTGGCGGGCTGCCATGCGGCGGCTGATGCCGGAAATACTGAGTATCGAACGCTGGAGGCGAAATTGGCCGCATTAAGTCCACAAGCAGAGAAAATCAGCTCGGCCATTGAATTTGCACTCCAGCCATGCAGCCAAGAGACGTTTGAAGCCTTTCTGGCACAAGATCACCGACTGCAAGAACTCTCTTTCTTTCTCACCGAACAAAAACAAATGGCCGACCTCCGTTTGCCACGTGAGCAGGAGTTGCTGGCATCGGAACTTTCAGTCGATGGTTTTTCGGCATGGGGACGGCTTTACGACCGACTTTCGGGAGATCTGCGAATCACATTGATGGAAAAAGGGGAATTGGTTGAAAAGTCCCCCGGTCAGGTGCAATTTGACGACCCATTGCGGGCCGTTCGCGAAAACAAGTTCTATGCAGCCTCCAAAGCGTGGGACAACATCGCTGACACTTGTGCTGATGCCCTCAATCACCTCTCGGGAACTCGACTGACGATCTACAAACGCGTCGGCCTCAAAGATCATCTGGAAATGCCTCTGGCACGCAATCGAATGCAGCGGGACACACTCGATGCAATGTGGAATGAGATCTCGGCGTTCCAACCAATCTTGAAGAAATATCTCGACCGGAAAGCAAAACTTTTGGGTCAGGACAAATTGGCTTGGTATGACCTGCAAGCTCCGCTACCACAAAAGTACCTAGGGCAAGTTGATCCTGTCATCAAATATGATATCGCCTGCGATCTGATCTCGGAGGCATTCGACCAGTTCAGCCCCGATCTCGGTGATTTCGCCCGGATGTCGTATGACAAACAATGGATCGAAGCAGAGTCGCGAGCTGGTAAGCGACAAGGAGGGTTTTGCACCGGTTTCGATTTGCGGAAAGAATCCCGCATCTTCATGACCTATAACGACACTGCCGACAGCATGTCCACACTGGCTCACGAATTAGGACATGCCTATCATTCGTGGGTACTCAAAGATGAGCCACTGTTGCAGCAGGATTATCCCATGAATCTTGCTGAAACCGCCTCTACCTTTGCGGAAGCCGTATTGGGAGAACACCGACTCAAGACTGCCGACGATCAAACGCAACTCGCGATTCTGGAAGGAATGCTGGGGGACGCGGTCGGGTTCCTGATGAACATTCACTGTCGCTTTCTGTTCGAGGATGCATTCCATCAAGAACGGGCAAAGGGAGAGCTTTCCGCAAACAGGCTCTCAGAGTTAATGCTGGACGCTCAAAAGTCAGCCTATCAAGGTGCGTTACAAGACGATGGCTGGTATCCCGGATTCTGGGTCTCCAAACTTCACTTCTACATCACCGGAGTACCTTTCTACAACTTCCCTTATACCTTCGGCTATCTACTGTCGTTAGGGGTATATGCTTTGGCAGATGAGTACGGGGACGAGTTCCCCGCACGTTACAAGCAACTGCTGATTAACACCGGCTGTTGCAGTGCGGAAGATGCTGTCCAGAACACCTTTGATCGCGATTTACGAGGCCACGAGTTCTGGCGAAAGTCGTTGCAAATCGTAGAAACACGATTGGACCGATTCCTTGAACTCTCAGACAACTTGTGAGACGCTGGCCAAAGTTTGATGAAAGTCGCGATATATCACCCAACTGATCGACCACTCATGAGCGCAGAAACGGAGACAACATCTTCCACTGAGATCGATTCGGTCGGTTTGGTGGAAACTCAGTTCGCGGAATTGTTTGCTCCACCGAATCCGTTGGCACTGCGCAAAGGCACGACACTCGGTCCGATCACCGTTGCCTATCAAACTTATGGAGAACTTTCTCCCGAAAAAGATAATGCCATCTTCATTTGTCACGCCTTAACAGGAGACATGCACGCTGCCGGACGGATGGAGAAACGCCGAAAATCGGGCTGGTGGGACGGCTTCATCGGTCCTGGAAAAACACTCGACACCGACCGATATTTCATCATTTGCGCGAATGTTCTCGGAGGATGTCAGGGAACAACCGGACCAGCAAGCATCAATCCCGACACGAGAAAGCCATACGGCATCGAATTTCCATTCGTAACCGTTGAAGACATTGTCAACGTCCATTCGGAACTGGTCACTCATCTCGGTATCGATCGACTGTTGGGAGTGATTGGCGGTTCTTTGGGAGGAATGCAGGTTTTGCAATGGGCGGCCAAACATCCCGATCAATTGAGTGCGGCCATCGTGCTGGCATCGGCGGCACGTTTGTCGGCACAAGGAATCGCGTTCAATGCCGTCGGACGCCGAGCGATTTACGCAGACCCAAATTTCAAAGAAGGCCAATTCTACGATGGTGGAGAAGGCCCCCGATTTGGACTTGCCTTGGCACGTATGGTCGCCCATATCACATATTTGTCTGAAGACTCCATCGAATTGAAATTCGGTCGGCGATTGCAAGACAGTGAGTCGTTGTCTCACGAACTGCATGCAGAAACCGAATTCCAGATCGAGAGTTATCTTCACTACCAAGGAAAACGCTTTGTCGAACGTTTCGATGCGAACAGCTATCTCTATCTGACGAAGGCGATGGACTACTTCGAGCTTGCCCCCAATCCCGGAGATCTCTCGGCAGCTCTCTCGAAAACTGACGCCCGGTTTCTGGTGGTCTCTTATGATACCGACTGGCTCTTCACGACGACTCAAAGTAAAGAGATTGTCTCTGCATTACTCTCGCAACAAAAGCACGTCACGTTTTCGGAACTCAGCAGCCCTTATGGCCACGACTCGTTTCTCATCGAAATCGATAAGTTGAGTACTCTGGTCGAACCGTTTTTGCATCAAACACTCGCCGCATCCCGTGGGTGATGCGTGGCCTGGTTTGCTGCAGATGATGAATTGATCAAAGAGTCATTGGACTCATAGAAGCGTCAGCGCACGAAAAAGACGAGCTGGAGAACCAACTCGCCTATCATGTGTTTGCAGCAACGTGTGACGATTTTACTCGTCGATGACCACATTGATGCGACGACCGTTTCGGTCGAAAAAGACTTTGCCGTCAGCAACGGCGAAGATTGTGTAATCTTTCCCCATGCCAACATTTTTGCCTGGGTGCCATTTGGTTCCGCATTGACGGGCGATGATGTTTCCAGAGATGACGGACTCTCCACCGAATTTCTTGATTCCACGGCGTTGAGCGTTGGAATCGCGACCGTTTCGGGTGGAACCTTGTCCCTTCTTATGTGCCATCGTACTCGACCTTATGCTGTATTTTAGTTGTTTCTTGTATGGAAATTGTATCCAGATCGAGCAGTTTAGGCAATTTCCCCGAAGGCGGCAAGCCAGTCACGCCTCAGTATCTGCCCTGAAATCAGAATTATTTTCCCGACGAAGGGCCAAAAACTCTCGACTTCAGTCCTTTTCCTACGGCTCGAACCAATCAGCTACAGCCGATGCCGATAAGAACTTATTTGGCCGGCTGAGGAGCGATTCCCGAGGGGCGATAGAGCCAACCCGGTTTGGGGTCCTCGGGGTTTCGACGAATTTCTTCATCCCCCTGCTGAAAATCGTCACCCGGACGCCAGTATTTCAATTCAACTGTTTTTCGCAATACGATCGATTCGTCCTCAATTTTGGCAATCTGATAGCCGTTCGAAAATCCTTCTGCGAATAACTTGAAGTAGTCAGTATTAGGATCGATGCCGATCCATGTTGCCACTCCATAAATCCACTTTGGATCATCCCCTTCGGCGACCGCGTCCGGGATACGTTGAATAATTTCTACCGAGTTATTAAGTTTAAGCTTCTCCCGCTGCTCGATGGCAGAGACGGCTTCTGGAATGACTTGATCCGCATACACTTCGACAGTGTCCTTGGCATCAGCAATCAGGAAAAACTCCGGGATCAAATACGGACGTGGAATCGGGTCTTTGGGATTTACGGGAGCCGTATCCGTATCATCGACGGGAGAATCCAGAGTCACATTACGAGTTCGATAGACCTGATACCAAACCAATTGCCGAGAGACTTTCCCGGTTTTGGGATCAGTGATCGGAACAGTGACCAAACCCATAGGACGGAATTGGAGTTCCATCACAAACAAATTGGTTTGATCGTTCAACTCGGCTCCCGAGGCAATCGCCGGAGCGATCACATCAAACCCTTGATTGAAATCGTATTTCTGTGCGAAGGCTTGCTGAGCATTCGATACGAATGCTCCCATAACGACAGCCAACATCAGTAAACAGACACGCTTAGACATGGAGGGTCTCTCCCAGGTAAATTCTCAGTCCACTCAAGTTGGACCAGTTCAATTTTGGACTCTTACTCTATCAGTCGGCTCAAAAGGGGGTCAAGCCTCAGTTTCTTCTGTCTCGGTTCTTCAGTCTGTCGTAACCCGCAGGTTCTTCGTGGTTCGATCCTGTTTTTTTTCGATCTTCCGAGCTTCATTCCCGGCGTCAAGCAATGTATCCCGAATAATCCTCACAATCCCAACGCCATAAAGTTTTCCCGACCGGAAGGGGTCATTCATCCGGTAATGACGCAAAAGATCACAAGGCGGCAAACTAATGATGGTCGTTGCCGTCCAGTTCTTTTTCCAGATCATCAGCGTGATAGCCCAGTTCCAAAACGGTACGTCGAATTTCTTCCGCATCCACAGTCGCTCGGGGATAAGTATCAACCATCACAAAGAACGGCTGCCCATCAATATCACGAACCGCAATCGATCCGTGTGATAATTCCGCATTGATTCTCAAGACCTGTTCGTAAAACTCGGCGTCCGCCGGACAGCACGTCGAATAAATCAGCAACAAACGGTCGGTTGACCGGTGATGGCTTGGTTCGAGGTAGACTGTTTGACCGCGTCCATCCGGAAGTGTTAAGCGAATTGTGTAATTAAGACCATCACGAGTCCAGGAGATGTTTTTTGTTCCTCCAAAAGCTTCCTGAATGAGCGATTCCAGATCTCGACTTCCCCCCATTACGGCTTGCAACAATTGTGTCGCTTCAATACCGTCTCGCGGACGATTCGATGGAGCTTTTGACAGCAGTAACGAAAGGCATTCGCCCATTTCGAGACTCATCTCGGGAGCCGCTTTTCTCAATGAGGGAAGGGGATCATCAAGGATTGACTTCCTCACATCGGTGAGTGTCTCACCTTGATAGGGAAGTTCGCCCGTGAGCATCGCAAAGTAACAGACTCCCAGAGCGTACACATCGCTTTGTCTATTAGGAGCAACACCAGAAAAAAGTTCCGGGGCCATGTAATATGGCGTACCGACCAATTGCGTGGTCGTCGTCACATCGTGAATTTTCACCTGCTTAGCGAGCCCGAAATCGACAATTTTGGGAATCCCCTGCGATGTCAGAAAGACGTTTTCCGCTTTTAAGTCACTGTGAATAATTCCGACGGCATGGGCGTGCCCCAGTCCCTCGGCGATTTGAGCCGTCAATGCCGTGGCACGAAGCGGCGTTAATCGCCCTTCTTCCTCGATTAACTGGCGTAATGTTTTTCCGGGGATGTACTCCATTTCAAGAAAATGAAATCCCTCATGCTCGCCAATGGCATGAGTGGTCACGATGTTGGGATGAACTAAGGCAGCAGCCGTCCGTCCTTCATTCTGAAATCGTGCCACATAATCTTCGTCCCGCTTGACCACTTTGGGAGACAGGATTTTGACAGCACACTTACGGTCCAGATGCTCGTGAGTGGCCAGATAGACCTTCCCCATCGCTCCAGCACCAAGCAGCGAGTCAAATTGATAGACGGAGATTTGTTCCTGAAAAAGTTGCTTGAGGACTTTCTCGGATGAAAGCTCTTGCGTGTCGTCGAGTGAACCATCCACAGGAAACAGCACCGTTTCCAACGTACTCGATTGTTGTAATTCTGAAAGCTGTGTCCCACACTCTGCGCATGCGTCATCAGGGGGGGCAACGACGCGTTGGGCGTTGCAAGAGACACAGAACAGAATAACGCTGCGAGAATCCATAGGGCTGACTGATTTTGGGGAATGTTGAACTCGGTAATTGACCGCTGCCGACAACGCGTCTAAAGTTGCACTGTCAAAGCGTTGCACCGTCAAAGTGCCGTGTAACAGTTTACAGCATTTCCCGTCTTCAACACAATTTTCTTCACTGGATTGTCCAGATTGGCCGTATTGTGACCGAGCCTGATTCACCGATATTTGAAGATCAAGAGCCCCAACCATTGCACGAAGCTCTCTCTGAATATTACGAGGACAAAAAGGAATCCGAGTACGTTTCCCTCGAACGATTACCGGGACCTGGCTTTTTCGAATCGGTTGGCTGGACGTTCGTCGCCATGATTTCTCAGGTGATCGGATCAATCATTGCCGTGATTGTGATTCTGATAGTCTACGCCTCGGCTTCTGGAATTTCCGCAGATCAATTGCAAGGAAAGCTTCGAGAACCCGAGTTTATGAAGTTCCTGATGACCAACTATGCCGGTTTGAACCTCGGCATCATCATGGGCACTTTTATTGTCACGATCCTGGGGATCGTGCTCATTCGTTTGGGTTCTCACCGTCGGCGGGCGATCCCGCTGCAACTCCCATCGTCCTGGCATGTGTTGCTGACATTTCTGTGGGTTCTACCTCTCTCTGTGTTGTGCGGCCAACTGGGGATGTACGCGGGAGTGGGTTGGGAGATGTTGGCAGAACAAATACCTTCAATACGCGGCATGGACGAACTCAACATCATGGAATCAATCGGCGAAGTGATTGCCGGCATGCCTCACTGGTTGGTTTATCTGTTGATTGCTGTCTGTCCTGCTGTTTCGGAAGAGTTGTTATTTCGTGTGTTGATTGGTCGCGGATTGGTGGCCCGACATGGAGTGTTTGTGGGTGTTGGTTTGACAACAATTCTCTTTGCTGCCGTTCATCTTCACCCCGTCCATATCATTGCGTTACTGCCACTTTCCGTGGCCATTCATGTGAGTTACTTAGCGTCGCGTAGTATCTGGACCCCGATGCTGGCTCATTTTCTCAACAATTCACTCGCAGTCAGTGTGGTTCTGAACATGGACACCGACGCGGCGGCTGATGCCGCAGCACTCGAAGGTTTTTTGCCTTGGTGGGCAACTCTCGCAGCAGCGTTGTTGTCCCTGATGATTGGCTGGGTCTATTGGCAATCTCGATTGACTTGGAGCGATGACGATCAGAATACAATGCCCGAACCGTTTGTCTCGGCAGATCGAGACAAGACCGACGACGCCTTTCAACTTAGGTGGAGATATCCACCCGTCCAAACATTGATGGCACTCGTGTTTTCGATGTGTTTCTTCGTCGCTGCAATGGCAATGTTTGCCCAACAAAACGCCGGCTGAGACAAACACCCCCACCCCCATTTTCTGGATGGCTCACGATGTTCGCCCCAGCCAACCACACTGTAACTTCTCTGCGTCCTCTGCGTTCTTGCGAACGCAGCTACGATCACTTTTTCTCTTTGCGATTCTATTGCCTCTCTGCGTCTTTGCGTCAAAAAGTTGATCGGCTCAAACTGACCTTGCCAACACGGATCTACCAGAGTTAGCGTTCGTGGTTCGCCTGACGGCGAATACGATCTTTGGCAATTAGAACGTCAATACAACCGGTATATAAGAGTCGGGTGCCATGCTCTCACCGCAACGCGGGGTGAGCATGCTCGCGCTGGCGGCTCAAATAGCGAGTTAGCGTGTTGATGAAAGACGACCGGCATAACGTGAGAAAGGAAGCGAACTCGCGTGGCGTGGAAGGTACGTCCACACAAAAAGTGGCATTACGCCAAAACGAGGCAATTCACGTAAACCGATGAGAGTCAACAACTTGCTCAAGAGTATGGAAGATTTGGAATCAAGATTCGGCAACATTTGATTCAACATTTGGTCAAGATTCGGTCAAGATTCGGTCAAGGTGTGTCCCCGAATCTCCGAATCTTGACATCTTGAAACGGCTGTTGAGTGTTCGGGAATGAGGGGCAGTCACAGAGGGAACGATATTCCCCGAGTGCCAAATCAGTCACCCACAGAATTCTTCAAAGCTTGACGGTATTTCCCCAAAGCCCACAAGGGAAACGTCAGGCAATAATAGTGGTATTTCAGATAGAAGACTTTCGGAAAACCTGTGCCGGTGTACCAAGGCTCGTCCCACGAACCATCTTCATTTTGAGTGTTTGTCAAATATTCGACACCACGTCGAACAGCATCAGAATCAGCACGTCCCGCCGCCATCAATCCCAATAAGGCCCAGGCGGTTTGTGACGCGGTTGTTGGTCCTTGCCCTCGCAGAGAAGGGTCATCATAACTGCGTGCCGTTTCACCCCAACCCCCATTCTCTTGCTGATGAGCGACAAGCCATTGTGCTCCTTTTTGAATGCGGGGATCGTCTGCGGAGATACCAAGATCAGTCAATCCGACCAAGACTTGCCAAGTTCCATAGATATAATTGACGCCCCAACGACCAAACCAGGCTCCGTCCTCTTCCTGCTCCGACCAAATATACTGCAGAGCTTTTTCGATTGACGGATGACGGCGATCCCAATCAACAAGGGCAAGCATTTCAAGCACTCGCGCAGAGATATCGGCCCAACTAGGATCGATCATTGCGTTGTGATCGGCGAACGGAACTTTTGTGAAGAGTTCGCGTGTGTTATCGCGGTCGAAAGCTCCCCAACCTCCGTCACTGTTCTGCATACACAACACCCAATCAATGGCCCGTTTCATTGCCGGCAATGATGCCGCCGTCAGATCGACATCATCCACGGCAGCCAGATTGTGATGGGCGGTTCCCGTAACAACAGCCACCGCGTCATTATCGGCTTCATGTGGTGACCAACCCTGTTCGAGCCATTGCACTTGATAGCGTTGTCCCGGTTCATGTGGCAAACATCTCCAGAGCGCCATCGTCACCATGATCGAGTCATCCACGTCGGGATAGAACTCGTTATTGAATTCAAAATACCAACCGCCGGGCGATTGTTGAGGCGAACGGAGTGACCAGTCCCCCTTCTCTTTCACTTCTTTCGACAGCAACCAACGGACCGCTTTTCGTAAGACGGGGTGCTCGGCAGAGAGTCCCGACTCGCGCATCGCAATCGTGGTGATGGAGGTATCCCAAACCGGTGACTGACAGGGTTGCAGCCGAGTGCGATCGCCGTCAGTGATGGAGAGTTTTTCCAATTCCTGCAATTGAGCAGTGACTTCAGGAGAATCCATATCATAGCCCAGACACCGCAATCCAACGACCGACCAGATGATCGGGGGGAAGATGGCTCCCATGCCGTCCGACTTTTCAAAATGCTTGAGCATCCATTCCTCAGCCCTATTGACGGCTGTTTTCCGAAACGGTTTCAGACCGATGCGATCACAGAATTTCAAACAACGATCAACCCTAGCAAAGAACTTATGCCAATTGATCCATGTGGGTTTTTTAAATTCATCGACAACTTTAGACGGAGGCATCGAGACGGGAAGGTTCTCGGGGCCGTCATGAAACAGTTCGTCGATTCGCCACTCTGCCGGCAATTCTCGATGAGGCTTGTAATGCCATAACAATGATAAAGGGACAATAATCGTTCGCGACCAAGACGACATCTCGTAGATGTTGAACGGCATCCAACTCGGCAGCAGCATTAACTCTGGCGGAACAGCGGGGACTTGATGATAGCCGATGACTCCCAACAGCGCGAGGTAATACCGCGTGAAACTATTGACTGTTTCCGCTCCACCTGCGGCAAGAATGGCCTCCTTTGCACGGACCATGTATTCAGAGTTTGGATCGTGCTCGGCAATCTTGAGAGCGAAGTACGCTTTGACGGACGAACTAATTTCCAATGGACCGCCGGGATAAAGCGACCAACCGCCATCGTCATTTTGTTGATCGAGGATGTAATTGGCACACTGTTGGAAGACCGGTTCGCTCTCTTTTTCCAACCAGACCAATAGCAACATGTACTCGGATTCGAGGATCGTGTCTCCTTGAAGTTCACCCACCCAATTCCCTTCGCCATGCTGACGCTCAATGAGATATCGTTGAGTCCGTTTGATGGCGTCATCGAGAGAATCAGAACCGGAGTCAGCGGACATGAATCGGCTCGTGGAATTGGTATCGGAGAAGTCAAAACGCGATCCGTGCGAATCGGGCAAGCCTGAACTCATTTCAGGTAATCCCATATTGAAAGTGTGTCGAAAGAAGAACCCAAAGAGAACCGAACTTTAGTCTTGTTATCATGTTACGACGACACGGTAGTTTGAACAAGTGCAATTTTCCTGAGATGAGGCGATGCTGGCTGCTTAAGTTGCGGTAGACCAACAATGGCGGAGAACAAATCTTTCATTCACGCAGCCAGCCTGGCTGCGTAGGTTCTCTCGAACTCTTCAGGCGTCAAATAGTTTAACGTCTGGTGGATTCGTTCGGTATTGTAAAATGTCTCAATGTGC